>NZ_CAJPGY010000004.1:0-301530 GCF_905339915.1 Burkholderia sp. BCC1985
AATTTCATTCGGCTGAACTACAGCAGCCCGTGGTCGCCGGAGATCGAACGCGCGATCGTCACGGTCGGCAAGCTCGCGTTATGACCTGAATCGCGTCGCGCACGTGATGCGGCGGATAGCCGTCGACCGGGTCGGGATAGAGCACGCATAGAACGGGTCGCCGTCGGGTCGCTCCTCGTGACGGGATGAAGGCGGGGCGGTACGCGGATTGCTCGGCTCGCCGGCCCCCCGCGCACGCGCATGCGGCGTGTTGCGCCGCAGCGTCGATGACGTTCTACGCCGGTCGCGGATCGCGTACAAGCCACAGTCCGTGTTTGAGTGCGCTGCGGGGTCGTCTGCACCTGTTCTTTTCGGGAAGGACGCCGATAATGGGATCGTTACCCCACACTCCGGGAGCCACGCCATGTCCGGAAGCGACGCCTCGTCTTCACGTCCCGATCTCGCGCAGGGGATCGCGCTCGACGACCTCGCCGACGGCGCGATGATCGAGGGCCAGGTCGGCGACGCCACGGTGCTGCTGGTGCGCCGCGCCGACGAACTGTTTGCCGTGGGCGCGCAATGCCCGCACTACGGCGCGCCGCTCGCCGACGGGCTGCTGGTCGGCGATACGATCCGCTGTCCATGGCATCACGCGGCGTTCTGCCTGCGCACCGGCGCACTGCTGCGCGCGCCGGCGCTCGACGGCCTGACGTGCTGGCGCGTCGAGCGGCGCGACGGCCGCGCGGTCGTGCTCGATGCGCGGCCAGCCGCATCGCCGCCCGCGCTGAATGCGGCGGGGCTGCCCGCATCGGTGGTGATCGTCGGCGGCGGTGCGGCCGCGATCGCGGCGGCCGTGACGCTTCGCCAGGAAGGCTATCCGCATGCGATCACGCTGCTGAGCGCGGACAGCGAGCCGCCGTACGACCGTCCGAACCTGTCGAAGGACTATCTGGCCGGCACGGCCGAAGCCGACTGGCTGCCGCTGCGCGGCGCGTCGTTCTATACCGAGCAGCGCATCGACGTGCGCTGCGGCACGCGCGTCACGCGGATCGATCCCGCGCAGCACGCGGTCGAGCTCGCGGACGGCAGCCGCGTCGGCTACGGCGCGCTGCTGCTCGCCACCGGCGCCGAGCCGAACCGGCTGACCGTGCCGGGGGCGGATCTGCCGCACGTGTGCGTGCTGCGTTCGCGGGCCGATTGCGATGCGCTGATCGGCAAGCTGAAGACGGCGCGGCGCTGCGTCGTGGTCGGCGCGAGCTTCATCGGCCTCGAAGCGGCCGCCGCGCTGCGCACGCGCGGGCTCGACGTGCAGGTGGTCGCGCCCGACGCGCATCCGATGGCGCGCGTGCTCGGCGAAGCGCTCGGCGACACGATCCGCGCGCTGCACGAAGCGCACGGCGTGGTGTTCCATCTCGGCGCGACGCCCACGCAGATCGCGCCGGAGCGCGTGACGCTGTCGAACGGCGACACGCTGCCGGCCGATGTGGTGGTGGTCGGCATCGGCGTGCATCCGGACCTCGCGCTCGCGCAGGAGGCGGGGCTCGCCGTCGATCGCGGCGTGACGGTCGACCGTTTCCTGCAGACGAGCGCACCGGACATCTACGCGGCCGGCGACATCGCGCGCTGGCCCGATCCGTTGACGGGCGAACGCATACGCGTCGAGCACTGGGTCGTTGCTGAGCGGCAGGGCATCGCCGCGGCGCGCAACATGCTCGGCCAGCAGCGGCCGTTCGACGCGGTGCCGTTCTTCTGGAGCCAGCACTACGACCTGACGGTCCGTTATGTCGGACATGCGGAGCAATGGGACCGCGTCGAGATCGACGGCGACCTGCGCGCGCATGACGCTTCGGTCGCGTTCTGGCGCGGCAACGCACGGCTGGCGGTCGCGACGATCGGCCGCGATCTCGACTGCCTGCGCGCGGAAGCGACGCTCGAGCAGCAGGGCACGACGCGCGCGTGAACGGGCTGCCGACTGTGCGCTGACCGGTACACGCTCTGGAAAAATAGTTGCGCACACAACTGTCATCGAATCGTCGCGACTTGCACAGAGACCGCCGAACCTGACAGGCGCCCGTGACTCTCGACGGCGGTTTCTCGACCGAGGTGATCGCGGCGCCGTTCGCGATCATGAACCCGAGCGCGAACAATCCGGCATTTCCGGTGCCGACATGGAGGCGCAGTCGACACGATGCGCCGCACGGCCGCGCTGGCCGCCGCAATCGGCGTGTCGATCGACGACGACGCGCCGACGGGCTGATAACCCACCGCACCCACCCCTGCGCGCACGGGCGCGCGCCTTGCTCGAACAGTGTGACGGTACTTGCACCGTTACCGCTTTCGACAAGGAGGGCCTGACATGAAAGCAGTCGTATTTCACGGCATCGGCGACATTCGCATCGATACGGTACCCGACCCGCAAGTCGTCGACGTGACCGATGCGGTCGTGCGCCTGACGGCCAGCGCGATCTGCGGCACCGACCTGCACATGGTGCGCGGCACGCTCGGCGGGATGAAGCCGGGCACGATCCTCGGCCATGAGGGTGTCGGCATCGTCGAGACGGTCGGGCGCGACGTGCGCAACCTGCGGCGCGGCGATCGCGTGCTGATTCCGTCGACGATCGCGTGCGGCAGCTGCGTGTACTGCCGCGCGGGCTACACCGCGCAATGCGACGTCGCGAACCCGGGCGGGCCGCGCGCGGGCACCGCGTTCTACGGCGGCCCGGCCGACACGGGGCCGTTCGACGGGCTGCAGGCCGAATACGCGCGCACGCCGCTCGCGAACGCGAGCCTGATCCGGTTGCCGGACGCGATCGACGACGACCGGGCGATCCTGATGTCCGATATTTTTCCGACCGGCTACTTCGGCGCGCAGCTCGCGGAAGTGAAGCCGGGCGACACGGTGGCCGTGTTCGGCGCCGGGCCGGTCGGCCAGTTCGCGATCGCGAGCGCGAAGCTGATGGGCGCCGGGCGCGTGATCGCGATCGACCGCATCGCGTCGCGGCTCGAGATGGCCTGCGCGCAAGGCGCCGAGACCATCGACTTCTCCGAGGAAGACCCCGTCGACACGGTGCTGCGGCTCACCGGCGGGATCGGGGTGGATCGTGCGATCGATGCGGTGGGCGTCGACGCGATGCGCGCGACGCATGGGCCGGCCGCCGCCGACCACGACGCGGCGCGTGCGTTCGATGCGGAAGTCGACGCCGTCGCGCCGCGCCGCAAGCCCGACGGCCGCTACTGGACGCCCGGCGACGGGCCCTCGCAGGTACTGCAATGGGCGGTACGTGCGGTCGCGAAGGCGGGCACGGTCGCGGTGATCGGCGTGTATCCGCCGCAGGCGCGCGTGTTTCCGGTCGGCGAGGCGATGAACCGGAACCTCACGATCAAGATGGGCAACTGCAATCACCGGACCGTCACGCCGCACCTGATCGAGCTCGTGCGCAGCGGTGCGTTCGACCCGGCGTCCGTGCTGACGCGCTGCGAGCCGCTGACGAACGCGATCGACGCGTATCGCGCGTTCGACGTGCGCGAGCCGGGCTGGCTGAAAGTGAAGCTGACGCCATGACGCTGCGAACCGCAACGAGGAGTGCTGCCATGAACGGGTTCCATGATCTCTACGACAACTGCATGGCCGCGTGTGACGCGTGCGCGCATGCATGCGACGCGTGTACGGCGGGGTGCCTGGCGGACCCCGACACGCACGCGCTGGCCGCTTGCATCGCGCTCGACATCGAGTGCGCGCAGCTGTGCCGCCTTGCCTCGGCCGCGATGGCGCGCGACAGCGTGCTCGCGCCGCAGGTGTGCGCCCTGTGCGCGCGTGCGTGCGAGGTGTGCGCGGCCGAATGCCTGCTGCATGCGCACGACCATTGCCGGCGCTGCGCGCTGGCATGCGATGCGTGCGCGGCGATGTGCCGCGCGATGGCATGAGCGGCTACGGCGCGCCGTGGACCTTGCGCGCGACGCGCTCCAGCAGCGCGTCGAGCACCGCCATCTCGACGGGCTTCACGAGGTGATCGTCGAAGCCCTCGCTCGCGGTGCGCGCGAGATCGGCCGGGCTCGCATGGCCGGACAACGCGACGCAGGTCGTGCCGGCCAGCGCATCGATCGCGCGCAGTTCGCGCAGCAGCGTGAAGCCGTCGACGTCGGGCATCGACAGGTCGACGAGCATCAGGTGCGGAACGATGTCGCGCGCGAGCGCCAGCGCGTCGTCCGCGTGGTACGCGACGCGCGGCGCGTGGCCCTTGATCTGCAGCAGCACGGCGAGCGTGTCGGCGGAGTCGCGGTTGTCGTCGACGATGACGATGCGCAGCGGCGCGCCGGCCGGCGGCTCGGTCGTGCGCGGCGCCGGCGCCGGCGCGTCGCCGGGCGTCGGGCGCATCGCGCGCTCGAGCGGCAGCCGTACCGTGAACGTCGCGCCATGGCCGGGGCCGGCGCTTTCCGCGGCGATCCTTCCGCCATGCAGCTCGACGAATGACCGGCAGATCGCGAGGCCGAGCCCGAAGCCGTCCGACGCGCGCCGGCCCGGCACGCTTTCCTGTTCGAACAGGTCGAAGATCGATTCGAGCGAACCCGGCGCGATGCCGACGCCGTGATCGGTGATGCGAATCGCGACGACCGACCCTTCGGCGCTCGCGCTGACGTCGATGCGCGCGCCCTGCGGCGAGAATTTCGACGCGTTGTCGAGCAGGTTGTGCAGCACCTGCACGAGCCGCGCGGCGTCGCCGCGCACCACCAGCGGATCGGCCGGCAGGTCGACGCGAATGTTCTGCTCGCGTGTGGCCAGCTTCGGCTGGATGCTTTCCACGCCGCGGCAGACCACGTCGCGCACGGTCACCGGCGCGTGGTCGAGTTGGACCTTGCCGGCGGTGATGCGCCCGACGTCGAGCAGGTCGTCGACCAGCCGCGTCAGCTGTCCGACCTGGCGATGCACGGCGTCGCGGCATTGCGCGAGCGCGGGCGCCGGATCGGGCAGGCTCTGCAGCACGCCGACCGAATTGCGCAGCGGCGCGAGATGGTTGCGCAGCTCGTGCGCGAGCATCGCGATGAACACGCTGAGCCGGTGCGTCGACACCTCGAGTTCGGCGAGCCGCTTGCGCTCGGTCATGTCGCGCGTGATCTTGATGAAGCCGGCCAGCTGGCCCGCATGGTCGTGCACGGCCGTGATCGTCACGCTGGCCCAGAACAGCGAACCGTCCTTGCGCACGCGCCAGCCTTCGTCCTCGAAGCGGCCGTGCGCGACGGCTTCGCGGAGCCCGAATGAGGGCCGCCCGGCGGCGATCGCATCGGGCGGATAGAAACGCGAGAAATGGTGGCCGACGATGTCGGCCGTGCGATAGCCCTTGATGCGCTCCGCGCCCGCGTTCCACGTCGCGACGTTACCGTGCGCGTCGAGCATGAACACCGCATAGTCGGTGATCGCCCCGACGACGGTCTCGAAACGGAACTCGGCGAAGCGGTGCAGCAGGTCGCGTGCATCGGCGGGCCCGAGCGGCGGGTGGAGATCGGAAATGGCGTCGTCTTTCTTCATCGGAACGGCAAGTCGGATGCGGGCGGAGGAACGCCGCGCCGCCGCGGCCGGACGAGCCGGCTGCGGCCATTCAAATCGGATTGACACCCCGAAAGCATAAGGGAGGTCGAATCGCCTGATCAATGGGGGCGCATGGCCTGTGCCGCGTCGCGCCCGCAGTGCGAAATCCTGCCGGTGGCGGCCCGGCGACGGCGGCGCGGCATGCCGATTGCGTCGCCCTCCGGTCCGCACGCCGCGGCCGGCCCGGCGCGAAAGCCGGCCTCCGGCGGCGGCGCGCCGCTTCACGGCTACCCGAGGGCATCGACATGAACAGCACCCTGAACCCCGACAACGAACCGGCCGGCCCGGACGACGACAACGTACGGCGCGGCCGCGACGGCCGCGCGCTGGGTCCGAGCGATTCGTCCGACAGCGGCAGCGACACGGCCGGCGCGCGGCGCCATCCGTTCGACGTCGATTCGCCGCTCGACGAGCACGCGCTGGAGCGCGGCGACGCGGCCCTCGACAGCGATACGGACCGCGCGGGCACCGGCGAGCGCGCGTCGGCGGACGGCGACGCGGGGCTCGAGGAAGGCGCCGATATCGAGCCGGATCGCACGGAACGGCTGAGCGAGCCCGGCGGCGCCGAGGATCCGGATGCGCCGGACGAACCGGGTGCGGGCGGCGCATAGGGTCGCCGCACGGCGACCATTCGCGCAAAAACTGCAATTGCGTTGCAGATAGGGGCGTCCGGCCAGGGGCACCGCGCAAAGGGTGCCCGGCCAAGTGCGCCTGGCCAGGGACACCCGCCGAAGCGCGACGATCCGCATTGCCCCCGTCAGCGCGCTGCGCGGCGATCGCGACGTGGACCGCGATCGTCGGCGCGGGCGTGCCGCCCTGGGCTTCGCCGCGCCCCCGCGGTGTGCTGGTCAACGGGCGGCACGCGACTTGCATCAACCTGACCGACGTGCGCCGCGACGCGACATGGGTCCCGGTCCGCACGCGGCACAGGCGCGATCAGCACAGGCGCGATCAAGGAGGGACACGATGCAACGACGATCTCCCGGACGGCAAGCCGAACGGAGCGGCCCGCCCGACTGGCAGGAGCGCGGCGAACGCGCGTACCGGGACACCGGCGAGCGCGATTTTCGCGGGGACGAATCCCGGCGCCACGATGCCGACTACGAATCCGCGTACCGGCGCTTCGCGAGCGAGGACGTCGGCCCGGAAGACTGGGGCAGCGAATGGAGCGAGCGCTCGGCCCGCTCGTCGGCCGAACAGCGCGGCGCAGACGCCGGCGCCGACTGGCGCGGTGCGCCGGGCGGGCCGGGCGGCCCCGGCGGTTCGCGCGATCCGGCGTGGGAGTCCGGGCGCGGCTACGGCAACCGCGGCCGCACAGCGGAAGGCGGCCAGGGACGTGAAGGCGCCCATGCCGACCAGCCGCGGTTCCGCGGCCAGCACCGGACGGGCTGGCATGGCGGCGACGGCGACTACGACGCCTACAACGGGCGCGACCAGCGCCGTGCCGATGCATCCGGCCTGTCGCGCTTCGGCGACGCCGCGCAACGCGAGGCCATGCGGCATCGGCGCGGCCCGAAAGGCTATACGCGTTCGGACGAGCGGATTCGCGAGGACGTCTGCGAGCGGCTCGCGCATGCGCTCGACATCGACGTGAGCGATGTCTCCGTGCAGGTGCGCGACGGCCGCGTCGAACTCGACGGCACCGTGCCGCAGCGCTGGATGAAGCACGACATCGAGGACATCGCCGACGGCTGCATGGGCGTGCGCGACGTCGAGAACCGCGTGCGCGTGCGCCGCGACGGCGAACAACCCGATACGGGCATGGTGCTGCATCCGTCCCAACGCACGGTCACGCCGACGCAGCCTGCGGCGCGCGATCCCGAACCGGGTAGCGGCGCCGGTCGCGAGCGCGATCCGCGCCGTTGACGGTCGATGCGCGGGACGACCCGGCCAAGGCCACGGACACAGCCAATGCGCGCATGACGACCGGCTCTGACGACGGACCGCGTGACGACGGCGACATTCGCGACATTCGCGACGATCGCGACTCGAGCGCCAGCGCGCCGCGCGACGGTCGTGGCCGCGACGCACGTGGCCTGCGCGCGCGCATCGCGGTCGAGCTGTGGCGCGCGATCCGGCATTACCGCGCGCGCGTGCTGGCCGCGCTGGCGCTGCTGCTGCTCGCGAAGGCGGCGGCCGTTTCGGTGCCGCTGCTGCTGAAGGACATCGTCGACGGGCTGGGCCGCGCGGCCGGCCAGCCGATCGCGCTGCCGGTTCTGCTGCTGTTCGCGTATGCGGTCGTGCGCTTCGCGGCGAACGCGCTGAACGAAGTGCGCGACATGACGTTCGTGCAGGTCACGCAGCACGCGGTCGCGTCGTTTACGGTCCGCACGTTCGGTCATCTGCACCGGCTCGGCGCGCGCTTTCATTCGCAGCGCGAGACCGGCGCGGTCGTGCGCGACCTCGAGAAAGGCACGGCCGGGATCGGCTACCTGCTCGGCGTCGCGGTGTTTACCGTCGTGCCGACCGCGATCGAGATCGGCTCGGTGCTGGTGATCGTGATCGGCAAGTACGGCGGCGGCTTCACCGCGATCATCCTCGTCACGTTCGCCGTCTATGCGGGCTACACGACCGTCTTCACGCGCCGGCGGATGCGCTACCAGCGTCGCGTGAACGTGCTCGAGGCCGAATCGAACGCGCGCGTGGTCGACAGCCTGCTCAACGTCGATACCGTCAAGTACTTCGCGCGCGAAGACGTCGAGCGCAGCCGGCTCGAACGCGTGCTCGACGCATGGCGCGAGGCCGGCGTCGACAACCAGTACGCGCTGTCGACGCTGCATATCGGGCAGAGCGCATGCATCGGTGCGGGCATCGCGGCGGTGATGCTGCTCGCCGGCCAGCATGTCGCGCGCGGCACGATGACGGTCGGCGATCTGGTGCTGATCAACGCGTACATCATCCAGATCAGCCTGCCGCTGAATGCGCTCGGCTTCGTGTTCCGCGAGGCGCACGACGCGATGACGAACATCGAACGATTGTTCGGCCTGCTCGACGCCCGCGGCAAGCCGGGCGAGGAGGGCGACGCGCCGGGCGCGCAGCCGCTCGCGGTGCGCGGCGGCGCGATCGAGTTCGAGCACGTCGACTTCGGCTACGAGCCGAGCCGGCAGATTCTGTGGGACGTGTCGTTTCGCGTCGAGCCGGGACAGTCGGTCGCGGTGGTGGGCGGGAGCGGCTCGGGGAAGTCGACGCTCGCGCGGCTGCTGTTCCGGCTGTACCAGCCCGATGCGGGGACGATCCGGATCGACGGCCAGGACCTGCGCCTCGTGACCGAGCGCAGCCTGCGCGATGCGCTCGGCATTGTGCCGCAGGACACGATCCTGTTCAACGACACGCTGGCCTACAACATCGCGTACGGCAAGCGCGACGCGACGCGCGGCGAAGTGATCGCGGCCGCGCGCGGCGCGCAACTCGACGCGTTCATCGAGCGGCTGCCCGATGCGTACGACACGCGTGTCGGCGAGCGCGGCGTGCGGCTGTCCGGCGGCGAGCGGCAGCGTGTCGCGATCGCGCGCGCGCTGCTGAAGGCGCCGCCGATCGTCGTGTTCGACGAGGCGACATCGGCGCTCGACACGCGCTCGGAGCGCGCGATCCAGCAGGAACTGATGCGCGTCGCGCGGCACCGCACGAGTCTCGTCATCGCGCACCGGCTGTCGACGATCGTCGATGCGGACCGGATCCTCGTGATGGAGCATGGCCGGCTCGTCGAGCAGGGCACCCACGACGAACTGCTGGCGAGCGACGGCGTGTATGCGCAGATGTGGTCGCTGCAGGCGAAGCAGCGCGAACTGGAGCGCACCGAGGCGAAGTTCGCGCTGCAGCCGGTGCGGATCAACCCGCTGGTGGCGCAGGTGCTCGATGCGCTGGCGGAAGCCGCCGCGCGCCGCGGCGTGCCGGTGTTCCGCGAGCTGTCGAACGAGGATCTGGTCGTCAAGGCCGATCCGGCCGCACTGCGGCGCTTCGTGTGGGAGCTGTGCCGCGGCGGGATCGATACGAGCGGCGGCGGGCGGGTCGAGGTGCGCACCGCGCGGCACGACCCCGACGCGCGGATCACGATCACGTGCACCGGCGTCGACGCGCCGGAGCTGTCGCTGGCCGATCTCGAACGGCTGCAGGGCGCGATCGAGGACGCGGGCGGCTACGTCGTTCGCGAGCGCGACGACGTCGGCGTGACGTTGCACCTGTCGCTACCGCTGTGCGCGGTCGCGCCGGCGTCGCTGCAACCGGCCGACGCGGCCGCACCGAATTCCGGGCCGGGCGCCGTTGCGGCCGCGGACGTGAAGCCGCTGGACGGCGTGCGCATCGCGTGCGTCGACGATCACGACGAGGCGCGCGAAGCGCTTGCCGCGCTGCTGCAGGTCGCCGGTGCGGAGGTGCGCGTGTTCGCGTCCGGCCACGCGCTGCTCGACGAGATGCGGAACATGCGCCGCGCGGACTGGCCGGCGCTCCTGGTATGCGACATCGACCTCGGCGCCGACGAGGAAGACGGCTACACGGTGATGCGCCGCGTGCGCCAGCTCGACGCCGAGCGTGCGCGCGACGGCCGGGCGCCGCTCGAAGCGCTCGCGTTGTCGGGCCATGCCCGCGAGCGCGACCGCACGCGCGCGGTCGAAGCGGGTTTCCACGCCTATCTGACCAAGCCCGCGGCAGCGGCCGACCTGATCGCGACGCTGCGGGCGCTCGCGCTTTCTTCCGGAGATATCCATGCCGAACCTTTCGAATCCGACGCCCCCCGAAGTCCTGACCGAGCGCCGCGCCGGTAGCGCGTTCGCCGACCGCCAGGCCGCGGTCGCCGCCGTCGAGCTGCTGTTGCCGACGTTGTCGGCCGCGTTGCAGAGCGACTTCGTCGGCGACAGCGGTTGCCTGCACGTCGTGATCATGGACCCGGCGCTCGGGCCGCGCGACGCGGCGTTCGAGGATGCGATCCTGTACGAGTTCTCGCTGCCCGATCCGAAGGACTGGGATGCCGATTATCGTGCGTACGCCCGCGCGAAGGCGCGGCTGTCGTGGGAAACCGGCCGCGACGGCCACGTCGTGCAGGCGCTCGAGCCGTACCGGCTGCGCGCGGGCGACACGAACCTGTGGGGCGGCGTCGCGCAGCACGGCATCGTGGTCGGCGTGTCGGGTGCGCAGCCCTGGTTCGACGAGGCGTTCGCGGGCTGCATCGCGCACTGCCTGCGTGCGCTCGCGAAACACCGCGCGCAGGCGACGCCGGACGCGCTCGCGATCTGAGCGCAGGGCGAGCGGGCCCGTTTTTACAGCCGGTTATAAAAAAGCCAGCGGGCGCGCGGGGGGAGCGCGATGTGGCGCGGGCGTTCGCGCAATGGCACGGTTTTCGCTGTACCTCTGGTACGACGTTTGTCACGACAAGTGTCAACGCCTCGATATTCCGGACGCTTACAGGAGGTGCATGTTGAACGCGACTCACGATCCAGCGCGAGCGTCGCTGGCCGGTCGCACCGCGCTCGTGACGGGCGGCGGTCGCGGCCTGGGCGAGGCCATCTGCGAGGAACTGGCGCAACACGGCGCACACGTGATCGTTGCCGATCTCGACGGCGATCGCGCGGCGGCCGTCGCGCAGCGCCTCGAGCGGCATGGCGGCCGCGCGGTCGGACGGCCGCTCGACGTGCGCGACGAGGCGTCGGTGCTGCAGGTCATGCACGACGCGCGCGAGGCGCTCGGCGACGTCGACGTGATCGTCAACAACGCGGCGATCGACGTGACCGCGCCGATCGACGACGTCAGCGTCGCCGCCTGGCAGCAGGTGATGATGACCAACCTGTTCGGCCCGTACCTGATGTGCCACGCGGCCGTGCCGATGATGAAGGCCCGCGGCAGCGGCCACATCGTCAACATCGCGTCGACCGCATCGAAGCGCGCATGGCCGAATGCGTCCGCGTATCACGCGACGAAGTGGGGGCTGCTCGGGTTGTCGCATGCGCTGCATGCGGAGCTTCGGCCGGCCGGCGTGAGCGTGTCGGCGATCGTCGCGGGCGGGATGCGCACGCCGTTCCTGCTCGATCGCTTCCCCGACATCGACGTGGACACGCTGCAGCCGCCGGAACACGTCGCGGCGGCCGTGCGTTTCGTGCTGACGCAGCCGCCGGGCACCGTCGTGCCGGAACTGATGGTGCTGCCGATGAAGGAGACGTCATGGCCGTGAGTCGCGCGCGACGGCTGCCCGGCGCGGTGCTGCTCGACAAGGACGGCACGCTGCTGGAGGACCTGCCGTACAACGTCGACCCCGCGCGGATGCAGCTTGCGCCGGGCGCCGCGCGCGCATTGCGCACGCTCGGCGCGACGGGCATGCCGATCGCGGTCGTGTCGAACCAGCCGGGCGTCGCGCTCGGCTACTTTGCCGAATCGAAGCTTGGCGCGGTCCGTCAGCGTCTCGCCGAATTGTTCGAAGCGAACGGCGCGGTGCTGGCGGACTTTTTTTATTGCCCGCATCACCCGGCGGGCAGCGTGCCGCGCTACACCTGCGACTGCATCTGCCGCAAGCCGCGCCCGGGGATGGTGCGCCGCGCGATCGCCACGCTCGGCGCGGTCGCCGAGTGGAGCTGGATGATCGGCGACATTCTCGACGACGTCGAGGCCGGCCGCGCCGCGCGCTGCGGCACGATACTCGTCGACCGCGGCAACGAGACGCAATGGCGGCTCGATGCCGCGCGCACGCCGCACCATGTGGTCGACCGGCTCGACCTCGCCGCCGACCTCGTCGCGCGCGAGGCCGTGCGCCGCCACGGCTCGTGGGTGCGGCGATGAGCGCCGCCTGGGATCGCGCGCGACGCATTCTGTGCGTGCGCCTCGACAGCCTCGGCGACGTGCTGATGACGACGCCCGCGCTGCGCGCGCTGAAGGAGAGCGGGCGCGGCCGCCGGCTCACGCTGCTGACGTCGCGCACCGGCGCCGCGCTGGCGAAACACCTGCCGATGGTCGACGACGTGTGGACGTATGACGCGCCGTGGGTCAAGCATCCGGACGTGCGCGGCGATCCGGTCGTCGATCTCGACATGATCGACCGGCTGCTGGCCGGCCGCTTCGATGCGGCCGTGATCTTCACCGTATACAGCCAGAGCCCGTTGCCGGCCGCGATGATGTGCTGGCTCGCGGGCATCCCGCTGCGGCTCGCGCATTGCCGCGAGAACCCCTACGAACTGCTGACCGATCGCGTGCCCGAGACCGAGCCCGATTCGCGCGTGCGCCACGAAGTCGCGCGCCAGCTTGCGCTGGTCCGCGCGATCGGCGCGAAGACGTGCGACTGGCGCATGGCGTTCGAGCCGGGCGATGCGGCGCGACGCGCGCTGCACTCGCGCTTGCGCGCGGCGCTGCTGCGCATCGGCGGCCCGCGCCGGCCGGCGCCGGCGCACACGCGCTGGCTGGTCGTGCATCCGGGCGCGAGCGCGGCGTCGCGGCGCTGGCCGGCCGAGCGCTTCGGCGACGTGGCCGCACGGCTCGCGCCGCTGTTCGACGGCATCGCGGTGACGGGCGGCGCCGACGAGCGCGCGCTCGTGGATGCCGTGTGCGAACGCGCGGGGCCGCGCGCCGTGCCGCTCGCCGGCGTGCTGCCGCTCGGCGAGCTCGGCGCGCTGATCGAGACGGCCGACCTGCTGCTGACGAACAACAGCGGCCCCGTGCATCTCGCGGCCGCGCTCGGCACGCCGGTCGTCGATCTGTACGCGCTGACCAATCCGCAGCACACGCCATGGCGTGTGCCGCACCGCGCATTGAACGTCGACGTGCCGTGCCGCAACTGCTACCGCAGCGTCTGCAACCAGCCCGGCCATCCGTGCCTGCTCGGCGTGAGCGTCGACGATGTCGTCGAGGCGACGCACGGCTTGTTGCGCCGTAGCGCGCGCCATGCGCAACACGCGGCCGCGCGCGCCACCTTGCACGCTGCCGAGCCGGTCGCGGCGAACGCGTCGAGCGTGTCGAACGTGATTCCGTTCGCGCAAGTCATCACGAGGACCTGACGCATGCCTGCTCCGACCTATACGCTCGGCATCAATGCCGCCTTTCACGACAGCGCCGCATGCCTCGTGCGCGACGGCGCGGTGATCGCGGCGGCCGAGGACGAACGCTTCACGCACGTGAAGCACGCGAAGCGGCCGGTGCCGTTCTCGACTTGGGAGCTGCCGTTTCACGCGATCGACTATTGTCTGGCGGAAGCGGGCATCGCGCTCGCGGACGTCGACCATGTCGCGTATTCGTACGATCCGTGGCTCGAACTGGACCGTCACGGCGACGCGCCCGAGCTGACGCTGCCGCTCGCACCGTCCGCGCATGCGCGGCGTGCCGACGGCGCATCGCCGTGGCATCCGTTGTTCCTGTCGTCGATCGTGAACGCGCCGCGCCAGCTCGCGGGCGGCGCGCCGCACCACCTGCAGCGGCGCTTTCGCGGCGTCGCGCACGACGGGCCGTTTCGCTGGCATTTCATCGAGCACCATCTCGCGCACGAGGCGAGCGCGTTTCTCGCGGCGCCGTACGAGCACTGCGCGGTGATGACGATGGACGGGCGCGGTGAACGCGCGACGACGAGCTACGGCGTGTTCGACGGCCAGTCGTACCGGCGGCTCGGCCAGGTCAACCTGCCGCATTCGCTCGGCCTGCTGTACGAGCGCGTGACGCGCTACCTCGGCTTCCTGCATTCGTCGGACGAGTACAAGGTGATGGCGCTCGCGTCGTACGGCAAGCCGGTGTTCGCGGACGCGATGCGCAGGCTGGTGAGCTACCACGGCGACGGGCGCTACGAGGTTGCCGACGGCGATCTCGTCGCGCTGTTCGGCGCGCCGCGCGAGCGCGGCGGACCGATCGAGCCGCATCACTGCGACATCGCGCATGCGCTGCAGCTGGTGCTCGAGGAAACGACGCTGCAGGCGGTCGACTGGCTCGCGGCGGAGAGCGGCGAGCAGCAACTGGCGATGGCGGGCGGCGTCGCGCTGAACTGCGTGATGAACGCGAAGATCCGCGATCGCGGCCCGTTCGACGACGTGTGGGTGCAACCGGCGGCAGGCGACGCGGGCACCGCGCTCGGCGCCGCGCTGTGGACCGATTTCCGGATGCGCGGGATGCGCGGCGACTGGCGGATGGATCACGCGTATCTCGGGCCGTCGTACGGCGACGATGCGATCGAGGCGTTCCTGAAGGAAGCGCGGCTGCCGTACCGGCGGCTCGCGGACGTCGCCAGCCAGACGGCCGCGCTGCTCGCGGCAAACCGCGTGATCGGCTGGTTCCAGGGCCGCATGGAGTTCGGGCCGCGCGCGCTCGGTGCGCGCTCGATCCTCGCGTCGCCGATCGATCCGGACATGCAGCGCAAGCTGAACCGGATCAAGGATCGCGAGGACTTCCGGCCGGTTGCGCCGGTCGTGCTCGAAAGCCATGCACACCACTGGTTCAACGGCGGGCGGCGCACGCCGCTGCGCGCGCCGTTCATGCTGTTCGTGTACGACATCGCGCCCGGCGCCGAGGCGACGATTCCGGCGGTGCGCCACATCGACGGCACCGCGCGCGTGCAGACCGTCGACGCACACCAGCATCCGCTGCTGCATGCGCTGCTGTCCGAGTTCGACGCGCTGACCGGCGTGCCGGTGCTCGTCAACACGTCGTTCAACACGCGCGGCGAACCGATCGTCTGCACGCCGCGCGACGCGCTCGAGTGCTTCTGGACTTCGCCGCTCGACGCGCTCGTGATCGGTTCGTTCCTGCTGGAGAAGCCGAGATGAACATGCGCGACACGCAACTGCCGCCGGTCGTGTCGGTCGTCGTGCCGACGTACCGGCGGCCCCGCCTGCTCGAACGCTGCCTCGACGCGCTGTGCGCGCAGGTGTTCGATCCGACCACCTACGAGATCGTCGTCGTCGACGACGACCCGGCCGGCAGCGCATGGGAAACCGTCGACGCGTGCCGTGCGCGCATGACCGACGTGCCGGTGATCCGCTACATGACCGCGCCCGATACGCAGGGGCCGGCGGGCGCGCGCAACATCGGCTGGCGCAGCGCGCGCGGCGCGCTGATCGCGTTCACCGACGACGACACGATTCCCGATCCGACCTGGCTGCGCCACGGCGCGGCCGCGCTGCTGGCCGAACCGTCGGCGGCGGCCGCGGCCGGGCGCATCGACGTGCCGTTGCGAGCGCGCCCGACCGACCACGAGCGCGACGCGGCCGGCCTCGCGCATGCGGAATTCGCGACCGCGAACTGCTTCGTGCGGCGCGCGGCGCTGGAGCGCGTCGGCGGATTCGACGAGCGCTTCACGCGCGCATGGCGCGAGGACGCCGACCTGATGTTCGCGCTGCGCGAGCACGCGGGGCCGATCGTCGGCGTCGATGCCGCGCGGATCGTGCATCCGGTGCGTCCCGCGCGCTGGGGCGCGAGCATCGGCCAGCAGTCGAAGGTGTATTTCGACGCGCTGCTGTACAAGAAGCATCGCGCGACCTACCGGCGTCATATCCGCGCGATGCCGCCGTGGAATTACTACGCGGCCGTGTTGTTCGCGCTCGGCGCGCTCGGCTGTTTCGCGGCCGGATGGCGCGTGCCGGGCATCGCGTGCGCGACGGCCTGGGCCGTGATCACGGCCGCATTCTGCGCGAAGCGGCTGCGCGGCACGCGGCTCACGCCGTCGCATGTCGCCGAGATGATCGTCACGTCGATCGCGATTCCGCCCGTGTCGCTGTACTGGCGCGTGCGCGGTGCGCTCCACTTCCGGGTGTTCTTCCTATGATGCTCGAATCCGTTTCGTCGTCCCGTCCGATGCGCATCGCGGTGTTCCGCGCGCTGCAGCTCGGCGACATGCTGTGCGCGGTGCCGGCGCTGCGCGCGCTGCGGCGCGGCGAGCCGGATGCGCGCATCACGCTGATCGGCTTGCCGTGGGCGCGCGAGTTCGCATCGCGCTTCTCGGACTACATCGACAACTTCATCGCGTTTCCCGGCGCGCCGGGCCTCGGCGAGCAGCCGGACGCCGAGCCGGCCGCGCGCGAGGCGTTCGTCGCGGAATGCCGCGCGCGCGACTTCGATCTCGCGATCCAGCTGCACGGCAGCGGCGTGCAGACCAACGCGATCGTCGCGTCGCTCGGTGCGACGCGCACCGCCGGTTTCGTGCCGCCCGACGGCGGCACGACCGCGCTCGACTGTGCGCTCGTGTGGCGCGACGGCGAGTCCGAGGTCACGCGCTACCTGGCGCTGACCCGCAAGCTCGGCTATCCGGACTGGGGCGACTACCTGGAATTTCCGCTGGGCGGCCTCGACTACGCGCTATGGCACGTGCTGTGCGACGAGCATGCGCTCGATCCGGGCCGCTACGTGATCGTTCATCCGGGCGCGCGGATGGCGTCGCGGCGCTGGCCGGTCGAGCGTTTCGCGAGCGCGGCACGGCAGCTCGCGGACGACGGCTGGCAGATCGTATTGACCGGCACGCGCGCGGAACTCGCGCTGGCCGGCGCGTTCGTCGAACATCTCGCGCGGCCGTGCGTGAACCTGTGCGGGCGCACGCCGCTCGGCGCGCTGGCCGCGCTGATCGGCCGCGCGCGGCTCGTGCTGTGCAACGACACGGGCGTGTCGCATGTCGCGGCGGCGTTCGGCACGCCGAGCATCGTCGTCGCGTGCGGCAGCGACACGGTCCGCTGGGCGCCGCTCGACGCCGAACGCCATCGCGTGCTCGCGCACTATCCGGCCTGCCGGCCGTGCGCGTTCGACACCTGCCCGTACGGGCACGAGTGCGCGACGGCGATCGGCGTCGACGACGTGATGGAGCGGGCGGGCAAGCTGCTCGCGGAGGAGAGACGTCATGTCACGTAAGCGCTTGCGCGTGCTCACCTGGCACGTGCATGGCAACTATCTGTATTACCTGTCGCAGGCGCCGCACGATTTCTACATCATGACGAAGCCGCAGCATCCGCCCGGTTACGCGGGTCGGGTCGGGCACCTGCCGTGGGGCGACAACGTGTACGAGGTGCCCGTCGAGTGCGTGCGCGACACCGAGTTCGACTGCGTGCTGTACCAGCATCACAATCACTACGCGCACGACCGGTTGCGGCTCCTGAGCGACGCGCAGCGCGCGCTGCCGGCGCTGTTCGTCGAACACGATCCGCCGCGCGAGCACCCGACCGACACGCTGCACCCCGTGCAGGACCCGAACGTGTTGCTGGTGCACGTGACGCCGTTCAACGCGCTGATGTGGGACAGCGGCGTCACGCCGACGCGCGTGATCGAGCACGGCGTGCTGCTGCCCGACGGTGTCGAGTATCGCGGCACGCTGCCCAAGGGCGTGACGGTCGTGAACCACCTCGCGCGACGCGGGCGGCGTCTCGGCGCGGACCTGTTCGAGACCGTGCGTCACAGCGTGCCGCTCGATCTGGTCGGGATGGGCTCGGCCGAACTCGGCGGCATCGGTGAGGTGCCGAATCCGGCGCTGCCGCAGTTCCTGTCGCACTACCGCTTCTTCTTCAATCCGATCCGCTACACGAGCCTCGGGCTCGCGGTGATCGAGGCGATGATGATCGGGCTGCCGATCGTTGCGCTCGCAACGACGGAGATGGCGCAGCTCGTGAGGAGCGGCTGCAACGGGGTCGCCGATACGCGACCTGCCGTGTTGATCGACGCGATGCGCATGCTGCTCCGCGATCCGGACCTCGCGCGCGAGTGGGGCGCGGCGGCGAAGCGCGACGCGTGCGAGCGGTTCGGGATCGAGCGGTTCGTGCGCGAGTGGGACAGCGCGTTGTGCGACGTCGCGGCGTAGACCGGGCGGCCGCCGTCGCGGCCCGGTTACGGGTTCGTTGCGCCCGGCGGCATACCGGCGCTCGGGCTGCCGGCCGCACCGTCGGCACCGGCGGTGCCGCTGGCGCCGCTTGCGCTGCCCGCGGCGGGCGTCGGCGCAGCCGCGCCGCTCGCCGCGTTGCGCTCGTGT
This sequence comes from Burkholderia sp. BCC1985, assembly GCF_905339915.1. Lineage (NCBI taxonomy): Bacteria > Pseudomonadati > Pseudomonadota > Betaproteobacteria > Burkholderiales > Burkholderiaceae > Burkholderia > Burkholderia sp. BCC1985. Next base: position 18,462 of record NZ_CAJPGY010000004.1, read on the forward strand.
TCGGGCAACAGCGCGAGCCGGTTGTACAGCGTCTTCAGGCTGATGCCGAGCGCCTTCGCGGTGCGCGGCTTGTCGCCGTTGAAATGGCGCAGCGACGCGACGATGAAGCGCTGCTGCGTATGCGCGAGCGTCGTGCCGATATGGAGCGTCATCGCGTTGTGACGCACCTCCTCGCGCGGCGGCTGGCGGCGCGGCAGCTGCAGTTCGATCTGCTCGTCGGCGAGAATGAACGCGCGCTCCAGCGCGTTGCGCAGCTCGCGCACGTTGCCGGGCCACGTATAGGCGCGCAGCGCCTTCATCGCCTGCAGCGACAGACGCTTGCGCGTGCGATGCCGCGCATTCAGCCGCTCGACGATCTGCAGCGCGATGTCGCCGACGTCGTCCTCGCGCTGCCGCAGCGCGGGCACGTGCAGCGCGATCGTCGCGATCCGGTAAAAGAGATCCTCGCGCAGCCGGCCGTTGCGCACGGCCTCGACCGGATCGTGATGGGTGGCCGCGACGATCCGCACGTCGAGCGGAATCGCTTCGTGACCGCCGACGCGCACGATCGTGTTCGTCTCCAGCGTGCGCAGCAGTTTCACCTGCAATTCCGCCGGCATTTCCGCGATTTCGTCGAGAAACAGCGTGCCGCCGCGCGCGGCTTCGAACATGCCCACATGTTGCGCGATCGCGCCGGTGAAGCTGCCTTTTTCATGTCCGAACAAATGGGATTCCGCGATGTCCTTCGGAATCGCCCCGCAGTTGACGGGCACGAACGGCCCGCGCCGGCGCGGGCTCATGTCGTGGATGAGCCGCGCGACGATGTCCTTGCCGGCGCCGCTCTCGCCGACCACCAGGACGCTGACGCGCGTCGCGGCGACACGCGCTACCTTCAGCAGCAGGTCTTGAATCGTTGGCGAGCGGCCGAACAGCCGCGCGCCGTCATCGTCGGATTTCGACATGAGTGTATCGAGTTGGAAGTATTGACCGAAACCGTCGAGGAGCAGGCGAAAAAATGACCGCCACGCATCATTTTTTCATGTGGAAAGCATACCTTTTATGCCCGTTTCGCCGGATTGAATCTGGCAATGCGGTGGTCGACGACAGATAGATTTATTCGATGATCGGCGAAGGCACGACGCACTTCTTCTATACTTCCAAGCACACGTTTGTCACTGCAGGACAGCTAATTTGCTCATTCGTGTGCGGTGCGGATGTGCCGCCGGGTTCCGGCGTCGTACCCCGCATCGCACGCCCGCCGCGGTTTCGGCCGACGCCTTGCGCCCGGGCCGCACCCACCAGGAGCTTCGATGCCTTATGTCCTGATCGTCGAAGACGACGCCGATACGCGAACGATGCTCGCGACCCTCGCGCAAGCGCAGCAGCTTGCATGCGACACGGCCGCGACGCTCGAAGAAGCGCGCACGCTCGTCTCGACGCACACTCCCGATCTCGTGTTGTGCGATCTCGTGCTGCCGGACGGCAACGGCATGGATCTGTTCGACGCGTTGCCGAAGCGCGCGCATTGCGAAATGGTGCTGACCACCGGTCACGCGAGCCTCGAAACCGCGATCGACGCATTGCGGCGCGGCGCGACCGACTATCTGGTGAAGCCGATCAACATGCAGCGGCTGAACAGCATCTTCGCGCGCGTGCCGCGCACCACCGCACTGCATGAGGAAATCGCCGAACTGCGCTCCGAACTGAAGCGTCTCGGCCGCTTCGGCCGGATGCTCGGCAGCTCGCCCGCGATGCAGGCCGTCTACGATGCGATCGGTCGCGTCGCGCGAACCGAGGCGTCGGTGCTGCTCACCGGCGAGTCGGGCACCGGCAAGGAACTCGCCGCGCAGACGGTGCACGACCTGAGCCTGCGCCGCCGCGGCCCGTTCCTCGCGGTGAACTGCGGCGCGATCGCCGCGAATCTCGTCGAGAGCGAGATGTTCGGCCACGACCGCGGCAGCTTCACCGGCGCCGAGCGGCAGCACAAGGGCTTCTTCGAACGCGCGGACGGCGGCACGCTGTTCCTCGACGAAATCACCGAGATGCCGGTCGAATCGCAGGTCAAGCTGCTGCGCGTGCTGGAAACCGGGCGGCTCACGCGGCTCGGCTCGACGCGCGAGATCGACGTCGACGTGCGCATCGTCGCGGCGACCAACCGCGATCCGGAAGCCGCGATGGCCGACGGCAAGCTGCGGCCCGACCTCTATCACCGGATCAACGTGTTCCCGATTCCGCTGCCGTCGCTGAGCGAGCGCGGCGACGACATCCCGATGCTCGCCGACGCGTTCCTGCAGCACTACAACGAGGAAAGCGGCCGCAATCTGCGCTTTGCGCCCGCCGCGCGCGAAGCGCTGAAGTCCTACGCATGGCCCGGCAACGTGCGCGAGCTGCGCAACTTCGTGCAGCGCGCGAGCATCTTCGCCGACGCGGACGTGATCGACACGCTGCCGCCGCCGATCATGGACGAACTGTCGAACATGGTCGACGCGCACGAGGATCGCGTGACGGTGCCGTTCGGCACGCCGCTCGAGGAAGTCGACCGCAAGCTGATTCTCGGCACGATCGCGAAATGCGGCGGCGTGAAGGCGCAGGCGGCCGAAGTGCTGGACGTGAGCCTGAAGACGATCTACAACCGGCTCGCGCAACTGGAAGACGAAGCGGAAAAACCGGACTCCTGATGTCGTGCCGGGCGCGCTCATGCGCGCCCGCCCGCGCGGCGACGCGCGTCGTCGTCGAGCCGGCGGCGCATGCGCTCGACGTGCGGCGGCAGCGCGCACCGTTCGCGCAGGATCCACGGCAGGCCCGCGAAGGCGGGCACGATGCCGCGTTCGCGCCACAGGCGCGGCAGCATGCGGACGGTATGCGCGAGCGCGGCGCGGGCCGGCCATCTGAGCCACGCGGTCCACACCGCGTTGCGGGCGGACACGCTCGCGCGCGTCTGCACGTCGCGTTGCTTCGAAGGGTAATGATGAACCGTCAGACGCGGTGCATAGACGAGCCACGCGCCCGCGCGATACAGGTCGAGCGCGAGCAGCGCTTCCTCGCCGCCGAGGAAGTAGCGCGGATGATAGCCGCCCGCGGCCACGAACGCGTCGCGCCGGAATGCGCTCGCGCCGGCCAAGAGCCCGAGGATCGGGCGGCCCGGCAGCGCGACGGGCGCATCGAGCGGGCTGTCGGCCATCAGCCGGCAGGTCGGGTCTTCGCGCCGGTCGGGGCCGACCAGCACGCGCGCGGTGACGGCCGCGACATGCGGGTACGCATCGAGCAGGTTCGCGGCTTCGGCGAGCGAGCCGGGTGCCCACCACGTGTCGTCGTCGCAGAACGCGACGTGGCGCGTGCGGGCGACGGCCGCGCCGAGATTGCGGCCGGCGGCCCCGAGATTGGCCGGCGCATGCACCAGCGTCGCATGAGGAAAGCGGCTGTGCATGAGCGCCGCGGTCGCGTCGTCCGAGCCGTTGTCGACGACGACGATCGCCGGCCGGTCGGGCAGCGCGGAGAGCCGCGCCAGCGTGCGCGCGAGCTCCAGCGAGCGCCGGCAGGTCAGCACCACCGCGGTCACGCGTGGTTCGCGCGGCGGCAGCACGACACGCGCGGGCGTCACGCGGACGTGCCGTCGCATTCGAGCCGCCAGTATGTTTCGGGTTCACGGAGATCGGCACGCATATGAGGCTCCAACAGCGCAATCTGGCTCGCATACGCGTCGACGGCGGCGGCCTTCGCTGCCGCCGTGTCCATGCCATTGCCGGCCGGCGCGCCGACCGGGCGGCCGATCCAGCCGTGCTCGCGCCAGCCGGTCACGCGCCGGGCCATCAACCCGTCGATCCGCCGGTACGGCACATCCTCGTAGAAGCGCCACACGCGCGCTGCGTCGCCGGCCCGGTCGTGATCGCGCAGCAGCGCCAGCACGGCCTGCTGAACCTGCAGGTGATCGCGATGGAACAGGCCGGCCGGCGCCAGCACGCCGAAGCCCGGATGCGCATCGATCACGTCGGCCACGCGCGCGGCGATTGCCGCCGACGCGGCCGGCGTGGCGTACTGGTCGTCGAGGAAGTCGAGCCAGACGGGCCGCGCATCGAGCAGCGCGAGCGCATGACGGTCCTCGTCGCGGCGCGTGCGCATCGCGTCGTCGGCCGTGCGGAATCCCGCGCGACGGTCCCACGGCGGCGCGGCCGTACCGTGTTCCGGAATGCCCGCGAACACCGTGACGACGACCGAGCCCGGTGCCTGCGCGAGCAGCTGCCCGCAACTGAATACGGCGTCGTCGAGGTGCGGCGAGACGACGAGCCAGCGTGTCGGAGCGGTCATGGTGTGAAGGTCTCCCAGGTCAGCACAGGCGGCCGAGCAGGTGACGTGCCCGTCCGGCTGCGCGTGGCCGGCTGCCGCCGGTGGGTCGGCAGGAGCGTGTCCGATGTTTGAATTTGCACGGCCGCAGGTCGGAAATTACGCAACCGCCGTGATGTTCGTCGCGATCGCCACCGTGCTGCAGGCGCTGGCGATCCGCTTCGGCGGCGTGAACCTGTCGCTGATCCTGTACTACCCGATGCTGGCCGGCGCGGCCTGGGTGACGTCGTTCCTGTTCGGGATCGTGTCGACCGTGGTCAGCGGGCTGCTGATCTGGACGCTGTTCCTGTCCGATCCGGCCGCGTACACCGGGCCGCTGTCGGCCCGGCTCGTGCAGCTCTTCGTCTTCCTGCTGGTCGGCATGCTGGTCTGCGCGGGCGCGGCGATGCTGCACCACGCGCGGCTCACGAACGACGTCGCGCGCCGGCGTGACGCGGCCGCGCGGCGGCAGCTCGAAGCCGTGCTGCAGTCGCTGCCGCACGGTGTGATCGCGACCGACGGGAAAGGCCGGGTGACTTACCTGAATGCGGTGGCGGCCGAGCTGGCAGGCTGCGGCGTGGACGAGGCGACGGGCCGGCCCGTGCGCGACGTGCTGCGCCTGTTCGATCACGATGGCCGGCGCGTGCAGGCGACGCCGCTCGAGCGGGCGCTCGGCGGCGCGCATGCGTTGTCCGACCGGCACTGGCTGCACGGCGCCGCCGGCAGCACGCCGGTGCCGATCGCCGAGGCGGCGGCGCCGATCGCCGATGCGCACGGCAACATCGACGGCGCGGTGCTGCTGTTCTGCGATGCCGGCGTGGCGCGTACGCGCGCCGACAAGTCGCGGCTGCAGCTCGCGGTCATCGAGGCATCGCCGGACGCGATCGTCGGCGTCGACGGCGAGGGCCGCATCGTCAGCTGGAACCCGGCCGCGCAGCGGATCTTCGGGTACGACGAGTCCGAGGCCTACGGGCGCCCGTTCGAATCGCTCGTCGCGATGCGCTGGCTGCAGCGCAATCCGTTGGCCGAAACGTTCGACGCGATGCGCGAACCGGTCGGCCCGCTCGAACTGCTGTGCGTGCGCCGCGACGGCCGGCGCTTTCGCGCAACGGTGTCCGCATGCCCGGTGCGCGGCGACCTGCGCGCCAGCGTCGCGCTGTCGCTGACGCTGCGCGAGACCGGCGCGCAGCGCCGCCGCGACCTGCGCGCGCACCGCTCGCTGCAGGGCGCGCGCGACGCGCGCGACCAGGCCGATACGTCGAACCGCCTGAAGGACGAATTGCTCGCGACCGTGTCGCACGAACTGCGCACGCCGCTGAACGTGATCTACGGCTGGGTCGAGGTGCTGCGCAATTCGCGCGAAGACGGATTGCAGCAGCAGGCGATCGACGCGATCGACCGCAGCGCGCGCTCGCTTACGCGCATGGTCGGCGACATCCTCGACGCCTCGTCGCTCGCGACCGGCAAGCTGCGGATCGATTCGATGCCGGTGGACGTGGTGCGGCTGTTCGCCGATGCGACGGGCACGTTCCAGACGGCTGCGTCGTCGGCCGGCATCGCGCTCGAATTCGACTGCGCGACGTCCGCATGCGTGGTGTCGGGCGACGCGGAGCGCTTGCGGCAGATGCTGTCGAACCTCGTGTCGAACGCGCTGAAATTCACGCCGGCCGGCGGCGCGGTGACGGTCACGCTGTCGCGCGACGCCGGGCACGCGATGCTGACCGTCGCCGATACCGGGCAGGGCATCGCGCCGGATTTCATCCCGTACGTGTTCGACATGTTCCGCCGCGCGGAAGAGTCGCCTGCCTCGTCGCGGCGCGGGCTCGGGCTCGGCCTGTCGATCGTGCGGCATATCGCCGAGCTGCACGGCGGCACGGTCAGCGTCGCAAGCCCGGGCCGCAATCGCGGCGCCACGTTCACCGTGACGTTGCCGGCCGGCTGGCAGCCGGCGGGGGCGATGGCGTGGAGCGTCACGCCGGACGACGTCGCGCGCGGTACGCCGATGCTCGAGTCGCAGCGCATCCTGATCGTCGACGACGACCCGACCACGCGTGCGAGCCTGACCGCCGCGCTGGCGACGCTCGGTGCGGTCGTCGCGGTCGCGTCGTCGGGCCGTGACGCGCTCGCCATCGTCGCGGAGGTGAAGCCGACCGTCGTGCTGTCCGATCTGGCGATGTCCGACGGCGACGGCTTCTGGCTGCTCGATGCATTGCGCCGCGGCGGCGCGAACGGCGGCAGCCCGCCCAACCTGCGCGTGCTCGCGGTCACCGCGCACGCGGGCCTCGGCGACGAACGCCGCGCGCTCGAAGCGGGCTTCGACGGCTATCTGTGCAAGCCGGTCGACGTGCGCGAGCTCGCCCGCCGCATCGCGCGCGTGACGACGCGCGACGGCTGATGCGCGTCGGCTGATGCGCGGCGCCCGTCGCCCCGGACACGCGACGACGCAGCGTCGTGTCACGTCGTGCCGTTCACGTCGCCGCCCCCGGCCGGTTCTGTGTGCTGATCTGCGCGAGCATGTGCGACGCGATCCGCGTGCTGCGCACGAGATCGCCCGGCGTGTGATTCGCGACCTGCCGATGGATGAAATACCGCGCGGTATGCGCGAGCCCGCTCGCGAGCGGCGTCGTCGCGCGCCAGCCGAGGCGCCGGTGCGCGGCGTCGAGATCGGGCCGGCGCTGACGCGGATCGTCGGACGGCAACGGACGGAACTCGATCGCGACCGTCGCGCCGACGATCCTCACGACCTCGCGCGCCACGTCGATCATCGCGATCTCGTCGTCGCTGCCGAGGTTCACCGGCTCGCAGGCGTCGCCGGGTTCGTCCATCAGCCGGATCAGCGCATCGACCATGTCGTCGACATAGCAGAACGAGCGCGTCTGCCTGCCGTCGCCGTAGACGGTCAACGCTTCGCCGGCCAGCGCCTGCGTGATGAAGTTCGACACGACGCGCCCGTCGGCCGGATGCATGCGCGGCCCGTACGTGTTGAAGATCCGCGCGATCCGCACGTCGACGCCGTACTGGCGGTGATAGTCCATGAACAGCGTTTCCGCGCAGCGCTTGCCTTCGTCGTAGCACGCGCGGATGCCGATCGGGTTCACGCGGCCGCAGTAGCGCTCGTCCTGCGGATGCACGTCGGGGTCGCCGTACACTTCGCTCGTCGATGCCTGCAGGATGCGCGCCTTCACGCGCTTCGCGAGGCCGAGCAGGTTGATCGCGCCGTGCACGCTGGTCTTGGTCGTCTGCACCGGGTCGCGTTGATAGTGCACGGGGGACGCCGGGCATGCGAGGTTGTAGATTTCATCGACCTCGACGTACAGCGGAAACGTCACGTCGTGCCGCATCAGCTCGAAGTTCGGCGCATCGCGCAGGTGCGCGATGTTGTCCTTCGCGCCCGTGTAGAAATTGTCGACGCACAGCACGTCGTGCCCGGCCGTCACGAGGCGTTCGCACAGATGCGAACCGAGAAACCCGGCGCCGCCGGTGACGAGTACCCGTTTGCGATCATAGCCCTTCATCATGCATTCTCCTTGCGGTGGGCGAGTACGCCCGGCGTGGTCGCGACGGGCGTGCGGCGGCTGCCGGCCGCCGTGCCGGCACGTTGCGGATGCGCGACGTCGCGGTAGATGTCGACGAGGCGGTCGGTCACGCCGCGCCATGTGTAGAAGCGGTGGGCGCGCAGATAACCGGCCCGGCCGAGCGCATCGCACAGCGCCGGTTGCGCGCGCAGCTGCACGAGCCGCCCGGCGAGCGCGGCCGGGTCGCGCGGCGGCACCAGGTAGCCGGTGACGCCGTCGTCGACCGTCGTGCGGATGCCGCCGACGTCGCTGCCGATCACCGGCGCGGCACATGCCATCGCCTCGACCGGCGTGATGCCGAACGGCTCGTACCACGGCGTCGTCACGAAGACGTCCGCCGCGCTGTAGTACAGGTGCAGCGCGTCGCGCTCGCGCCGGCCCACGAACGTCACGCGTTCCGCGATGCCGGCGTCGTGCGCGAGCGCGGCGAGGCGTGCGAGTTCCGGATCGCGCGCCGGGTCGGGCGTCGCGTGGCTGCCGCCGACGATGTAGAGCCGCGTCGGCCGGTTCGGGTCACGTGGCATCCGCGCGAGCGCGTCGATCACGGTGTCGATGCCCTTGCGCGGCACGAGCCGCCCGAGCTGCAGCACGACGAATGCATCGTGGGGCCAGCCGAGCCGCGCACGCGCATCGACGCGCGGCACCGGCCGGAATTCACCCGCATCGAATCCGCAGGGCACGATCTCGATGCGCGCGGCATCGGCGCGATAGTGCGTGGTCAGGTCGAGCGCATCCTGCGGGCACTCGGCGATCAGCCGGTCCGAGCGGCGCGCGAGCGTGTCCTCGATCGCGAAGCGTTCGTCGGGGAAACCGTCGGCCGCGCCCTGATGCAGCCGGCGCACGCGGCCGAGCGCATGGAACGTCATGACGAGCGGGATCCCGAGACGCTGCTTCACGCGCAGCGCGGCCTCGCCCGACATGAAGAAGTTCGCGTGCATCACGTCGACCGGGTCGGGCTCGCGCCGCATGCGCGCGGTCATGTAGTCCGCGAACGCACCCATGTACGGCAGCAGCCGTTCCTTCGGCACGGCGGCGGGCGGCCCGGCCGGGACGTGGATCACGCGCATGCGCGGGCCGATCTGCACGACTTCCGGCAGGTGCGGATCGTCGCAGCGGGTGTAGACGTCAACGTCGAGGTCGCGCTCGGCCAGCTGCTTCGCGACGTTCGCGACGTAGATGTTCTGGCCGCCCGCGTCCACGCCGCCGATCACCCCCAGCGGCGACGCATGTTCACTGATCAACGCGATTCTTTGCATGGTATTGCTCCCGAGGTCGGGGCCGCGCCGGCGAGCCCCGTTGCGTCCCTCTGCGGCAATCGCCATGCCCGTCACTTTGCGGGCGGCACGCCCGGCCCAGGTGCCGAAAAAATTACAACGGGTTGGATGAAAGGGCGTCCGATCGGCGGGCCGCGCGTGGATTCGGCCGGTTGCGCGCGGCACGCGATTTGCGACACCCGGACGTCCGCCGGCCACGCCGGCCTCACGATAGGAGGTCACGATGAAGGTATTCCCGCTGCAAGCCCGCGCACCGCGATTCCGCCGTCATCCCGCCAGCCGTCTCGGCATGGCGGTCGCGATCGCCGCGGCCACCGCCTGTATCGCCGTCGCGCCGAACGTGTTCGCCGCCGGAGACGACGGCTCGGCATCGTCATCCATGTCGTCATCGTCATCGTCGTCGATGACGCATTCGAGCACCGGCACGAAGATCCGCGACGCGACCATCACGACCAAGGCGAAGGCCGAGCTGGTCGGCACGAGCGGCCTGTCGGCCGGCGACATTCACGTGAAGACGCGTCACGGCGTCGTGATGCTGACCGGCAGCGTGCCGGACGAGCAGCAGCGCACGCAGGCCGTCGGTGTCGTCAGGCAGATCGACGGCGTGCAGGACGTGCGCGACCAGCTGACCATCCGCCCGAAATAACCGGCCCCGCAGAAGGAGTCCAGTGATGAACTGCATGCTCAAACCGGTCGGCGAGCAGACGATCGTGATCACGGGCGCCACCAGCGGCATCGGCCTCGTCACCGCGCGCAAGGCGGCACGGCGCGGGGCGAAGCTGGTGCTGTTCGCGCGCAACGCGGACGCGCTGAACACGCTGTGCGACGAAATCCGCCAGCACGGCGGCCTCGCGGTGCCGGTCGCCGGCGACGTCGGCATTCTCGAGGACCTGCAGCGCGCGGCTGCGACGGCGGCCGATACCTATGGCGGCTTCGACACCTGGGTCAACAACGCGGGCGTGTCGATCTTCGGCACGGCGGCGGCGGTGCCGCTCGAGGATCAGCGCCGGCTGTTCGACACCAACTACTGGGGTGTCGTGCACGGCTCGCTCGTCGCGTCGGACCATTTCCGGCGCAAGAGCGATTTCCACGGCGGCGCGATCATCAACATGGGCAGCGAAGCGTCCGACGCGCCGGTGCCGCTGCAGAGCGCGTATGCGGCATCGAAGCACGCGGTGAAGGGTTTCACCGATTCGCTGCGTCTCGAGCTCGAGTCCGATCGCCTGCCGGTGTCCGTCACGCTGATCAAGCCGGCCGCGATCGACACGATGTTCGTGATGCACGCGAAGAACTACATGAACGTCGAGGCGAGGCTGCCGCCGCCGATCTACGACCCGGAGCTCGTCGCCGACGCGATCCTGTTCGCGGCGGCGCACCCGCGCCGCGCGCTGTTCGTCGGCGGTGCCGCGAAGCTCACGTCGGCCGGCGCGTATCACGCGCCGCGCCTGTTCGATCGCATCGCGGCCACGCTGTTCTCGCGCGGCCAGCGCACGGTGCGCCCCGCGCGACCGCGCGACGACAACGCGCTGTACGAGTCCCGCCATGCGCTGCACGAGCGCGAAGGAATGGACGGGCCCGTGCTGCGCGCTTGCGCATACAACGCGGTGGTGCAGCGGCCGAAGGTCGCGGGCGCGGTCGCGCTGGGCGCGGCGGCGCTGATGGTGGCCGCGTTCGCGCGGTCGCGGCGCAGCCCGACGTAATGGCGTGCCTTTCCGTTTTTCAATCGAAGGAGGTTTCCATGTCATCCCGACAACATACGGGCCACGAATACAGCCACGCGCGCGCGCATGAAGGCGAGCGCGAGCAGCAGGATCACGACAAGGGCGGCCACCAGAGCGGGCACGGCAAGGCGCCGAGCCCGGTCGACGTGCAGAAGGCGCTGAAGGGGATGGACTATCCGGCGAGCAAGGCGAAGGTGGTCGAGTGCGCGGAGCGCTCGCACGCCGACCCGCGCGTACTCGACATGCTCAGGCAGATCCCCGATCGGGAATACGGCACGCCGGCATCGGTATCCAAGGAACTCGGGCGGCTGATGTGAGCGCACCCGCGTCGCGTCGCGCCCGCGCTCGCGCTCGCGTGCGCGGCACCTTACGGCCACGAGGAGCACGACCATGGCGATGATCGTCGCAGGCCGCTTCACGACGTTCGATGAAGCGGAAGGTGGGGCGCGCCACCTTTACGAGCGCGAGTTCGGCCCGGACGACGTGTCGATCTTCTTCCTGAACCCGGGCGGCCAGCACGCGCGCTTCCCGATCGGCGGCGACGTGTATGCCGATACGGCCGCGAAGCCCGGCGGGCGCGGCGCGCTGGTCGGCGCGCTGCGCGGGCTGCTGCTCGGCGCGATCGCCGGGCTGATCGTCTATGCGTTCGGCGTGCGCTACTGGTTCGTGCCGGCCGCCGGTGCGCTCGCCGGTGCCTATCTCGGTGCGTTTGGCGGCGCGCTCGGCCGGATGCGCGGCGAGCAGGCCGAAGGCAAGGGCGCGCTCGCGAAGACCGAAACCGGCGTGATCCTGGCCGCGCGCGTGACGTCGACGACCGCGGCCACCGCGGAAGACGTGCTGCGTGCGACCGGCGCGCAAGCGATCGAACGTGTCGAAGGCGACTGGCAGGACGGCGAATGGCGCGACTTCGATCCGGTGCGCCGGCCGGACGGCACCACGCAGGGCACGCCGCGCTGAGCATGCCGTTTCTGCACGCGCTTGCAACGCGGCGTGCGGCGTGCGGGCATCGCGCGTGCATCGGGCCGGGCCGCCGCGCGGCATGCCGCTTGCGACGTCTCGCCGACACCCGTTCAAGGAGGAACCCATGACGACGGCAAAGACCCTGCCACCCCAGGAACAGGCCCGGCAGCCGGGCACCGAGCGGGACATGCATCCGAAGCCGCGCGACGAGGCGGCCGACTACGTCGGCAGCGGCAGGCTCGCCGGCAAGGTCGCGCTCGTGACGGGCGGCGACAGCGGGATCGGCCGCGCGGTCGCGATCGGTTTCGCGAAGGAGGGCGCGGACGTCGCGATCGTCTACCTGAACGAATCGGACGATGCCGCGCACACGAAGCGCCTGATCGAGCAGGCGGGGCGGCGCTGCGAGGCCATCGCATGCGACATCGGCGACCGCCGGCAGGCGCGCGACGCCGTCGCGCGCACGGTCGAGCGGCTGGGGCGCCTCGACGTGCTGGTCAACAACGCGGGCGAACAGCATCCGCAGCCGGGCATCGAGGACGTGACCGAGGAGCAGCTCGAGCGCACGTTCCGCACGAACGTGTACGGCATGTTTTTCTGCACGCAGGCCGCGCTGCCGCACATGAAAGCGGGCGGGCGCATCGTCAACACCGCGTCGGTGACCGCGTATCACGGCAGCCCGAAGCTGCCCGACTACTCGGCGACCAAGGGCGCGATCGTCGCGTTCACGCGTTCGCTGTCGATCGAGCTGGCCGAGCGCGACATTCGCGTTAACGCCGTCGCGCCGGGGCCGATCTGGACGCCGCTGATCCCGTCGACCTTCACCGCCGAACAGGTCGCGACGTTCGGCTCGAACGTGCCGCTCAAGCGGCCGGGGCAACCGGACGAGCTGATCGGCTGCTATGTGCTGCTCGCGTCGGACGGCGCGAGCTACATGACGGGACAGACCTTGCATCCGAACGGCGGCTCGATCGTCGGCGGGTGACGATGCCCGCCACACCAGGAGAAAGCGCATGAAACAACCCAACTGGACGATCGCGGCGCTCGCCGCGGGCGTACTCGCCATGGCGGGGCTCGCGCAGGCACAGGCGCCGAGCGAGCCGCCCGCGTCGAATTCGCATGTGCCGGGCGGCGTGATCAACCCGTCGTCGGGCGCCGCCGGCGCGGGCGATCCGGGCATCGCGAAGGCGCCGCAGCGCGGCGATGCGGAATTCGTCGACAAGGCCGCGCTGGCCGGCAAGGCCGAAGTGCAGGCGAGCCAGCTCGCGTTGAAGCAGGCGCAGTCGCCGGACGTGCGCGCGTTCGCGCAACGCATGGTGGCCGACCACGGCAAGGCGAACGCGAAGCTCGACGAGGTCGCCGCGCGCGCGGGCATGAAGCCGCAGGTCGAGCAGATCCACGACCCGGACGTCGAGGCGCTGCGCGGCAAGAGCGGACACGACTTCGACACGGCGTATGTGGCCGCGGCCGGCCCGGACGCGCACAAGAAGGCGGTCGCGCTGTTCGAAGACGAGGCGCGCGGCGGCCAGGACGCGCAGCTGCGGGCGTTCGCGACCGCCGCGCTGCCGACGCTCAGGCATCACCTGAGCATGGCGGAAGCACTCCAGCGCAAGGTGGGCGCGCAGTAACGCGTGCCCGGTTCAACCCTAGGGCCGCGCGGGCGGCCCGTTTTTTCGGAGAAGCAGTCATGGGCCAACGGCAATCGAAGCACGAAGGCATCCTGGCGTTGCTGTGCCAGGCATACGAAACCGAGCTCGGCGGCGCGAAGATCTACGAGGCCGCGCTCAAGTGTGCGACCGACGAGGACCTGCACAAGGAATGGGAGAAGTACCACCGCGAAACGATGCATCACCAGGAAGTGCTGCGCAAGGTATTCGACACGCTCGGCCTCGATCCGGATACGCAGTCGCCGGGGCGCGCCGCCGTGGCGGCGACCGGCAAGTCGCTCGTCCAGGTGATCGAGCAGGCGAAGAAGCAGGCCGACCCGGCGGTCGCGCAGATCGTCGCGGCCGAGTGCGTGGTGCTCGCCGAGACGAAGGACCACCTGAACTGGGAGCTGATCGGCTATGCGGCCGACCAGTTGCGCGATAGCGACGCGGCGAAGGCGCTGAAGGCCGCGCACGACGAGGTGGAGGCGGACGAGGACCATCACCTGTATCACACCCGCGGCTGGGCGCGCGAGATGTGGATCGACTCGATGGGCTTCAAGGCGGTGCTGCCGCCGCCGGAGGAAGTGAAGAAGGTCGAGTCGGCGGCCGATGCGGCGCGGGCCGAAAAGTCGCGCGGCAAGATGATGTGACGCTGCCGGTCGGGCAGCCGGGCGACGCCGCTCGCGCGGCGTGCCCGGTTGTCACCCGATCGTCAGGGTCGTTCGCTTTCCACGCCGTCCGTCACGCCTGAACGGTTGCAGGCGCAACCATGCCTCCCTGATCAGCTCAGCATGTCCGCGGCCATCACGACCACCGATGCCGCCATCAGCGTGACCGCCAGCCACCCGAACACCTTCGACGCGATGCCGCTGCCCGGCTGGCCGGCCGCATCGCGCCGCTGCGACAGCAGCATCACGAGCACCAGCATCGGCACCGCCGCGACGCCGTTGAGCACCGCGCTCCAGTACAACGCCTTGATCGGATCGACCGGGCTGAAGCAGATCGCGATGCCGACGATCACGCAGCCGGCCAGTACCGCATAGAACGCGGGTGCGCGCCGCACCGGCTCGTTCAGCCCTTCGCGGAACCGCCACGCCTCCGCGCAACCATATGCGGCGCTGCCCGCGAACGCGGGGATCGCGAGCAGCCCGCAGCCGACGATGCCGAACGCGAACACGACGAATGCCGCCTCGCCGGCGATCGGGCGCAGCGCCTCGGCAGCCTGCGCGGTGGAGCCGATGTCGTGCTTGCCGTGCGAGAAGAACACCGCCGCGCCGATCACCATGATGCAGAACGACACCGCGTTGGTGACGATCATCCCGGTCCAGGTGTCGAACGTGATGCGCCGTCCGGTTTCACGGCGCGCGCCGGGCGTGCACGCGGTGTCGCCGTTGCGGCGCTCGACCTGGGTTTCCTCGACCTCGAGCGCGGCCTGCCATACGAACAGGTACGGGCTCAGCGTCGTGCCGAGCACCGCGACCGCCGTGGTCGCATAGTCGTGCGTGAACGCGATGTGCGGCAGGACGATCGCGTGCAGCAGGCCGCGCCAATCGATGTGCACGAAACCGAGTTCGAGCACGTAGGCGAGCAGGCCGAACGTCATCCATTTGAGCCAGCGCGCGTAGCGTTCGTAGGACAGCAGCACCTGCAGCGCGAGCGACGCGATGCCGTAGACGGGCGCATACCAGTAGCTGCGGCCGCCGGCGACGAGCGCGGTCGCATCACCCATCGCGGCGAGGTCGGCGCCGACGTTCACGACGTTGAC
Source organism: Burkholderia sp. BCC1985 (assembly GCF_905339915.1). Classification (NCBI taxonomy): domain Bacteria; kingdom Pseudomonadati; phylum Pseudomonadota; class Betaproteobacteria; order Burkholderiales; family Burkholderiaceae; genus Burkholderia; species Burkholderia sp. BCC1985. The sequence continues at coordinate 33,702 of NZ_CAJPGY010000004.1, forward strand.
GATCACCACCATGACGATCAGGGCCTTGGCGAGGCGGCTGGAGAACTGCTCGCGGATGCCGGCCACGAGGCCTTCGCGGTTGGCGCGTCCGATGAATGCCGCCGCAAGCTGCACGGCCACCATCATCGGCAGCGTGATCACGATCATCCACAGCATGTGGAAGCCGAACTGGCTGCCGGCCTGCGCATAGACGGCGACGTTGCTCGGATCGGCGTCGGACGCGCCCGCGAGCAAGCCGGGGCCGAGCCGACGGTACCAGGGCTTCGCGGCGGTGGTGGCGGCCGGGTCGGTTGTGGCGGCCGGGGTGTCGCGCGACGCGCCGCCGCGCAGGTTGCTCATTCGGCGTCTCCGGATGCCTCGTGCGCGCCGCCGTTGCCGCGCGCGAGGCGCGACGCGGTGCGCAGCGCGTCGACGAGCGTCCGGTACGCATGCTCGCGCGAATCGGCGCCGCGTGTGCGCAGCACGTAGGACGGGTGATAGGTCGCGACGACGAGACAACCGTCCGGCGAGCGCACCGGCTTGTGCGTACGCTCCAGCGTCGCGTCGTTGTCCTGCAGCACCGCGCGCAGCGCCGTCGCGCCGAGCGCGACGATCACGCGCGGGCTCACCGCGTCGAGCTCGCGTTCGAGCCAGTAGCGGCAGGCGGCGACCTCGCGCTGCGCGGGCGTCTTGTGCAGCCGCCGCTTGCCGCGCGGTTCCCATTTGAAGTGCTTGACCGCGTTGGTCAGGTAGACGCTCGTGCGCGCGATGCCGGCCTCGTCGAGCGCGCGGTCGAGCATGCGGCCGGCGGCGCCGACGAACGGAATGCCCGCGCGGTCCTCCTGGTCGCCCGGCTGTTCGCCGACCAGCATGATGCGCGCGTCGACAGGCCCGGCGCCGGGCACCGGCTGCGTCGCATGTTCCCACAATGCGCAGCGGCGGCAGGCGTCGAGCGTGGCCGGTGTGTCGGCGGCGGCCGGGACCGCCGCCGGTTTCGTGCTCGCGTCGCGCTTCATGCCAGTCCTCCGGTGCAGGCCGACGCCGCGCGCGCGAAGCGGCATGCTCGGGCGCGCGCGACAGGCCGATCGAAGGCGTTGCCGGGGCGGAACATCGGCAGTGTGTGCATCGGCGGCTCCCGTATCGACGATATCGACGACATGCAGCAACCGGCATGCCGCGTTCGGTCGCGATGGACGCGTCGTGGGTTGGGGCCGCATGCGGTGATGGCGGGGGACAGGGGATGCAAGCAGCCCCGGCGATGCTCCAGCCGCCTTGCACGGTACGACTTGCAAAACGGCATCGAGCGGCCCGGAGCGGCCTAGAGCGGCGTCGTGCGGTGCTCAGCCACCTGCCGTGCGCGCCGCGGCGGCGCGTCCCGCCGCGAACGCCGCCACGCCGGCGCAAACGAGCAGCGCCGCACTCATCGCGAAGGTCGCGCAATAGCCGTGCAGGTCGTACAGCAGGCCGCCCGTCGTCGCGCCGAGCGCGATCGCGAGCTGCACGACCGCGACCATCAGCCCGCCGCCGGCTTCCGCGTCATGCGGCAGCGTGCGCGCGAGCCAGGTCCACCAGCCGACGGGCGCGGCCGTGCCGGTCAGTCCCCACAGGGCAAGCAGGCCCGCGGTGGCGGCGGTCGACGCGCCGCACCACACGAGCGCGACGGCGATCGCGGCCATCAGCAGCGGGATGACGCCGAGCGTGCGGTACAGCCCGTTCTTCAGGCACGCATCGATCAGGATCGTCCCCGCGACCCCGGCCACGCCGATCGCGAGCAGCATCAGCGACAGCGTGGCATTGCCGACGTGGGTCACCGTTTCGAGGAACGGCCGCAGGTACGTGAACAGCGCGAACTGTCCCATGAACAGCAGGCTGACGGCCGCCATGCCGAGCGCGACCGGCACGCGGCCGAGCAGCGCGAGCGCATTGGCCGGCGCCGCGTGCGATGCGGCTTTCATCGGCGGCAGGCTGACGAGTTTCCAGCCGAACGCGAGCGCCGCGACCGGCACGACGCAGAAGAATGCCCAGCGCCAGCCGACGATGCCGCCGAGAAAGCTGCCGAGCGGCGCCGCGACGACGGTCGCGAGCGCGTTGCCGCCGTTCACGATCGCCAGCGCGCGCGGCACCTCGCCATCGGGCACCAGCCGCATCGCGGTCGCGGCCGACATCGACCAGAACCCGCCGATCGCAACACCGATCAGTGCGCGCCCCGCGATGAAGGCAACGTAATTCGGTGCGAACGCAACGATCGTGCCGGAGACGATCGTCAGCAGCGTCAGCACGAGCAGCAGCCGCTTGCGATCGCGCCGTCCGGCCAGCGACGCGATGAACAGGCTCGTCACGAGCGCGAAGGCGCCGGACACGGAAATGGCCTGGCCCGCCTGGCCTTCGCTGACGTGCAGGTCGGTGGCGATCGGCGTCAGCAGGCTGACCGGCATGAATTCGGACGCGACGAGCGCGAACGCGCCGAGCGCCATCGCGAGGACGGCGCCCCATGCGGCGGTTTGAACGGGCGCGGGGCGCCGGTCGGAAGTGGCAACGGCTTGCATCGTCGAAGCGGTGCGGATCGTGGGCGAAAGGGGCGGCGTCGGTCAGTCGCAGCGCGCGGCGGCCGCGCCGCGATCGGCCAGGTGCGTGCGGGCGCCGGCATCGTGCGCGGCCATGACGCGTACGGACGCGGCCTGAGCATCGTCCACCCACGTGCGAGGATTCGCGCGTGCCGGATTGAAGCCGGCGGCTTCGTAGCGAATCATGTCCTCGCGCACCTGCTCGCGCGTCAGGCCCTGCGCATGGGCGAACCACGGGCCGGACACGGCAAGTGCGGCGACGAGAAGGCGAAGAGCGGATTTCACGAGACGGACTCCGGAAAGGAATGCAGGGGAGATCCCCAAAAGTCGGCTACGGCCGCACGGGGACCCGAAGGCTTCGCAGTCTATCGACCCACGATCGATCGATTAAGTAGCGCACTGCGCTTGGACTTATAAGTCAGGCTAATGAATAGACGGAAGCCGTACCGGGTGGCGCGCGGCGGCGTCGGTGCTAGGATGGGCGTCCGTTTCGACAGGAGCTGCCCGACATGCCGCGCGAAAACCTCAACGATCTGCTGGCGTTTCTGGCGGTGGCGCGCGACCGGAGCTTCACGCGCGCGGCGGCGCGCCTCGGTGTGTCGCAATCGGCGCTGAGCCAGACGGTGCGCGATTTCGAAGCGCGGCTCGGCGTGCGGCTGCTGACGCGCACGACGCGCAGCGTGTCGACGACCGACGCGGGCGAGGAACTGTTCCGGACCGTCGCACCGCGCATCGACGAGATCGAAACGAAGCTCGCCGCCGTGGCCGATTTCCGCGACAAGCCGGCCGGCGTCGTGCGGATCACGGCCACCGAGCATCCGATCGACACGATCATCTGGCCGAAGCTCAGGAAGGTGCTGCCCGACTACCCCGACATCCGCGTCGAGTTCTCGGTCGACTACGGGCTGTCGAACATCGTCGAGGAGCGCTACGACATCGGCGTGCGCTACGGCAACCAGGTAGCGAAGGACATGATCGCGGTGCGCATCAGCCCGGACATCCGGATGGCGATGGTTGCGTCGCCGGCCTATCTCGACGGCCGCAAGCCGCCGAAGACGCCGCAGGACCTGCTCGATCACGATTGCGTGACGCTGCGGCTCGCGACCGCGAAGGGCATCTATGCATGGGAGCTGAAGAAGGGCAGGAACGAGATCCAGGCGCGCGTGAACGGGCGGATCACCTGCAACACGCAGCCGCAGATGCTGCAGGCGGCGCTCGACGGATTCGGCATCGCGTTCGTCACCGAGGACATCGTGCTCGACCACGTGCACGCCGGCAGGCTGCGCATCGTGATGCCGGACTGGTGCCCGGTCTTTCCCGGCTATCACGCGTACTACCCGAGCCGCCGCCAGGCGTCGCGCGCGTTTTCGATCGTGATCGATGCGTTGCGGCATCGCGCGTAGCGGGGCGGCGCCGCCGGGCATCTCCGGGCTGGGTGTGCCTGCCCGAATCATGCAAAATACCGGGCATTCGAGATGCGGAGACACGGCCCGTGGGAATCAACTTCGATTTGACCGATTTGCAGGCGTTTCGCGCGGTGGTGGAGCTGGGCAGCTTCCGGAAGGCCGCCGAGGCGATCAGCATTTCGCAGCCCGCGTTGAGCCGCCGGATCGACAAACTGGAGGAAGCGCTCGGCGTACGTCTGTTCGAGCGCACCACGCGCAGCGTCTCGCTGACCACCGTCGGCCGCGTGTTCGCGCCGAGCGCCGAGCAGTTGCTGGACGATCTCGACGTCGCGCTGCTCGGCATCCGCGACGTTTCGTCGAGCCGGCTCGGTCACGTGACGATCGCGTGCGTGCCGTCGGTCGCCTACTACTTTCTGCCGAACGTGATCGCGAGCTATCACCGCCGCTTTCCGCGCATCCGGGTCAAGCTGCTGGACGCGAGCGCGAACGAGGTGCTGAGCGCCGTCATCAGCGGCGAGGCCGATTTCGGCGTGAGCTTCATGGGCAGCCAGGAGCCCGAGGTCGAATTCAAGCTGCTGCTGCAGGAGCGGTTCGTCGCCGCGTGCCGGCGCGACCATCCGCTCGCGCGCAAGAAGCGCGTGACCTGGAACGAGCTTTACGAGTACGAGTACGTGTCGGTGGACAAGACGTCCGGCAACCGCCTGTTGCTCGACCAGGCGCTGACGAGCGTCGCGCCGCGGGCGCCGAGCGTGTGCGAGACGCGCCACGTGACGACCATGCTCGGGCTGGTCGAGGCAGGGCTCGGCGTCGCCGCGGTACCGTCGATGGCGATGCCCGGGCACGACCATCCGCTGCTCACGAGCGTGCCGCTCGTCGAGCCGGCGGTCAAGCGCCGCGTGGGCATCGTGAAACGGCGCGGACGCCCGCTGACACCGGCCGCGGAAGCGTTCCACCAGGCGGTCGTCGATGCGAAGCGCGGCGATGGATCGAAACAGGTGACGCGTACGGCGAATACGGCCGGAACATCGGGCAAGACCGCATCGTGACGCTGGCAAGACCGCTTCGTTCGCTCTACGTGCAGGTTCTGCTGGCGATGGTGCTCGGCGTGAGCGTCGGCCATTTCTGGCCGTCGGCGGGCGCAATGCTCAAGCCGCTCGGCGATGCCTTCGTCGGCCTCGTGCGGATGATGATCGCGCCGGTCGTGTTCTGCACGATCGTGTCGGGCATCACGTCGCTGGCGAACGGAACGGCCATAGGTCGCACGATCGTCCGCGCGCTGGTGCTGTTCTATCTGCTGACCGCCGCCGCGCTCGCCTTCGGGCTCGTCGCCGCGTTCGTGCTGCAGCCGGGCGCCGGCATGCACGTGGACGTGCGCCATCTCGATGCGAGCGTCCTTGCGCCCTATACGCGGCATGCGCCGCCGCGCGGCTTGGTCGAGTTCGCGTTGAGCGTGATCCCGGACACGATGCTCGGCGCGTTCCAGCAGGGCGAGGTGCTGCCGGTGCTGCTGCTGGCGCTGCTGTTCGGCTTTTCGCTCAATGCGGCTCCGCAGGCGGGCCGGCCCGTGCTGGCGCTGATCGACGGCGTCGCGCAGATCGTGTTTCGCGTGCTCGCGCTGGTCATGCGGCTCGCCCCGCTCGGCGCATTCGGCGCGATGGCCTTCACGGTGGGCCGCTTCGGCATCGGCTCGGTCGGCTCGCTCGCGCGGCTGATGATGTCGTTCTACGTGGCCTGCGGGCTGTTCGTCGCGCTGGTGCTCGCACCGCTCGCGCGGTTGCACGGATTCGCGTTGTGGCGGCTGCTGCGCTACCTGCGCGAGGAGCTGCTGATCGTCCTCGCGACCTCGTCAACGGAGCCGGTATTGCCGCGGCTGATCGTCAAGCTGGAGTCGCTCGGTTGCGACAAGGGCGTGGTGGGGCTCGTGCTGCCGGCCGGCTACTCGTTCAACCTGGACGGCACCGCGATCTATCTGACGCTCGCGGCATTGTTCATTGCGCAGGCGTGCGACGTGCCGCTGTCCGCGCCGCAGATCGCGGCGATGCTGGCCGTCATGCTGCTGACGTCGAAGGGCGCGGCCGGCGTGTCCGGCAGCGGGCTCGTCGCGCTCGTCGCGACGCTTGCCGTGATGCCCGACCTGCCGGTTGCGGGGGTCGCGCTGCTGGTCGGCATCGATCGCTTCATGTCCGAGGCGCGTGCGCTGACGAGCGTGATCAGCAATGCGTGCGCGGTGATCTTCGTATCGTCGTGGGAAGGGGCGTGCGATCGTGCGCGTCTCGTGCGGGTGCTGAACGCGGCCGGGCCGGAAGGCCCGAATGGCGCCGACGATGCCGGGGCCGGCGCCGGGCGCGACGGGAAGGCGGTCTGACGCGCGCCTTCCCGGGTTGCGCGCTCAATGCGCGGAGACGGAATCCAGCCCGGTCGATTTCACTTCCGGCTGCACGTCGGGCGACGCGAGATAGTCGAGGAGCGCCTTCGCTTCCTCCGGATGCTGCGCGCCGACCGGGATGCCGGCCGCGAAGCGCGTGACGGACTGCAGCGCTTCGGGAATCTTGCCGACGAAGGTCGCGCCCTTCACGGGCAGCAGTTCGCTCACCTGCTGAAAGCCGATTTCGTAGTCGCCGTTCGCGACCACGGAGGCGACCGGGATCCGCGGGATCATCTTCGCCTTCGATTTCACCTGGTCTTCGATGCCGAGCTTCTTGAACAATTCCCGCTCGATGTAGACGCCGCTCGCGCTGTCCGAGTAGGCGATCGACTTCGCATGCAGCAGCACTTCCCTGAGGCCGTCGGCCGAGCTGATGTCGGGTTTCGCCGCGCCGTCGCGCACGACCATGCCGATCCGCGAATCGGCCAGCTCGACGCGCGATCCGGGGATCACCTTGCCTTGCTTGATCAGGTCGTCGAGCGCGTAGCCGACCATGATCACCGCGTCGGCCGGCTCGCCGCGCGCCAGCCGGTTCGGAATCGCTTCGGGCGACTTGCCCATCGACGGGCCGAGCGCCGTGTCGAGCGTGTTGCCCGTGCGGGCCGCGAACTGCGGGCCGAGCCGCTTGTAGGCGGCGGTGAAGCCGCCCGAGCTCATCACGTGCAGCTCGGCGGCCTGCACGTTCGCGGCGATTGCGGAGGTGGCGACGAGTGCGGTCGCGCACAGTTTCAGGAGCAGATTCTTCATGGTCGTGGTCGTGGCCTGGGTCGTGCGAAGTCGGGGCAGGGGTTCGGAATGCGGCGTCAGTGCGCCGGTGTCAGCGTCGCCGGATGGCGGCGATAGAGTACGAACGTCGCGAGCAGCGCGCACACCGCGGCGAGGCTCATCCAGTAACCGGGTGCGGCCTTGTCGCCGGTCATGTGAATCAGCGCCGTGGAGATGGCGGGCGTGAAGCCGCCGAACACGGCCGTCGCGAGGCTGTAGGCGAGCGAGAAGCCAGCCACGCGCACCTCGACGGGCATCACTTCCGTCAGCGCGACGACCATCGCGCCGTTGTAGATCCCGTACATGAACGACAGCCACAGCAGCACGAGCAGCATGTTGATGAACGACGGCGCATGTGCGAGCAGCGACAGCGCGGGGTACGCGGTGGCGATCGCGAGGACCGTCATGCCGACCAGCAGCGGCCGGCGGCCGATGCGATCGGACAGCGCGCCGCCGATCGGCAGCCACACGAAGTTCGACACGCCGACGCACAGCGTGACGAGCAGGCTGTCGGCGGTGCTCAGGTGCAGGACCGTCTTGCCGAACGTCGGCGCGTAGACGGTGATCAGGTAGAAGCTCGTGGTCGTCATCGCGACCAGCATCATGCCGGCGACCACGACACCCCAGTTGTGCGCCAGCGTGCCGAACACTTCCTTCATGCTCGGGCGGTGCCGGCGCGCCTTGAACTCCTGCGTTTCCTCGAGGTTGCGGCGCAGCATGAAGATGAACGGTACGATCATGCAGCCGACGAAGAACGGCACGCGCCATCCCCACGCGGCGATCGCCGATGCGCTCAGCCATTGATTGAGCGCGAAGCCGAGGCCGGCCGCGACGACGATCGCGACCTGCTGGCTGGCCGACTGCCAGCTCGTGAAGAAGCCCTTGCGGCCGGGCGTGGCCATTTCGGCGAGGTAGACCGACACGCCGCCCAGTTCCGCGCCTGCCGAAAAGCCCTGCAGCAGTCGCCCGATCAGCACGAGCGCGGGCGCGAGCAGGCCGATCGTCGCATAACCGGGGACGAACGCGATCAGGATGGTGCCGCTCGCCATGATCGCGAGCGTGACGATCAGGCCCTTGCGGCGGCCGACGTCGTCGATGTACGCGCCCAGCACGATCGCGCCCAGCGGCCGCATCAGGAAGCCGGCGCCGAAGACCGCGAAGGTCATCATCAGCGAGGCGAACTCGTTCGCGGTGGGAAAGAACACGGCGGCGATCTGCGTCGCGTAGAAGCCGAACAGGAAGAAGTCGAACTGCTCGAGGAAGTTGCCGGCCGTCACGCGGAATACCGCGGCGGCCTTCGAACGTCCGGTCGAAAGGCTGGGCGAGGGGTGCATCAGGGTGTCTCCAGAGAATGCGGGAATGGCGCGGGGCGCGACCGATTGTCGTTTTGGCAATGTTCGCCCGGAGACGGGGAAACGTTAAGTGCGAATTTTGGAAGGATTGATGTTGTCTGGTTATCAATCGGGCGGCGCGCGCCACGACTGTCGCGCGCCCCGGCAGGTGGCCGCGACGCCGGCTTCACAGCACCGGGCCGGCCCGGCGTTCCGTCACAAAGCCAAAAAAAGCCCCGCTTTCGCGGGGCACGTCGGCTAATACACCGGCAAATCGAGAGCGATCAATGCTGGTCGCGCGCGCGCGGATCGTTCAGGTCCTCGGTCGGATCGGTCAGCCCGAGCTCGTCGCCCGCGCTCCAGTACGGCGTGCTGCCGTAGTACTCGTGCAGCGGCTCGGCCCATTGCGGGTCGGCCATCGCCGGCCAGTGATCCTTGTCGAAGCCCGGCGCGTTGCGGATTCGCTCGGATGAGACCGACAGCAGGAAACACTTGCGCTCGGTATCGAGCGTGAGCGCGCTCCACGGAATCGCAAGCAGCTTGTCGCCGATGCCGAGCAGGCCGCCGCTCGACAGCACGGCGTACGCGACGCGGCCCGAGCGCACATCGAGCATGATGTCCTTGATCTTGCCGACGTCGTCGCCATCGGTCGTATAGACCTTGTCGCCTTCCAGCGTGTCGGCTGCCATCACGTCCGGGCCGGGCCCGGCCGCGGTTGCGGCCCCCTTGCCGACGATGCGGGTCTGTCCTTGAGTCTGCATGGTTGTCCTCCTGGCTGCGTGGAGCGCGACCGTGCCCGGGATGGGCCCTGCGGGTCGCGCGGGTAGTCGGGGCGGGGCGCGAATGGCCCCGTCACGTCTGCTTCGGTTGCGACACGCCTTCGAGCGTGTTCGCGACGTCGTCGCGTGCGGGGCCGGCCGTGCGCGTCGCGATGTCCGCGAGCGACAGCATGCCGACGAGCCGCTTGTCGTGATCGACGACGGGCAGGCGGCGCAGTTGCGCGTCGGCCATGTAGTGCTGGATCTCTTCCAGCGAATCGTCCTCGAAACACCATTCGATCGGACCCGACGCGACTTCGTGGATCCGCGTTTCCGGCGGCTTGCCGGCCGAGATCGCGCGCACCGCGAGATCGCGGTCCGTGACCATGCCGATCAGCCGGTTGTTGTCACATACGGGCAGCGCGCCGATGTCATAGCGCTCCATCAATTGCGCCGCATGACGGATCGAGTCGGTCGGCGCGATGCGCACGACGTCCTGCGACATGATTTCGTTGACGCGTTGCATGAAGTCCTCCTTGCGGGTTGAATCCGGGCCGTGTGAGTCGGCGAGTCCGGGCCGTGCGGGGCAACAAGCGGGGCAGCAAGCGGCGTGCCGTTCGGCAGCGGTGTCCGTCGAGTGCCGGCCGTCATTCGTCGCGGCGTCGGGCGTGGTCCTGCCACGGGCCGTCGTCGTGCGTGCCCGGCGGCGTGTCGGGCTCGATGCGCGTGACGCCGCCGGTCGCGGGCGGATCGCTCGCGGGGAACGTGTCCTCGAGCTGCTTGTCAATATGGCGCTCCGAGTGGCGCGTCTTCGTTTGATCCTGGTTCTTCAACGGCGGCGACGGATCGCGCTGCGGTTGGTGCGGCGCGTCGCGGCCGGTTCGGGTCGATTCCTTCATGGCTGGGCTCCGAGGCGGTGACGATGACGCGGTGATCGCGCAACGGCCGTGCCTGTCGCGACCGCGCGGCACGGGACTTGCCGCTTCTTCGATGGATGATCACGCAGGACGACGACGCAGGATGCCGGCTACAACGCGCGGTGCAATGCTCCGCACACACACGCAAATCAAGCGGGATGCACGATGACGATTCCCAAACGGCGGCCAGGGGTGCGCTATGAGATCAACGTATGCGGCGGCGGGTTCGAGTCGGTGAAGAGCCATTTCAGCGCGTGGAAACAGGAGCCGCTGATCTACCGGCCCGATCGCCGGATGTTCGAAGGCAAGGCCGACGTGCGGCCGCTTGGCGACGAGACGTTCGGCTCGACCGAGCCGGCGCGGTTCGCGCTGCAGCGCGCGTGCGAGCCGGCCGATCCGTATGCGCTCGCCGCGCGGGTGCGCGACGACGACCACGAGCTGTGGCTCGTGATGGCCGCGTACGACGCGTAGCGCGCTGCCCTTGAAAGAATTGCAGCGCGCGGTGTAGCGAAGGCACGGCGTACGGCGGGGTGGCGCGCGCGGCCGTGCGCCGGCGCGAGGAAAGGCGGCGTGCGAGGCGGCGTGCACACCGGCACGCAGACGGCACGCAGCTTGCGGCCCTGCCTTTCGTGGACGATCGGGCGGCGCACGCCGCGCCAATCGATCAGGCCCCGCGAGGACGACGCAACGATCGAATGCCCCCGATGAACCGAGACCCCGCCCAGTCGCTGCACCGGCCCGAACCGCCGATACCCGACGTCGAACCGGACCCCGAGCCGCCCGCGCCGGATGACCTGCCGCCCGGCACGCCGGAGCCTTATCAGGATCCGGAAGGCGACCCGCCCGGGCATCCGCCTCCGGAGCGCGAGCCGCCGACGCGGGCACCGCCGATTCACGCGCGGCCGAACCACGGGCTGCCGATTCCTGTGCGGCCGATTCACGCGCTGCTGTTTCTTGTGCCGCCGATTCCTGTGCGGCCCGTTCACGCGCCGCCGATTCACGCGCCGCCGATTCACGCGCCGCCGATTCACGCGCCGCCGACCGGCGTGCCGCCGATTGCGTCCATCCCACCCACGGAGAGCCCACGATGAGCATCAGCGTGAAACCCGGCATGCTGCGCGACGTGGCCGAGACGCTCGGCCGTCATTTCGAGGCGCGCGCGATGCCGTTCCATGCCGAGGAGCAGCCGGCCGGCGCGCTGCATTTCGGCTTTCGCGTCGACGGTCATCCGGCGTCGCTGACCGTGACCTTCGACGCCGACGCGTTCGCGGCGCTCGAGCAGGCCGGTATCGAGCGGCAACGGGGCGCACTGATGCGCGTCGCGGCCGAATTCGACACGATGATGGCCCGTCGCGCACCGAACGCGTATGCGGGCGATTTCCATTTCAACCGGCTCTGAGCCGCGCCGTCACGGCCGGCCCGGTGCCGCGCACCGCACTTCACGGAGGAGGTTCCGATGAAACCGATCCAGACGATACGCGTGTGCGCCTGTGCGTTCGCCGCTGCGTGCGCGCTGGGCGCATGCACGCAACCGCAGGGCCCCTACGGCACGCGTGGCGCACCGCCGGCGCCGCCGGACGGCCACGGCGCGTCGCCGACCACGACGATGCCGGACGCGAATACGCGTTACGACACGCGCCCGTCGCCGTACAACACGCTGCCGCCGGGCGCGACCGGCGGCGAGCCGGTCGACGTGCCGCCGCCGGGGCCGAACGGCGTGCAGGGCGGTCAAACGCTGCCGGGCACGCCGCCGCCGATGCAGTACTGACCGCGGCGCCCTGCACGGATGCCGCGCAACGATACTGCCTGCGAGGACATATTCGCGCGACGGCGACGGCGTATCCGCGCGGAGCGAATGCCGTGCCCCCTAACTTGCTGGCGCTTGTAAAAAAGGGGGCGCCCGGGGCCGCGGCCGACGGGGTACGAACCCGCGAGAGCCCCGCCGGACGGCGCTTCGCCTCCCTGGCACGGTAGCTGCATGGATTCGCATAAACGCATTCCGCACACCGTCAGGAGGGCATCGATGTCCGTCACGCTTGCGCTCCAGATGCGACAGCATCTGGCACTCACGCCGAGGCTTCAGCAGTCGCTTCGCCTGCTGCAGTTGTCTTCGCTCGAATTCCAGCAGGAATTGCGACAGGCGCTCGACTCGAATCCGTTTCTCGAAGACGGGCAGGGCGACGAAGAAGTCGCCGACGCGCCCGAGCCCGAGGCCGAAGCCGCACCGCCCGAGCCGCCACCCGAGCACGAGGAAGTGCGCCCGCCGGACGGCGACGTGTCGTACACGGCCGCGCCGACGACGCGCGGCACCGGGCGACAGGCCGACGACGCGGGCGACCAGTCGCCCGGCGAGTGGATGGCCGCCGAGCCGTCGCTGCACCAGCAGCTGCACGACGCATTGCGGCTCTATCCGCTGAACCGGCGCGACCGCGAGGCCGCGCGCATCGTGATCGACGCGCTCGACGAGGACGGCTACCTGCGTCAGGAGCTGGGCGAGCTGCTGGTCGCGGCCGATCCGGCGCGGCTGCTGTCGGAACAGGATCTCACGGTCGCGCTGCGGCTTGTGCAGATGCTGGACCGGCCGGGCATCGCCGCGCGCTCGCTGTCCGAATGCCTGCTGCTGCAGCTCAACGCGATTCCGGCCGGCACGCCGGCGCTCGCGGAAGCGAAGGCCATCGCGCGCGACCATCTCGAACGGCTCGCGCGCCGCGAGACGGCGGAGATCCAGCGGCGCCTCGGCTGCAACCAGGCGACGATGCAGGCCGCCTGCGCGCTGGTGCGCGCGCTCGATCCGCGCCCCGGCAATCACTACGGCAGCACGCGCGGCGACTACGTGATACCCGACGTGATCGTGCGCCAGGTGCGCGACGAATGGATCGTGACGATCAACCCGGCCGTGCTGCCGCGCGCGCGGCTGCACGAGCGCTACGCGACGCTGTTCGCGCAGTCGAGCGGCGAGCGCGATTCGCCGCTGGGCCAGCAGCTGCAGGAAGCGCGCTGGCTGATCCGCAACGTGCAGAAGCGCTTCGACACGATCCAGCGGGTCGGCGAATGCATCGTCGCCCGGCAGCGCGACTTCTTCCGCTACGGCGAGATCGCGATGAAGCCGCTCGTGCTGCGCGACATCGCCGAGGAGCTCGACCTGCACGAATCGACGGTCTCGCGCGCGACGGGCAACAAGTACATGGCCACGCCGCACGGCACGTTCGAGTTCAAGCATTTCTTCCCGCGCAAGCTTGAGGCGGCCGGCAAGGGCGTGTGCTCGGCGTCCGCCGCGAAGGTGCTGATCCGCGACATGATCGCCGCCGAGCGCCATAACGATCCGCTGTCCGACGTCGCGCTCGCGCAGAACCTCGCGGGCCGCGGCATCCTTCTTGCGCGTCGTACCGTCACGAAGTATCGCCAGGCGATGAAGATTCCGCCGGCCGACCTGCGCCGGCGCGACGCCGCATGACGATACCGTCCGAACCGCGCGCGGCCCGCCCGTGAGCCACACGGACGTCGCGCGCCACCGAGAGGAGGAAAGCCATGCCAGCCAAGTCCCAGGCACAGCAACGCGCCGCAGGAGCCGCCCTGTCGGCCAAGCGCGGCGACACGAAAATGAAGGACCTGAAGCCGCCTGCGAAGTCGATGGCCAAGTCGATGAGCGAAAAGGAACTCGAAAAAATGGCTTCGACGCCGGTCCACGGCAAACCCGGGCACAAGCACGATTCGTGATCGACGGCGACACGCATCGGCGATCACCGTTCTTCAGGACTCCAGGAGGCATTCATGCTTCGTTACGCCATCATCTTCCTCATCATCGCGCTCGTCGCCGCCTTGTTCGGCTTCGGCGGCATCGCGGCCGGCGCGGCCGAGATCGCGAAGATCCTGTTCTACATCTTCGTCGTGATCTTCCTGGTCACGCTGCTGCTGGGGGTTGTCAGGCGATGACGACCGCCCCCGACCGTTCGCAGCGCATCGCGGAAATCGAGCATGCGCTCGCGAACGGCTTTCCGTCGCAGTCGACCGTCGTCGTGCATGCGGACGACGCGTCCGGGCGGCTGACGATCCAGGTGTCGTGGGTGCGCGTGCCGTCCGATGAAGACGCGCGTCAATGGCGCTGCGCGGTCGACCTGCGCTTCGATCCCGACGTGCTCACGCGCTATGCGTCGCTCGGCGCGGCCGACCGGCTGCGCGTGCGCACGCAGCTGTGCGACCTCGCGCGGCGCGCGGTCGACGAGCACAAGCCGCGCGTCGAGGACGCCGAGATCGAATGCAGCGTCGCGCTCGACGTGACGCGCGCCGAACTCGACCGCGCGTTGCGCGCGCCCTGACCGACGTAACCCGCATCGACGCTTTAGCCGCCGTCGCGACACGCGCCGTGCGGCGCGTCCATGCCCGTGACGGCTTCTGGTGTGTGCCGCCACGCGCTCGCGCACCCGGCAAAGGAGAACACGCATGGCATCGCGGATGATCTGGAAAGGCGCGATCAGCTTCGGGCTCGTTCACGTGCCCGTGCAGCTGTTTCCCGCGACGCGCACCGTGAAGCCGTCGTTCCGGCTGCTCGACAAGCGCTCGATGGACCCGGTCGGCTATCGGCAGATCAACAAGCGCACCGGCAAGGAGGTCGCGCGCGAGGACATCGTGCGCGGCTACGAGTACGAGAAGGAACGCTACGTCGTGCTGACCGACGAGGAGATTCGCGCGGCCAATCCGGAATCGACGCAAACCGTCGACATCCTGACGTTCGTCGACGCGGACGCGGTATCGTTCCTGTATCTCGACACGCCGTACTACCTCGTACCGGACCGCAAGGGCGAGAAGGTCTATGCGCTGCTGCGCGACGCGCTGAAGGACAGCGGCAAGATCGGCATCGCGCTCGTGGTGATGCGCGACCGCCAGCATCTCGGCGCGCTGATTCCGGTCGGGCCGCTGCTCGCGCTCGACACGCTGCGCTGGCAGGAAGAACTGCGGCCGCTCGACGAACTGACGGTGCCGGCCGACGACGCGAAACACGCGGGCGTGACCGCGCGCGAGCTCGGGATGGCGAAGAAGCTGATCGACGAGATGGCGGGCAAGTGGACGCCGGACGAGTATCACGACACGTTTCGCGACGACATTCTCGAGCTGGTCGAGCGCAAGGTGCGCGCGGGCAAGATCGAGGAGATCGAGGAGCGGCCTGCGCAGACGGGCCGCGCGGCGACCAACGTGGTCGACCTGACCGAGCTGCTGAAACGCAGCCTGAAGGGCGGCGGCGGCGCGCGCGCGGCGGGCCCGCGCAATACGGACGACGACGAGGGCGCGGAGGCGGAAGCGTCGTCTTCCTCCGCGTCGTCTTCTTCTGCGTCGTCGCGCGGTGGCGCGCGCCGCAAGCCGGCTTCGAAGGCCGCGCCGAAGGGCTCCGCCGAGAAGACGCCGGCGGCGAAGCGGCCGGCCGCGAAACGTGCCGCGACCGGCGAGCATGCGGCGAAGAAAACCGCCGCGCGCCGCAAGCACGCCGCATGATGCGCGGCGACGCGAGGTGACACGATGGCCGGCAAGCTCGATCCCTATCGCCGCAAACGCCGCTTCGACGCGACGCCGGAACCCGAAGGCGCGCAAGGGCGGCGGCGCGCGAAGGCGAACGCGACACCTTCCGGGCGGGCGACCCGGCGTGCCGGCCACCCGCTGCGCTTCGTGATCCAGGAGCACCACGCGCGGCGCCTGCATTACGACTTCCGGCTCGAACTCGACGGCACGCTGAAGTCGTGGGCCGTGCCGAAGGGGCCGAGCGTCGATCCGTCGGTGAAGCGCCTCGCCGTGCAGGTCGAGGATCATCCGCTCGAATACGCGTCGTTCGAAGGCGAGATTCCGGCCGGGCATTACGGCGCGGGGGCGGTCATCGTATGGGACGAAGGCACGTGGACGCCCGACGGCGGCGTCGCCCAGGCACGCGACGGCTATCGCGCGGGCAAGCTGACGTTCCGGCTCGACGGAGAAAAGCTGCACGGCGGCTGGGCGCTCGTGCGCAGCGGACGGCAGGAGGGGCGGCAGGTGCAGTGGCTACTGATCAAGGAGCGCGACGACGACGCGCGCAGCGAGGCCGAATTCGACGTCGTCGGCGAACTGCCGGGGAGTGTGCATGACGGGGCGGCGTCGGCGACGCGTGCGGATGCCGCGGGCCGCTCGACGCGCGCGCGCGGAGCGCAACGCGGCCGGCGCGACTCGACCGACACGCGCGCCGCAGCGCATGACGATCATGGCCGCGACAGCCGAGACAGCCGAGACAGCCGAGACAGCCGAGACAGCCGAGAAAGCCGAGAAAGCCGAGAAAGCCGAGAAAGCCGAGAAAGCCGAGAAGAAAGCCGCGCCCGCCGGCCCGCCGATCCGTCCGAGATCGACGGTGCGGTACGCGCGCCGCTGCCCGAGCGCGTCGCGCCGCAACTCGCGACGCTGGTCGACGGCCCGCCGACGCAGGGCGACTGGCGCTACGAACTGAAATTCGACGGCTACCGGATCCTCGCGCGCATTGCGGGCAAGGGCGCCCGCCGACACGTGAAGCTGATGACGCGCGAAGGCCGCGACTGGACCGCGAAGCTGCGCGCGCAGCGCGACGCGCTCGCGGCGCTCGACGTCGACGACGCCTGGCTCGACGGCGAGGCCGTCGTGCTCGGCAGGAACGGTCTCCCCGACTTCCAGGCGCTGCAGAACGCGATCGGCGCCGGACACTCGGATGCGATCACGCTGTTCGTGTTCGACCTGCCTTGTCTCGACGGTTACGACTTGCGCGACGCACCGCTCACCGCGCGCCGCGCCCTGCTCGAACCGCTGCTCGCCGACAGCGACCCCGCGCGGCTGCGCTTTTCGCCGGATCTCGGCGACGACGTCGCATCGCTGATCGCGAGCGCCTGCGATACCGGCCTCGAAGGGCTGATCGGCAAGCGCGCGGAATCGCGCTATCGCGGCGGTCGCTCGCCCGCGTGGATCAAGCTCAAATGCCGGCGCCGCCAGGAGTTCGTGATCGGCGGTTACACCGAGCCGTCGGGCAGCCGGCACGGCTTCGGCGCGCTGCTGCTCGGCGTGCACGAGCCGGCAGCGGCCGGCAAGCGGCGGCGCGGGCCTGCGCCGCTGCGCTATGTCGGCCGCGTCGGCACCGGCTTCGACACGCGGATGCTCGACCAGCTCGCACCGATCCTGCGCAAGCAGCAACGCGATACGACGCCGTTCGATCCGCCGCCGCGCGAACGCTCGCGCACGCGCGTGCACTGGATCGAGCCGACGCTCGTCGCCGAATGCGAATTCGCCGAGTGGACCGGCGACGGCATCGTGCGGCAGGCCGCGTTCATCGCGCTGCGCGAGGACAAGCCGGCGTCGCAGATCGTCCGCGAAGTGCCGAAGCAACCGGAAACGGAGGGGGTGATGGAGCGACGCCAGACCACGCATCACGAAAAGCGCGAACGCAAGCACGCGGCGCACGTCGATCGCACGTCGCATACGTCGCATACGTCGCACGCCGAGCACGCCGAGCACGCCGAGCACGCCGAGCACGCCGAGCATGCCGAGCATGCCGATCACGCAGATCGCGCCAAGCACGACCCAAGCGATCGCAAGCACCACGCACGTTCACGCCCGTCCCCCCACGCAGCACGCGACGATACCGGTTCCGACATGCTCGGCCGTGTGCGCATCACCCATCCCGAGCGCGTGCTCGATCCGCAGAGCGGCACGCGCAAGATCGATCTCGCGCATTACTGGCAATGGGTCGCGCCGTGGCTGCTGCCGGACCTGAAGGGCCGGCCCGTGGCGCTCGTGCGCGCGCCCGGCGACATCGCGGGCGAGCTGTTCTTCCAGAAGCATGCGGAGCGCCGCGAGATCCCGTTCGTCACGCAGCACGCAGGACTCGATCCGGGCCACGGTCCGCTGCTGTCGCTCGACAGCGTCGACGCGCTGCTCGGCGCCGCGCAGATGGGCACGATCGAGCTGCATACATGGAACGCGCACGCGTCGAACATCGAGCGGCCGGACCGGATCGTGTTCGACCTCGATCCCGATCCGGCGCTGCCGTGGCGCGCGATGACCGACGCCGCGCAGCTCGTGCGCGGGCTGCTCGACGAACTGGGCCTCGCGTCGTTCTGCAAGACGAGCGGCGGCAAGGGGCTGCACGTCGTCGTGCCGATCGCGCGGCACCTGGGCTGGGACGACGCGAAGGACTTCTCGCGCGCGCTCGCGCGGCATGTCGCGGGCGCGCTGCCCGACCGTTTCACCGCGACGATGGGCGCGCGTCACCGGCGCGGCAAGATCTTCATCGACTACCTGCGCAACGGCCGCGGTGCGAGCACAATCGCCGCGTATTCGGTGCGTGCGCGGCCCGGGCTGGGCGTGTCGGTGCCGCTGCGCTGGGACGAGGTGCCAACCACCACGGGCGGCGCGCAATGGACGATCGACACGCTGCACGAGCGGCTCGACCGGCTGAAGCGCGACCCTTGGGAAGACTATGCCGGCACGCGGCAGCGGATCACCGCGCAGATGCGTGCGCGTCTCGGCATGTCGTGACGGTGTCGTCAGCGCCGACGCTGCTGCAGGTGGTGATACCAGTCCATCAGCGGCGTCGCGGACACGCCGTGCGCGATCACCGACGCCGACACGACGGCCAGCACCGGCGCCGCGAGCGGCCGCACCGCGCTGGACGGCCCGTGCTCGAGCGCGAACAGCAGGTAGTAGAACGAGCCGATCCCGCGTATCCCGAACCATGCCAGCAGCCGGCGCTGCGCCGGCGTCGCGCGCGAGCCGGCGAGCGCCGGCAGCACCGCGAGCGGCCGCACGGCGACGAACAGCGCGACGGCGAGCGCGGCCGAGCCCCACGTGAAGAGCGGCGTCGTCAGCGTGGCGAGCACGCCGCCGATCATCGTCATCACGAGCGCCTCGGCGATCCGCTCGAGCTCGATCGTGAAGTCGAGCACCGATTCGGTCATGAACGCATGCGCTTTCTCCGGGTGTTTCTCGGTCGCGACCACGTCTTCCGAATCCACCCGGCCGATCACTTCGCGCGGCCGGCGGTCACCGCTCGCGCGATGCTCGACGCGGCGCATCGCGACGCCCGCGGCGAACGTCGCGATGAAGCCGAACGTATGCGCGAGCTGCGCGGCACCGAACGACAGCACGATCAACGCGAGCGCGAAGAAGCCTTCGAAGCCGAGTGCCTGCGCATGACGGGTGCGCAGCCAGCCGATCGCGGTGGTGGTCGCCGCGCCGAGCATGCCGCCGATCGCGGCCGCGCCCGCGATGCCCCACAGCGCGGCCAGCGCGAACGCGCCCGACAGCGGTGGCGGCCCATGCGGCGCATCGGACGCGCCGCACAGCGCGAGGCCCGCGAGCGCGAACGGCAGCGCGATGCCGTCGTTCAGCCCGCCTTCGCCGGACAGCGCGAAGCGCACCAGGTCGCGATCGCCGGGATCATGCACCTGCACGTCGTGCGCGAGCACCGGGTCGGTCGGCGCGAGGATCGCCGCGAGCAGCAGCGCGGGGCCCCAGCCGAGCCCGAGCGTCAGGACCGCGCAGCCGGCGAGCAGCGGCACCGTGACGATCATCGCGAGCAGGCCGAGCCGGCACGGCACGCGCCACAGCGGGTCGGACAGCGGCACGCGCAGCCGCAGCCCGATCGCGAACAGCGATACCAGCAGCGCGACCTCGACGATCTCGCGCAGCAGCGGCGCGTCGCGCTGGATGTCGAGATGCAGGAGCCCGGCGCCGGACGGGCCGAGCGCGACACCGAGTGCAAGATAGATCATCGCGCTGCTGCACGGCAGATGACGCAGCGCCGACGTCACGATGCCCATGCCCATCAGCACCGCGCCGATGATCAGATACCACAGCGTTTCATGCATGCGGGCAGGCCGGGCAGGTCGACGGCGAACCGGCGGGGGCCGTCACGGCTTGCGGCCGAACGCCTCGCGCAGTTTGCGCTTCGCACGTTCGAGCGTCGCGCGGCGCGTTTTCGGCAGGTTGCGGCCCGCGCGGTTCACGTAGAAGTTCAGCATCGACATCGCCGACTGGAACGGCGTCCCCTTGCGGCGGCGGCTGTGTTCGGCCGAGCGCTTGAGCGACGCGGCGATTTTGCCCGGGTCGTCTGACTTGAAGATCTCGGGCTCGATGTCGAGCGCATCGCTTCTTTGCATGACATCGGCGGACCAGCGCTTGCGGTGCTGCGGATCGTTGCTGCGCGCACGGCCCGGGCGGCGCGTCGCGCGTTTGCCGTGCGGATGGGAAGCGGAAGCTGAAGGCATGGCAGGGCTCTCCCTATGGAATCGGGATGGATCGCGGGTCTCGGGTGTCCGGGTGGTGCCGCAATTCGCGTGCCGCCTGTCGGTGGCGGCACGGGCCTTGCTGAATCGAAGGCGCAGGCCATTCCACTACGGCGATTCCATTGAGGGAGAGCGCTCCATGAAGCCAGCATCCGAATCGAAATCTGCCGCGCGCCGGATCCTCGCGTGCGCGGCCGTCGCGCTCGTCGCGGCCGCACCGGCCGCGTGGGCACAGAACTCGCAGCGTTCCGACGAGGGCACCGGTGCGCCGATCCTGTCGCCGCCGGACGCGTCGGCGCAGGGAAGCGGCGGTAACTTGTCGAACGGCAATACGGCGGCGCCGCCGCCCGCGACCCGCATGCAGGCGCCGCGCGGCACGGGTTCGCGCCGTCAACCGGACGTGCGCACCAAGCCCGGCGGCACGACCGGCGGCATGACAGGCGCCGGGACCGGCAGCATGGGCGGCGGCGCGACCGGCGGCACCGGAATGGGTAGCACAGGCAGCGGTACCGGTAGCACCGGAATGGGCACCCCCGGTACCGGCAGCACCGGTACGAGCGGTGCCGGCGGCAGCGCGGGCATGGGCGGTGCCGGTGCGGCCCCGGGCGGAACCGGCGCGGGCACCGGCACTAGCCGCTTGCCGGGGGCGACCGGCTCGGGCGGCGGCACGGGCAGCGCAGGTTCCAGCAGCTATTGACGATCACGGCGCCGCGCCGGCGCCCGGCGCGGCGCGCTGGCGGACGCCGCGCGCGAGGCCGGCCTGTCGCCACCACGCAGGAGGACAACATGCAATCGAATTCCCGGATCTCGCTCGACGACGATGCGCTGGACGCCGACGCCGCCGAGACCGAGGGTCTCGATACGACGGTTCATGTCGACGTCGCGACCGGCAGGATCATGTTTCATGCGGCGTGGGCGCTCGCGCCCGATGCGCCGCGCGATACCGCGCGGCACGCGGTCGTGCTCGCGCTCGACTGCGACACGATGGAGCGCTATGCGGACCTCGACGAGGCCGCGCGGATGCGCGTGCACGCGATGCTGCACGACAGCGTGCAGGCCACGCTCGACGCGCTGCCCGACGTCACCGAGGACCTGACGCTGACGATCGAGCTGACCGACGCGATGCTCGACGCCGCGCGGCACCTGCAGTGAGCGCGGGGCCGGCACCGGCCGGCGGCGGGTACGGCCCCGCATGCAGGCCACCGGGCGGCTGCCGCCAATAGTCGCGGGTATTGCCGGCGTCACGTTACATCCGTCGTTGAAATCTTTGCAGGCGCCGCGCGGCGCTGTCCAATAGGCGCACGCATCACGCCGCGACGCGCATGCGCGCCGCCGATCGCCGATCGCCGATCGCGGGTCGCGCCCCATCAAGGCGGCACCGCGCCGGCCGCCATCCCGACGGGCGCGGCACGCCCATTGCTGCGTCGATGGATACAGCAGGGTACGGCACACCCGGTGCCACAACACGAAAGGGAGCGATTCATGATCGGCAAGCTGGATCATTGCAAGGTAGCGATACTCGCGGTCGACGGCTTCGAGGAAGCCGAGCTCGTCGAACCGCAGCGGGCACTGACGGCGGAGGGCGCGCAGGTCGACGTGATTTCGCAGAAGCGCGGCGAGATCCAGGGGTTCAGGCACGTCGACAAGGGCGATCGCGTGAAGGTCGACCGCACGTTCGACGATGCGCGCGAAGGCGATTACGACGCGGTCGTGCTGCCGGGCGGCGTGGTCAACGGCGACGCGATCCGGATGCTGCCGGCCGCGCGCGAATTCGTGACCGCGGCCGTCGGCGCGGGCAAGCCAATTGCCGCGATCTGTCACGGCGGCTGGCTGCTCGTGTCGTCCGGGCTGGTGGACGGCCGCACGATGACGAGCTGGCCGAGCCTGCAGGACGACATCCGCAATGCGGGCGGCAAGTGGGTCGACCAGGAGGTCGTGCGCGACGGCAACCTGATCACGAGCCGCAAGCCGGCCGACCTGCCCGCATTCAACGGCGCGCTGGTGCAGTGCCTCGCGTCGCGGGGGCCATGAGCGATGCCGGCCGAACCCGTTCGCCACGTGACGCTGACCGACGCGCCGCCCGAGTTCGACGGCGCGGCGCTGCTGATGCGTTTCGTCGTCGAGGTCGACGGGAAGCCGCAAACCTGCACGATCACGGTCGAAGCGCTCGAGGATCATTTCGGCGCGCGCTCCGCGCTCGAAGCCGACTTGCGCGACGCGTTCGAGCGCGGCCGTGCGCGCATCGAGGCCGCGTGCGCGGACGTGCTGGTCGACGGCAAGGGCGGCGTGGAACTCCACAGCGGCTACTTCCGCGTGCGCGACAAGGCGGCGCGCAAAACGGCCCGCGCCGGAATGTTCCGTTCGCGGAAGTCGTGAGTCCGTGGGGCATGCGGCGCGTGCCGCTGCCGTGCCGCAGTGCGCCCGTGCCGTTCCATTCGCACCATTGGGCGCCATTACACGCCGTTGAAAACTTTGCAGCGGCCCCCGAGCGCCTTGAAGTGACACATCACGCCGCGCGCCGGCCGGGCGCCGGGCCGCTCCGTCCCAGATACTGGCACACTCCCTGCATGTCTCCTCAGATCGCGGCGCACGATTCGCGCCTGCGCCGGCGCGATGCCATCGTCGTATCGCGCCAAGCCGTCAAATGGGGGAGACAACATGCTGACCGCACATGAATTTGCCGCACTGTTCCTGGTCCATCGCGCGCCGGAACAGATCCAGGCCGACCGCGAAGATATCGTCGCGTTGGTGGAACAACACCTGATCGAGATGCGCGCCGACGCATCGGGCGCGAGCCGGCTCGCGCTGACGCCGGACGGGCTGTCGATCGTGCAGCGCATGCTGCGGCACGCCGGGCGCGAGTTCGGCAGTGCCGACGCGTGATGCCGAACCGCGCGGCTCAGTGCGCGATCGCGACCGGCGCGTTGACCTGCACGGCCGGCGTATCGCCGTCGAACGGCGGCGCGCACTGGAAGCGGTCGATCACACCCGGCTCGAACAGCAGGCAGCAGGTCGAGCCGCCGTACTGGAAATAGCCGATCTCGTCGCCCTTGTCGATCCGCTGCCCCGGCACGACCTCGATCACGCACGACGACACGTCGCCCATCCCGACGAACACCGCGGCGACCGTCCCGATCCCCGGGTCGTCGCAGTCGATCGAGACCACCGCGCGCGCGGCGACGGCCGTCATGTAGCCCTGCGAGTCGTTGAGCCCGGCCGGGTCCGGGCCTTCCGCTTCCGCGACCGAGTAGTAGGTGCCGTCGACCCGGTACGCGTGCGTGACGGTGCCGCGCACCGGCGCGTGCCAGCGGTGATAGTTGTACGCGCTCAGATACGCCTGGTAGAGGTCGCCGCCGACGAAGCGCTCGGCAAGCGGCAGCCGCGCGGGCGTGAAGATGTCGCGCAGCGAATACGGCTGCCCCTTGATCCAGAACCTGTCGCGGATCTTCACGCTGGATTCGGTGTGATACGGCGCGGCCTCGCACGCGCTGACGATCACGTGCGGATCGTCCGGCGCCGCGACCGGCCGCGCACCCGCGCGAAAGCGCCGCGTGAAGAAGTCGTTCCACGAGTCGAAGCCCCAGTACGGCTGGTCCTCGCGATACTGGAACTGCGACAGGCCGACGCGCGTGCGCGCGGCATCGCAGAACCAGCCGTCGGGCGGCGACGTGTCGAGATGCGCGCGCGAATGCGGGCCGCCGAGGAAGTCGCACCACACGTTCAGCACCTGCTTCAGGTGCGCGTTGACCGCCGCGTCGCGAAACACCGCGTGGCCCGACGGCATGCACATCGGCCAGTCGAGAAACGCGTTCAGCGGGCACACGACCAGGCTCGTTTCGCTGAACGGCGGCGTGTAGGTCATCAGGTGGTCGATCACGGTCATCAGTTCGCCGATCGATGCGTAGCCGAGCATGCGGCCCGCTTCGAGCGCCTCGTCGATCGCGCGGGTGAGGCTCATGCGCAGCACCGCGTTGTCGTCGAACAGCCGCGCGAGCGCCTGCACGGCCGGCGTGCGCAGCTGTTCGCCGGCCTGCGCGCGCGCTGCGTTCGCGATGTTCGCGCGGTACCCGGCCATCTGCGATTCCTCGCGGGCCATCCATTCGCCGAGACGGTGACGCGTTGCGGGCGGCGTGCTGCGGTCGATCGGCATGGTCGGCTCCGGAAAGGGTTGCGGTACGAAACGGGGGAGCAAGGCGCTTGCCCGACAGGCGGCACCCGAATTGCTGCGGGTTTCAACGAAGTCTCTTTCAATGAGCCGGGAGGGCACACATGAACGCAGCTTCGAATGCGCGACAGATCCAGGACGCGGCGTCGACCGACGAGCGCCGCGGCAGCGAACAGCGGACCGTCGCACCGACCCGCACGCGGGCGCGCGTGCGCGCGGCGACGTCCCGCGACACGCGGCGAAACGAACGCAGCAGCGGGAACGGGCCGGTGGCGCCGACCCGCAAGGAAGGGGCGGGCGAGCCGCAGTGGGAGGATGACGGCGGCGCGATGCCGCCCGAAGAATGGTCGTGACGGTGTGACGCGCGGCGGCGGGACGCGATGCATTCCTGCCTTCGTTTCCACATTTCGAGTATTATCGAAACATGGAAACGAACCAGACCATCACCGCGCTGGCGGCACTCGCGCATGAGTCGCGCCTCGCCGTCTTTCGCGCGCTCGTGCAGGCCGGCCCGTCGGGCTTGCCGGCCGGCCAAATCGCGACGCTGCTCGACGTGCCGCCGTCGTCGCTGTCGTTTCATCTGAAGGAACTGGCCCATGCGCAGCTCGTCACGAGCCGCCAGGAAGGCCGCTTCGTGTTCTATTGCGCGAACTTCGCGACGATGAACGGGCTGATCGGCTACCTCACCGAGAACTGCTGCGGCGGCAATCCGTGCACGCCGGCGTCCGCCTGTTCGACTTCCTGCTCCGACCAAACCTGAGCATGCATTCACCCGCCCGCCGATGACCACCAACGTCCTGATTCTCTGTACCCACAACTCCGCGCGCAGCGTGCTCGCGGAGGGAATGCTCAACCACTGGGCCGGGAAACTCGGCCGCGACGTGCGCGCCTACAGCGCCGGCAGCGCGCCGAGCGGCCGGCTCAATCCGTTCGCGCTGGATGCGCTCACGCGCGCCGGTGTCGACGTCACCGGATACCGCAGCAAGAGCTGGGACGAATTCGTCGGCGACGGCGCGCCGCACCTGCGCATCGTCATCACGGTATGCGACAGCGCGGCCGCGGAGGCCTGCCCGTACTGGCCCGGCAGCCCGGTGAAAGTGCATTGGGGCTACGCCGATCCGTCGAACGCCGAGGGCGGCGATGCCGGCAAGCGGCTCGCGTTCGAACTGACGCGCGAGGCGCTCGGCTACCGGATGCTGCAACTGCTGGCGCTGCCGCTCGAGCGCATGAGCGATGCCAAACTGCAGGCGGCGTTGACCGCCATCTCGCGAAACTGAGCACTCGCACGGCGGCGCGCGTGAAACGGCGTGCCGCGTGCGTTGCTCCCGCACGGAATTCTCTTCGATGAACACGTCCAACGCGATCCCGCCTCGCCATGCCATTGCGAAGCCCGCGATCAATTTCTTCGAACGCTACCTGACGGTCTGGGTCGCGCTGTGCATCGTCGCCGGCATCGCGCTCGGCCAGATGCTGCCCGGCGTGTTCCAGCAGATCGGCCGCATGGAGTACGCGCAGGTCAATCTGCCGGTCGGGCTGCTGATCTGGGTGATGATCATCCCGATGCTGGTCAAGGTCGACTTCGGGGCGTTGCATGAAGTGCGTCAGCACGTCAAAGGCATCGGCGTCACGCTCGTCGTGAACTGGCTGGTCAAGCCGTTCTCGATGGCGTTTCTCGGCTGGCTGTTCATCCGGCATCTGTTCGCGCCGATGCTGCCGGCGGACCAGCTCGACAGCTACATCGCCGGTTTGATCCTGCTGGCCGCCGCGCCGTGCACGGCGATGGTGTTCGTGTGGAGCCGGCTGACCGGCGGCGATCCGCTGTTCACGCTGTCGCAGGTCGCGCTGAACGACAGCATCATGGTGATCGCGTTCGCGCCGCTGGTCGGGCTGTTGCTGGGGATGTCCGCGATTACCGTGCCGTGGGCGACGCTGCTCACGTCGGTCGTGCTCTACATCGTGATTCCGGTGATCCTCGCGCAGATCTGGCGCAAGGTGTTGCTCGCGAACGGGCAAGCTGCGTTCGACGCCGCGATGACGAAAATCGGCCCGTGGTCGATCGCCGCGCTGCTGGCCACGCTCGTGCTGCTGTTCGCGTTCCAGGGCGAAGCGATCCTGAAGCAGCCGCTGGTGATCGCGCTGCTCGCGGTGCCGATCCTGATCCAGGTGTTCTTCAACGCCGCGCTCGCATACTGGCTCAATCGTGCCGTGGGCGAGAAGCACAACATTGCATGCCCGTCGGCGCTGATCGGCGCGTCCAACTTCTTCGAGCTGGCCGTCGCGGCCGCGATCAGCCTGTTCGGTTTCCATTCCGGCGCGGCGCTCGCGACCGTCGTCGGCGTGCTGATCGAAGTGCCGGTCATGCTGCTGGTGGTGCGCATCGTGAACCGGTCGAAGGGCTGGTACGAGCGCGCTTGAGCAAACCACGGAATCCATCCATGACCGACCGACTGACCGACCTGCCGCAACTCGACGCTGAACTCTTTCGCGTACCGGACGCGAGCCGCTTGCGGCCGGCGTCGCCGTCGACGCATCCGCCGCGTTTCCTGCTGCTTTACGGCTCGCTGCGCGAGCGTTCGTTCAGTCGCCTGCTGGTCGAGGAGGCCGAGCGCCTGCTCACGGCGATGGGCGCCGAGGTGCGCGTGTTCAATCCGAGCGGCCTGCCGCTGCCCGACGATGCGCCCGAAAGTCACCCGAAGGTGGTCGAATTGCGCGAGCTGGTGATGTGGTCGGAGGGGATGGTCTGGTGCTCGCCGGAACGACATGGCGCGATGACCGGCATCATGAAGTCGCAGATCGACTGGATTCCGCTGTCGGTCGGCGCGGTGCGGCCGACGCAGGGCAAGACGCTCGCGGTGATGCAGGTCAGCGGCGGATCGCAGTCGTTCAATGCGGTAAACCAGATGCGCGTGCTCGGACGCTGGATGCGCATGCTGACGATCCCGAACCAGTCGTCGGTGGCCAAGGCGTTCATGGAATTCGACGAAGCGGGGCGGATGAAGCCGTCGGCCTATTTCGATCGCGTCGTCGACGTGATGGAGGAACTGGTCAAGTTCACGCTGCTGACGCGCGACATCGGCCCGTATCTGGTCGACCGGTACAGCGAACGGAAGGAAAGCGCGGAGGCGTTGTCGAAGCGGGTGAATCAGCGGGGGATTTGAACCGTACGGGTACCGCTCATCCAATCGGGAATCGATGTCATGCAACTTCGTTCTGCAGTGTTATCCGACCTGGCCGCGATCGAGGCATTGCTTCGCGCGTCGAACCTGCCGACTGCGGGTGTCGTGGAGCATCTGGAAAACTTCATCGTGCTCGCCGATCCGCCCGCGTTGACCGGATGCGGCGGTATGGAATACCACGGAGACTTCGCGCTGATCCGGTCGATCGCCGTCGCACCGCGCGCGCAAGGGAGCGGCGTCGGCCGCGCGATCGTTGCGCGGCTGATCGCGACGTGCCGCGCACGCTCGGTCCATGCGATCGGGTTGCTGACGACGACCGCGGAGGACTATTTCGCCGGTTTTGGTTTCGTGCGCGTCGCCCGCGAGGATGTACCGCGCGCGTTGCTGGCGTCCAGCCAGTTTCAAGGCGTGTGTCCGGACGCTGCCACTGCCATGTTGTTGGCGTGTTGAGCGGAAATGCTGGAACGCGGGGAGATGGTTCACCTCGGGGCGCCGACCGTCTTTGCACAAATCCGATTACCGCTACCGGCTCATCGTATCGGCTGCCACCAGCGCCGCCACCGGCAACGCGGCAAGACAGCGATCGAGCCGCAGCATGCCGTCCGGCGCCTCGATTTCGCTCCCGCCGTTCAGCCAGTCGATCCACCGCTCGCTCGCGCCGCGCGGCAACACGATCGCGGTATCGCCCCATTCCGCAGGCGCGATGCGCGGCACCCCCGGCACTTCGCCGAGCAACCGGCATGCGAGCCGCGTCACGACGACCACGACCGTCGCCGTCGCATCGCAGCGCGCGAACGCGAGCGCATGCCGCCCGAGCCTGCCGCGCACGCGCAGCGGCACATATGCACCATCCGAGAACGTTGCCGGCCAGCGGGCGCGCAGCGCGAGCATCCGCTCGACAAGTGCGCGCTTCACGCGTGCGTCGGGCCAGTCCCGCAGGTACGCGGCGACCGGTTCGTCGACCCGCTCGGCCGCGAGCTGTGCGAACGGCACGTCGCGCCGGTTGTCCGGATCGACGAGCGAGTGATCCCATGACTCGGTACCTTGATACAGATCGGGCACACCCGGCGACGCGATCCGCAGCGCCGCCTGCGCGAGGCTGTTGACGACACCGGCCGGCGCGATCCGCGCGACGAACCCGTGCAGCCGGTGCACGAAATCGCCCGCGCCATGCGGCGTCAGGATCGCGCGGACGAACCGTTCGCAGTCGCGCTCGTAGTCCGCGTCGGGTGCGAGCCAGTCCGTATGCTGTTTCGCTTCGCGCAGCGCCTTCGTCTGCCAGCGCACCACGCGCTCGGCAAGCGTCGCCAGCCCGTCCGCATCGTCGGGCGCGAGCGCCGGCGGCCAGCAGCCGACGAGCGTCTGGTACAGCAGCGCTTCCGCAGCCGGCCCCGGCGCCCACGCGAGATCGCGATGCGCGCCGCCGCGCCGCGGCTGATTCAGCGCGGACCAGTCGAGCGACACCGCGCGCCACAGGTCCGGCACTTCGCTGAGCACCGCGAGCCGCGCGCGCGCATCTTCGCCGCGCTTGTGATCGTGGGTCGCGGTCGCGACGAGCGTATGCGGAACGGTGCGCGCGCGGCGGCGGTTGCGCGCATGGAACGCCCCGCGCGACAGACTGAAATCGCCCGCATCGGCGCCGACCTCGTTGCGCGACAGCAGCCGGCCGTAGCGATAGTTGGCGGTATCCTCGACGCCCTTCGCGGCGAGCGGCGCGGTGAGCTGCGCGAACGCGACGCGCGCCGCGTGCAGCGCCTCGGCATCCGCACGCGGCGCGCGCAGGCCCGGCAGCCCGAGCCAGCCGGCGACGCGATCGAGCGCGTAGCGGTCGGACGGATCGATCGTCGCGCACGCCGCGTCGTACGCGTGCGCCAGCACGCGACGATCGGCGCCGGTCGGCTCGTTGCCGGGTATCGGGTACATCCGGTACACGGGAAGGTGCACGGCGAGTTCGCCCAGCACGCGATGAATCGCGATCCGGCTGAGGTCGCGCGTCGCGGGTGCCGCGCGCGCAATGCGGTGCAACGCCCGCGCGACGCGTTCGTGCTCGCCGGCGAGCTGCCGCTTCAGCACGCGCCGCTTGCCGTCCACCGCCTCCTGCGCGAACGACCGCGCCGATCCCGACACGGCCGCCCAGTGCGCGGCGAGCGGCGCCGCGCCAGCCGGATCGTGCAGCAGCGCGGCGACGTCGTTCATGAAGTCGTAGCCGGTCGTGCCGTCGACGCGCCAGTCTTCACGCAGCGTCTCGCCCGGCGCGAGGATCTTCTCGACGACGAGATACGGCCGCTCGTCGCGCTGCGCGGCGAGCCGCGCCTGCAGGCGGCGGCAGTACGCGCCCGGGTCGGCGAGGCCGTCGACGTGATCGACGCGCAGGCCGTCGAGGCAGCCGGCCGCATGGAGCGCCAGCGGCAGCGCGTGCACCGCGTCGAACACCGCTTCGTCCTCGACGCGCACGGCCGCGAGGGTCGCGATGTCGAAGAAGCGCCGCCAGTTCAGCTCGTCGGCGGCCGTGCGCCACCACGCGAGCCGGTAGTGCTGGCGTTCGAGCAATCGATGCAGGCACGCGCGCGAGCGTGCGCGGCGCGGATCGGCGCCGCGCAGTATCGCGTCGAACGCATGCGGGCCCTGTGCGGCGGCGTATTCGCGCAGTGCCGTATGCGCGTCCGCGAGGCGCGTGCTGCCGCGCACCGGCGCGGCGGCGAACTGTTCGGCGAGCGCGTTCAGGTCCGCACGGTTGGCGATGCGCAGGATCTCGGCGTAGGTCGCGGCGGCGAGCGGCAGCGTCCTGCCCGGGCATGCGATGAAGAAACGCCCGCTCGACGGCTCGGCGCCGAGCGCGACGTCGCCTGCGGCGAGCGCGTCGCCGTAGGGCGCGCCGAGGCAGGGCAGCAGCACCTTGCCGTGGAGCGTCGCGTCAGGCGGATGCCAGTCGATGTCGAAGTAGCGCGCGTACGGGCTCGCCGGCCCCCATTCGAGCACGTCGTTCCACCAGCCGTTCGATGCGCCGCCGACGCCCATGTGGTTCGGCACGATGTCGGCGATCACGCCGAGGCCGCGCGCGCGCAACGCGTCGATGAGGCGGCGGAAGCCGGCTGCGCCGCCGAGTTCCGCGCTGATCGTGTGATGGTCGACGATGTCGTATCCGTGCAGCGAACCGGGCTCGGCCGTCGTGATCGGCGACAGGTACAGGTGGCTCACACCGAGCCGCGCGAAATAGTCGGCGTGCGCGGCCGCGTCGTCGAACGTGAAGCCGGCGTGCAGTTGCAGTCGCAGGGTCGCGCGCGGTGTCATGTGTCCTTCTCCCGGGCGCGGCGTGCGCGCTCGAGCGCCGCGATGCGTTTGCGTACGTCGGCGTCGAACAGCGCGTCGACCGCGCGCGGCAGCCGGCGCAGCCAGTTCGGATGGCCGCGCGGCGGGCCGGGAAGATTCGGTTGGGCGTCCAGTGCAAGCAGATCCTCGAGCGGCACGATCGCGAGCGGCGACGGGCTGCGCGCGACATACGCGAGGATTGCACCGACGGGTGGCGTGTCGGCAGGCGGTACCGGATCGCCGGGCGGCGCGCAGCCCGCTTGCTGCAACGCGCGCCATAGTGCCGCGCGCTCGGTCGCGCGTTCGGCCCGGGCCGCAGTGAGGGCGAGGTCAGGGGTGGGCGGCGGCGTGTCGCGATTGGCGGGCGCGCCGTGACCGACATCCTTGGCGGGATGCTCGTCACGCAAAGCAGGTTTGTTTCGTTCGTAACGTCCCGCTCCGTGTGCGGCCGCGGCGCGACCGATGTCGTCACCGACATTACGCGCACTCGCGGTGCGTTGCGTTTGGCCACTCCCGTCGTCGGTGCGTGCATCCTCGGAGGCATCTGCATCTGCATCTGCATCTGCATCTGCATCACCTAACCTC
Source organism: Burkholderia sp. BCC1985 (assembly GCF_905339915.1). NCBI lineage: Bacteria > Pseudomonadati > Pseudomonadota > Betaproteobacteria > Burkholderiales > Burkholderiaceae > Burkholderia > Burkholderia sp. BCC1985. Next base: position 65,344 of record NZ_CAJPGY010000004.1, read on the forward strand.
CGCCGCCACTCGAGATCGACACCACGCCACCAACCCGCCACGGTCGGCAGGTCGTGCGTCGACGTCATCGCGATCGTGTCGCGATCCCACGCCGACGGCGGCCGAAACGCGCCGTCCGCCTCACGCTCGAACCACAACACGCGCATTCCCGCGATCCCCCGCGCGCCGAGCCGCTCGCGAAACCCGGCCGGCACCGTGCCGAGATCCTCGCCGATCGCGACCGCGCGATGCCGTGCCGCCTCCAGCGCGACCAGCCGCACGAGATCGTCGAGCGGATAGTGCAAGTACGCGCCGTCGCGCGGCGATCCGCCGTCCGGCACGATCCACATCCGCGCGAAGCCGAGCACGTGGTCGATACGGACCCCGCCCGCCCGCGCGAAGGCGGCGCGCAACAGGTCGACGAACGGCGCGAAGCCGGTCGCGCGCAGCGCGGCGGGCGTCCACGTCGTCACGCCCCAGGCCTGGCCGTCCGCATTGAACAGGTCGGGCGGCGCGCCGACCGACACGCCGCGCAGCAGCGTCGTGCCGTGCGCCCACGCGTCGCTGCCCGCGCGATCGGCGCCGACCGCGAGATCGGCGATCAATCCGATCACCATCCCGGCCTCGCGCGCCGCATGCTGTGCGTTGCCGAGCGCGTCCGACGCGCACCATTGCAGGAACGCATGGAACGCGATCGTCTCGGCATGCGCGTGCGCGAACGCGTCGACCTCGGCCGAAGCCGGCATGCGCCACGGCGCGGGCCATTGCCGCCAGTCCGCGCCGATTCCGTGTTCGATGCAGAACGCCTGCAGCGCGTCGAAGCGCGCGTGTGCGTCGAGCGCCGCGCCGCCTGCCGTACGGAATTGCTCGAACGCGTCGCGCAACGGCCCGCCGTTCGCGCGCCACGCATCGAAGCACGCGCGCAAGCGGCGCAGCTTCAGCGGCAGCACGTGCGGCCAGTCGATCAGCGGCGTATCGGGTGCGGCAGTGCCATGTGCCGCCGCGCCATGCATTCGCCGCGCGATATCGGCGCCCGGCACCGCGTCGCAGTCGAGATACGCGACGTTGTGCCAGCGCCGCGACGACGGCGAATACGGGCTGTCGTGCTCGGGCAGTGCCGGATAGCCGGCATGCGTCGGGCTGATCGCGACCGCGTGCGCGCCGTGCCGCGCCGCATGCGCGGCGAGGCCGGCGAGCGCGGTGTAGTCGCCCGCGCCATCGTCGCCCGTGCGGCGCAGGCTGTACAACTGGGCCGCGATGCCCCAGCGGCGCTGCGCACCCGTCACGCCGTCGTCGGCGGTGAACGGCCGCGCACGCGGCGGCGCGATCGCGAGCCCGATGCGTTGCTCGCCGATCTCGAGCGCGTGATAGCCGGGCACCGCGAGCGGCGGCAGTGCGCCGGATTCACCCGCGTCGGCCACGCGAGCGTCGACGTGCTCGCCCGTTTCGAGCGCGATCCGCAAGCGCGCGCCCGGCGGCGCGACGCTGCGCGGGAGCGTCAGCGGCACGCCGGCGTCGCCGGTGACGACCTGCGGCGTTGCGTCCCGGCCATCGGTCAGCGCGGCCGCGCTGTCGACCCGCTCGATCGGCGTGCCGCATGGCCAGCCGAGTGCATCGACGAGCGCGACGAGCGCGTCGTCGCCCACCCGCCGCGCGACGCCGCCCGAGTCGATCCAGTCGGGCGCCAGCCCGGCCGCACGCGCGAGGTCGGCGATCGGCACGTCGGTCGTCATTGTCGTGTGTGCCCGTTCGTGCGGTGATGGAGCGCATCGCGGTTGACCGCACCGTCGCGCCATGCGATGCAGGTGCGCGCGGGCAGCCGCCGCTCGGCCAGCCGGTCGCGCGCGCGCGGCGGCGTCTCGAACACGATCTTGCCGACCGGCAGCATCGGCAGCAGCGCGTCGCGCGAGCCGGGATTGAATGCGAGCGTGAGCGTGCTGCCGTCGCCGAGCCGCCAGCGCGCGACGAGCGCCTCCGCGCTGCCGTCACCGTCGCGGTTGCCGCTGCCGGCGGCGGACAGCAGCTCGACGCCGAGCGCGCGGGCGCCCGGCAGGTGCGGCGTCACGAGCGCCGCGCGCACGGCCAGCGCGCTGCGGTAGAAGCGCCGCCACGCGTCGGCGTCGGGCCACGTGTCCGCACCGGCATGACCGGGCGACGAGCGCATGAACGTGCCGATGTCGTTCGGATCGGGAATCGCGTCGCGATGCGCGGGATCGGCGAACGCGGAAAACGCGGCGAACTCGCGGCGCCGGCCTTCGCGCACCGCGTCGGCGAGCGCGCCGCGATAGTCGGTGAAGAACTGGAACGGCTGCGTGCTGCCGACTTCCTCGCCCATGAACAGCAGCGGCACCTGCGGCGCGAGCAGCATCAGGGCGGTCGCCGCGCGCACCGCGTCGTCGTTCGCGAGCGCGCGCAGCCGCTCGCCGAAGGCGCGGTTGCCGATCTGGTCGTGGTTCTGCAGGAACGTGACGAACGCGGTCGGCGGCAGGTGCGCGCTCGGCTCGCCGCGCGGCGCGCCGTCGTGCAGCGGCGACGGCTCGCCCTGGTACGCGAACCCTTCGCCGAGCGTGCGCGCGAGATGGCGCAGCGGCGCATCGGCGTACGCGCGGTAGTAGCCTTCGCGCTCGCCGGTGAGCAGCACGTGCGCGCTGTTGTGGAAGTCGTCGTTCCACTGCGCGTCGAAACCGCCGGGGCCGAGCAGGTTCGCCCGATTGCGCTCGTCCTCGAGCACCAGATGCACGTGGCGCGCGTCGCCCGCATACGCGCGCACGCGGCGGGCGAGCTCGCGCAGCCATGCATCGTCGTCGATCGCATGCGCGGCGTCGATGCGCAGGCCGTCGAAGCGGAATTCGTCGAGCCAGTACAGCGCGTTGTCGATGAAGAACGCGCTCGTCTGCGCACACGAGAAGTCGATCGCGGGCCCCCAGGCGGTCTGCCGGTCCGCGCGGAAAAATCCCGGTGCATAGCGCGGCAGCAGGTTACCTTCGGGGCCGAAGTGGTTGTAGACGACGTCGAGCAACACCTGCAGCCCGAGCCCGTGCGCGGCGTCGACGAGTGCCTTCAGTTCCTCGGGCCGTCCGTACGACGCAGCGGGCGCGAACGGCAGCACGCCGTCGTAGCCCCAGTTGCGCGCGCCCGGGAACGCATTGACGGGCATCAGCTCGATCGCGGTCACGCCGAGCGCGGCAAGCTCGGCCAGGCGCCGCTCGACGTTCGCATAGCCGCCGCATGCGCCGACGTGCAGTTCGTACAGCACCGTCTCGTGCCACGGCCGCCCGCGCCACGCGTCGTTGCGCCAGCGGTACGCGGCCGGGTCGACGACCTGGCTCGGGCCGTGCACGTCATGCGGCTGGAAGCGCGATGCGGGATCGGGTGCCACGAGACCGTCGTCGAGCAGGAAGCGGTACAGCGTGCCGGGACCGCACGGCGCGACGACCTCGAACCAGCCGTCCCCGGCCGGCAGCATCGCGACGCGCCGTTCGCCGTGCAGTTCGACCGCGGCCGTGCGGCTCGCGGGCGCCCACAACCGGAAGCGCGTGTGTTCCGTGTCGAGGCAGGTCGCGCCGAACGACGACGCGAATGCGTGCGTGCCGGGCGGATGGGCGGTGCGTGACGTCATGGCGGCTCCTCACGAGTGCGGGGCGGGTGGCACGGCCGCGACGGCGATCACGGCCGCGTGCGCGGCGACGTCGAGGCCGGCGTCGGGCCAGCCGCGCGGGCCGCCGTCGGGCGACGCGGTGTCGAGCAGCACGCGATAGTCGAGCACGGGGGCGGGCAGCTTGAACGTGACGACGTGGGCCGACGCATTCAGCATCACGAGCAACGCCTCGGTGCGCCCGGTGCGGCCGGTGCCGACGCGCCGCATCGTCAGCGCGCGACGCTCGCCGTCCTCCCACGCGGGCACGCTCAGCGGGTCGCCGCGCTCGTCGAACCAGTCGATCTCGCGCATGCCCGGCGCACCGTCGCGGTCGCCGGACGGATAGCGCGGCGCCGACATCAGCGGATACATGCGGCGCAGCGCGGCGAGCCGCGACACGAAGCGCGTCATCTGCGCGCCTTCGTCGCTGCGCGCGAGATCCCAGTCGAGCCAGGACAGTTCGTTGTCCTGGCAATATGCGTTGTTGTTGCCGTGCTGCGTCCTGCCGAATTCGTCGCCGGCCACGATCATCGGCGTGCCGAGCGCGGTAAACAGCGTGGCGAGCATCGAGCGGGCGACCCGCGCGCGCAGGTCGCGGATCGACGCGTCGTCGGTGGCGCCTTCGACGCCCCAGTTCGCGCTGCAGTTGTCGCCGTGGCCGTCGTGGTTGTCCTCGCCGTTCGCTTCGTTGTGCTTGTCCGCATACGACACGAGATCGGCGAGCGTGAAGCCGTCGTGCGCGGTGATGAAGTTGACCGACGCCCACGTGCGGCGCCGGTGATGATTGAACAGGTCGGCCGAGCCCGCGAGCCGCGCGGCGAGTTCCGGGCGCTGCCCGGCGTCGCCGCGCCAGAAGCGCCGCACGGTGTCGCGAAAGCGGTCGTTCCATTCGGCGAAGCCGGGCGGGTGGCGGCCCAGCTGATAGCCGCCGGGGCCGAGATCCCACGGCTCGGTGATCAGCTTGCGCTGCGCGAGCAGCGGGTCCTGCCGCAGCGCGTCGAAGAATCCCGCGCCCGGCTCGAAGCCGTGATCCTCGCGGCCGAGCGTCACGCCGAGATCGAAGCGAAAGCCGTCGACGTTGAACGCGCTCGCCCAGTAGCGCAGCGAATCCATCACCATCTGCACGACGCGCGGATGCGACAGGTTCAGCGTGTTGCCGCAGCCGGTCTCGTCGACGTGGTAGCGCGGGTCGTCCGGCCGCAGCCGGTAGTAGCTCGCGTTGTCGAGGCCGCGCCACGACAGCGTCGGGCCGAGCTCGTTGCCTTCGCACGTGTGGTTGTAGACGACGTCGAGCACGACTTCGATGCCGGCCGCGTGCAGCTGCCGGATCGCGATGCGCATCTCGTCGAGCCGCCGCGTCGACAGGTAGGCCGGCTCCGGCGCGAAGAACGCGGCCGTGTCGTAGCCCCAGTAGTTGCGCAGCCCGCGGTTCACGAGCGCACGCTGCTGCAGGAACGCGTGCACCGGCAGCAGCTCGACCGTCGTCACGCCGATCGACAGCAGGTGATCGATGAACGCCGGATGCGCGAGCGACGCGAACGTGCCGCGCTCCGGCGCGCGCAACCCGGCGCGGCGCATCGACGCGCCGCGCACGTGGGTCTCGTAGATCACGGTGCTGCGCCACGGCACGTCGGGGCGCCGGTCCATGCTCCAGTCGAACGCCTCGTCGACCACCACGGCCTTCGGCATCGCGGGCGCCGAGTCGCGGCGATCCATCGACAGGTCCGCGCGGTTCGAATGCACGCGATAGCCGAACAGCGCGTCGGACCAGCGAAAGTGACCGACCAGCTTGCGCGCGTACGGGTCGAGCAGGAGCTTGGTCGGATTGAAGCGATGGCCGTGCTGCGGCTGATACGGGCCGTCCGCGCGAAAGCCGTACACGGTGCCCGGATGCGCGTTCGGCAGGTAGCCGTGCCATACCTCGTCGGTGCATTCGGGCAGGTCGAGGCGCGCGAGCTCCTTGCGGCCGGTCGGGTCGAACACGCACAGCTGGATACGCTGCGCATGCGCGGAAAACACCGCGAAGTTGGTGCCGAGGCCGTCCCAGGCCGCGCCGAGCGGATGGCAGCGGCCGGGTTCGAGACGGGCGGGCAGGGCGGTCGGCATGGGGATCGTCTCCGTGTCGAGGGCGCCGGGTGTCAGGCCGGGCTCAGCCACAGCGTCGCGAGCGGCGGCAGGCGCAAGGTGGCCGACCACGACTCGCCGTGCGCGGGGATCGGCTCCGTCGACACGGTGCCGTCGTTGCCGGCATTCGTGCCGCCGTACACGGCGGCATCGGTGTTCATCAGTTCACGCCACTGCCCGGGCGCGGGCAACCCGACGCGATAGCCGGCACGCGGCACCGGCGTGAAGTTGCAGACCGCGACGACGAGACGCCCGGTGTCGTCGCGGCGCGCGAACGCGAACACGCTGTTGTCGCGATCGTCGCCGATCAGCCACGCGAAGCCGGCCGCATGGCAATCGAGCGCATGCAGCGCCGGTTCGGCCGCGTACGCGCGGTTCAGGTCGCGCACGAGCCGCTGCACGCCGCGATGCGCGGGCGCGTCGAGCAGGTCCCAGTGCGGCGTCGCGTCGTGCGCGAACTCGGCCCATTGCGCGAATTCGCTGCCCATGAACAGCAGCTTCTTGCCCGGATGCGCCCACATGAAACCGAAGTACGCGCGCAGCGTCGCGAGCCGCTGCCACGCGTCGCCGGGCATCTTCGCGGCGAGCGAACCCTTGCCGTGCACGACCTCGTCGTGCGACAGCGGCAGCACGAAGCGCTCGGAGAACGCATACACGAGCCCGAACGTCATCCGGTCGTGGTGATAGCGGCGATGGATCGGATCCTCGCGCAGATACGCGAGCGTGTCGTGCATCCAGCCCATGTTCCACTTGAAGTCGAAGCCGAGCCCGCCTTCCCCGGTCGCCGCGGTGACGCCCGGCCACGCGGTCGATTCCTCCGCGAAGGTGACGATGCCGGGCGGCGCGAGCGTACCGTGCAGCGTGTCGTTCAGCGTGCGCAGGAACGCGACCGCTTCGAGGTTCTCGCGCCCGCCGTGGATGTTCGGCACCCATTCGCCTTCCCTGCGCGAGTAGTCGCGGTACAGCATCGACGCGACCGCGTCGACGCGGATCCCGTCGACGTGGTAGCGGCGCGCCCACGCGAGCGCCGACGCGACGAGGAACGCGCCGACCTCGGTGCGCCCGAGGTTGAACACGCAGGTGTTCCAGTCGGGATGCATGCCCTCGCGCGGATCGGCGTGCTCGTACAGCGCGCTGCCGTCGAACTGTGCGAGGCCGTGCGGATCGTTCGGGAAATGCGCGGGCACCCAGTCGACGATCACGCCGATGCCGGCCGCGTGCGCGCGGTCGACGAAGCGCGCGAAGCCGTCGACCGGCCCGAAGCGCGCCGACGGCGCGAACTGCGCGAGCGGCTGGTAGCCCCACGAGCCGCCGAACGGGTACTCGGAAATCGGCATGAACTCGACGTGCGTGAAGCCCATGCCGCGCACGTACGGGATCAGCCGCTCGGCGAGTTCGTCCCAGGTCGAACTGCGGTCCATTTCCTCGGGCACGCGCTGCCACGATTCCGGATGCACCTCGTAGATCGACCACGGCACCCGAAAGCGGCGCTCCGGATGCGGCCGCGCGTGGATCCAGTTGTCGTCGTGCCATGCGAACGCGTCGAGTGCCGCCGTGTCGGCGACGACCGATGCAGTGCGCGGCGGCGCTTCGGTCGCGCGCGCGCACGGATCGGCCTTGTGCGGCAGCACGCGGCCGTCGCTCGCGCACAGCTCGTACTTGTAGTGCGCGCCGGCGCCGATGTCCGGCACGAACAGTTCCCACACGCCCCACGGGCGCCGCAGCCGCATCGGATGACGGCGGCCGTCCCAGGTGTTGAAGTCGCCGACCACCGATACGCGCTGCGCGTTCGGCGCCCATACCGCGAAGCGCACGCCGTCGATGCCGTCGACGCGCGTGGGCGTTGCCCCGAGGCACTCGAGCACGGCGGCCGGGTCGCCGGCCGCGAACCGCGCGAGCGCCGCGTCGTCGAGCAGCGTGCCGAACGCATACGCGTCGTCGGTCACCTGCCGCGTATCGGGCCACTCGATCGCGAGCCGGTAGTGGCCGTCGCGCGCGATCGTCCCGGCGAAGCAGCCGGCTTCGTCGACGCACGCGAGCGTGCCGAGTTCGTCGCCGTCGGGCGTCACCGCGCGCACGCGCCGCGCGCCGGGCAGCAGCGCGCGCACGACGGTCCGCCCGGCATCCCGGTGCGGGCCGAGGCACGCGAACGGGTCCGGATGGCGCCCGGCGAGCAGCGCATCGATATCGTGGCGGTCGAACAGCGTGTCGGTCATCGGGTGCCTCCGTCGTCGGGTTCGCCGTGCGTGTCGAGCAGGCGTTCGACGAGCGCGGCGAGCCCGCCGACCGGCACGCCGAGCCAGTCGGGGCGGTTCGCGGCTTCGTAGCACAGCTCGTACGACGCCTTGTCGATCAGGAACAGCGCGAGCAGGCGATCGGCATAACGCGGGTCGACGAAGCGTTCGGGCGCCTGCTCGGCGGCCGCGCGATAGCATTCGACGAAGCGGTCGGCGGCGGCCTGCCCGAAGCGGTCGAACAGCGCGCGCTTGCGGCCGGCCGCCTGCGGCGGCGCCTTCTCGATCACGAACTGCGCGGCCGCGCTCACGTACGACAGCGAGCGCAGGAAGCCGGCCACGTCGCGCAGCGGATGCGACTTCGCGCGGCGCCGCTCCAGCGGGCGCGCGGGCTCGCCCTCGAAGTCGATCAGCAGCGCATCGCCCTGCACGTCGAGCACCTGGCCGAGATGGAAATCGCCGTGGATCCGCGTGCATTGCGCGTCGAGGGTGCGCGGCACCAGTTCGCCGAGCGCCCGCACGGCCGCGTCGCGCGACGCGAGCAGTGTGTCGGCCGCGGCCCGCTCGGCGGGGGCCAGCGTATCGAGCCGCGTGCCCAGCACGTCGAGCGCGTGCTCGAACGACGCGATCGCATCGCTGCGCCAGTGATCGACGTGTGCCGGGGTCGCGCGCTCCGGCGCGAACGCCGGGTCGTCGGAGGGCTGCGCGAGCGCGACGTGCAACTGACCGAGCCGCGTGCCGACGATCCCGGCGAACGCCGCGTAGCCGAGCAGCGCGTCCGGTTCCTCGCCGGACTCCGTCGCGTCGCCTTCGTCGACGGCCGGCAGCGCGAGTTCGTCGACCGCACGTCTCAGGAAGTCGAACGAACGCGTCCACGCGTCGCCCTGGTTGTCGACGTAGCGCTGCAGGATCGCGACCGTATGCGGCGTGCCGTCCGGATCGACGTGCACGACTTCGCCGGCGAGCGTCGCGGTGTTCGCATAGCCGATCCGCGTCAGGTGGCGGCTCATCTCCGCTTCCGGATGGATCCCGTGCGCGACCTTGCGCACCAGCTTCAGCACGATCGCATCGCCGATCACGAGTGAGCTGTTGCTCTGCTCGGCCGCGAGCCAGCGCACTTCGGCGTCGTCGCCGGGATCGAGCGCGGCGAGCGCCTGCTCGGGCAGGAAGTCGAGGCGGCCGCCGTCGGAAGTCGGCACCGTCGCGCCGTCGCGCAGCTTGCGCAGCATCCCGCGCGCGAACGACGGCAGCGCGAACGCGTCGGTGAGGTAACCGACGGTATGGCCGCGCCGCACGCGCGCGAGCGCGAGCTGCGCGAACAGCGGCTGCGACGTCTCGCCGCCCCACGCGGCGGCCAGCGGCACGACGTAGCGTTCGACCCCGCCGTCGCTCGCGGATACCCATGCTTCCGCGTACTGGAACGGCTCGTCCGGCATCGGCGTGACGACGTTCAGCCACGCGTCGCCGATCTTGCGGTCCTTCGACGCGAACCAGCGCCGCCGTGCGAGCCACGACGCGAGCGCATCGTGCGCGAGCGCATGCAGCTGGCCGACGTCCGGCCGCGCGTCGCCGCGCCGCATCACGATCGTCACGTACTCGGGCAGCGGCTGCGCGTGCGGCTGCCGCCACGACGGCTCGCGGCCATGCTCGGACAGCACGAACCACAGGAACCCGTACGGCGGGAAGGTGAGGAGATACGGGAGCTGGCCGACCGGCGGAAACGGCGAATCCGACGTCATTTCGATCGGCACGCGGCCCGCGAATTCGGACAGGTCGAGTTCGACGGCCTGCGACGCGCGCGACAGGTTCGCGACGCACAGCACCGTCTCGTGGCCTTCGAGTTCGCGCAGGTAGGCGAGCACCTTGCGGTTCTCCGGGCGCAGGAAGCGGATCGTGCCGCGCCCGAACGACTGCGTCGCGCGGCGCGTCGACAGGATGCGGCGCGTCCAGTTCAGCAACGAATGCGGGTCGCGCGTCTGGGCTTCCACGTTGATCGCGTCGTAGCCGTACAGCGAGCCCATCACGGGTGGCAGCACCAGCAGTTCCGGGTCCGCGCGCGAGAAGCCGCCGTTGCGATCCGACGACCATTGCATCGGCGTGCGCACGCCGTCGCGGTCGCCGAGGTGGATGTTGTCGCCCATCCCGAGCTCGTCGCCGTAGTAGATCACCGGCGTGCCGGGCATCGACAACAGCAGCGAGTTGATCAGTTCGATGCGGCGCCGGTCGCGCTCCATCAGCGGCGCGAGGCGGCGCCGGATGCCGAGATTGATCCGCGCGCGCCGGTCGCTCGCATAGGTCTGCCACAGCAGGTCGCGCTCCGAATCGGTGACCATCTCGAGCGTCAGCTCGTCGTGATTGCGCAGGAACACGGCCCACTGGTTGCTCGGCGCGAGCGCCGGCGTCTGCCGCATGATGTCGACGATCGGGAAGCGGTCCTCGCTCGCGATCGACATGTAGATGCGCGGCATCAGCGGAAAGTGGAACGCCATGTGGCATTCGTCCTCGTTGCCGAAGTATTCCTGCACGTCTTCCGGCCACTGGTTCGCCTCCGCGAGCAGCATCCGGTTCGGGTACTCGGCGTCGATCGTCGCGCGGATCCGCTTCAGGATCGCATGCGTCTCGGGCAGGTTCTCGTTGTTGGTGCCTTCGCGCTCGACCAGGTACGGCACCGCGTCGAGCCGCAGCCCGTCGATGCCGAGATCGAGCCAGAAGCGCATCACCTGGATCACCTCGCGCACCACGGCCGGGTTGTCGAAGTTCAGGTCCGGCTGGTGCGAGTAGAAGCGGTGCCAGTAGTACTGGCCGGCGATCGGGTCGTGGGTCCAGTTCGACGTTTCGGTATCGAGGAAGATGATCCGCGTGCCCGCGTATTTCGTGTCGGTGTCGGACCACACGTAGTAGTCGCGATGCATCGAGCCGGGTTTCGCGCGCCGCGCGCGCTGGAACCACGGGTGCTGGTCCGACGTGTGGTTGATCACCAGCTCGGCGATCACGCGGATGCCGCGTGCGTGCGCTTCGCGAATGAAGCGCCGCACGTCGGCGAGCGTGCCGTAGTCGGGATGCACGTCGCGGTAGTCGGCGATGTCGTAGCCGTCGTCGCGGCGCGGCGACGGGTAGAACGGCAGCAGCCAGATGGTATCGACGCCGAGCTCGGCGATGTAGTCGAGCTTCGCGATCAGGCCGGGGAAGTCGCCGATCCCGTCGTTGTTCGAGTCGTAGAACGACTTCACGTGCACCTGGTAGATGATCGCGTCCTTGTACCACAGCGGATCGTCCGCGCAGAGCGCGGGCGCGCGGCGCCGTGCACGGCGCCGGCGCGGCGTGCCGGCCGGGGCGAGCGACGGGAACTGCGCGCGCCGCACGTCGTCGAGGGAGTCTTCGCGTTTCATCATGCGTGTGCTCCGGAAGGGCCCCGGGCACCGCCCGGGTCGGGCGCCGCCGCTCGCGCGGCACCGGGAGACGGCGCGAGCCGCCAGATCGCATAAGGCCGCACGTGCGGGTCGAGCGACACGTACTGGCGATGCCCGCGCCAGGTTTCGGCGCGCGCGGCGTCCTGTTCGAGCGCGTCGAGCGGTTCGCCGTCGACGAGCCCGAGGCCGCGCCACAGCGACGCATCGAGCATGAAGTTCGTGGCCTGCGGATGCCACGGGTCGAGGCTGATCGCAACCGCGACGACGCTGTCGTGCGCGGGCGTCGCCTTCACGAACACGAGCACCTGGTCGTTGTCCGCGTCGGCGAACGTGAGGCCGAGGTGGGTCTGCAGCGCCGGATGCTCGCGCCGCGCGCGGTTCAGCCGCGCGACCTCGCCGCCGATGTGCACGGCCTTGGCCCAGTCGCGCGCGCGCAGCTCGTATTTCTCCGCGTCCGCGTATTCCTCGCTGTCGGGCAGCGGTGCCGATTCGCCGATCTCGAAGCCCGAGTACAGGCCCCACGAGCCGGCGAGCGTCGCCGCGAGCGCCGCGCGGATCACGAACTGCGAGCGCGGCGCGTTCTGCAGGTGGCGCGGATTGATGTCGGGCGTGTTCACGAAGAAGTTCGGCCGGAAGAACTCGCGCGCGGGGCCGGCGCTCAGCTCGGTCAGGTAGTCGATGAATTCGTGCTTCGTCTCGCGCCACGTGAAGTACGTATACGACTGCGAGAAGCCGATCTTCGCGAGCCGGTACATCATTCCGGGCCGCGTGAACGCCTCCGACAGGAACACGACGTCCGGATACCTGCCGCGCACGTCCGCGATCATCCACGCCCAGAACGGCAGCGGCTTCGTGTGCGGGTTGTCGACGCGGAAGATCCGCACGCCGGCTTCGACCCAGAACAGCACCACGTCGCGCAGCGCGAGCCACAGGTCGGGCAGCGCGTCGGGCGCATAGAAGTCGGGATTCACGATGTCCTGGTAGCGCTTCGGCGGATTTTCCGCATAGCGCAGCGAGCCGTCGGGCCGCCACGCGAACCAGCCCGGATGGGCGGCGAGCCACGGATGGTCGGGCGAGCACTGGATCGCGAAATCCAGCGCGATTTCGAGCCCCTGCGCGCGCGCCGCATCGACCAGCGCGCGGAACGACGCGAGCGTGCCGAGCTGCGGATGCACGGCCGTGTGGCCGCCGTCCGGCGAGCCGATCGCGTACGGGCTGCCGACGTCGTCGGGGCCGGCCTTCAGCGTGTTGTTGCGGCCCTTGCGCGCGCTCGTGCCGATCGGGTGGATCGGCGGGAAATACAGCACGTCGAAGCCCATGTCGCGAATGCGCGGCAGTTGCGCGATCACGTCGTCGAACGTGCCGTGCCGGTGCGGGTCGTTGCTCGCCGAGCGCGGAAACAGCTCGTACCAGCTGGAAAAGCGTGCGGCGCGGCGCTCGACCTCGACCGGGTAGACGGTCTCGTCGTGCGTGACGAACGGCCGGTAGCGCAGCGCCGCGTAGGCGTCGGCGAGCGCGGGTTCGCCGATCAGTGCGAGACGGTGTTCGTGCGACGCGTCGTCGAAGTCGGCCGCCAGCCGTTCCATCTGCCGGACCGCGTGCCGAGCGTCCGGCGCGGCGCGCTTCAGCGCGGTCGCGAGCAGCAGCTGCGCCTCGCGCACCTCCAGCGTCACGTCCTGGCCGGCCGCGCGCTTCTTCGCGATGTCGGTGACGAGCGAGGCCCAGTCGTCGCGCCACGCGATCACGCGGAACGCGTGGCGGCCGAGCCGGTCGAGCGCGATGCGCGCGTGCCAGCGGTCGTTCGGTTCCGCGACGAACGGCACTTCGCGCCAGTCGTCTTCGTCGTCCGCGCGCCACTGCAGCGCGGCCGCGAGATGCGCATGGCCGTCGGTGAAGATCGATGCGTGCACAACCAGCGTTTCGCCGATCACGCGCTTGATCGCGAAGCGGCCGCCGTCGACCGCCGGCTCGACGCGTTCGATCGCGATCCGGTCGGCCGCGAGCGCGGCGGACAGCGCGGCGCGCTCGTCCGCGGCGCCGGCGCGCGTGGTCGCGGGCGGCGCGCGTCGCGCGTCGAGCAGCGCGTAGCCGCCGGGTTCGAGCGTGAACGCGGCCAGCGCGACCGGTGCATGCGTGTGCGTGCCCGCCGGCGTCGCGACCTGCGTGAAGCCGCCCGGCACACCGGGCAGGATCGTCGCGGGATCGACCGGCGCGTCGGCATCGAGAGCGGGATTCAGCGCGATCAGCAGTGCCGTGTCGTCGTGCTCGAGCGACGGGCCCATGCCGCGCAGCAGCGCGGTCGCGGCCGCGCCGGGCGCGCTCAGTTGCGCGATTTCGCCGCGCCCGGCCGCAAGCGGCGTCGCGCGGCGCCACGCATTCGCGTCGGCAATCGCGCCGGACAGGTCGAAGCGCGCGACGTCGAACGCGGCGCGATAGCGCGCGGCGTCCGCATCGCGCACCATCAGCGGCAGCGCGACGCCGCGCTCGAAGCCCATCGGCACGAGCCAGCCGGTGCCGAGCGCAGCCGCGGTCCACAGCGCGCGGTGGTACGCGCGGGCGAGCGTCTCGTCCGGCGCGTCGTGCCAGTCGTCGGCAAGACGCGGGCCGTCGAAGGCGTCGGGAAACGCGATCGGCGAGCCGATGCGGCGCAGCAGCCGGTGCTCGTCCGCAAACCACGGCGAGCGCAGATCCCACCAGCGTACCGACGAGAACACCGCGTCGAAGCCGGCCCCCTCGAGTTGCGCGAGCGCGTCGCGTGCATGGCCGGGCACGCCGGCCAGCACCGCGACGTCCGGGCGCGCGCGCCGCAGCGTCGCGCGCCAGCCGGGCCACCACGCGGCCGGCAGGTGATGCGGCGCGTCGATCAGGAAGCCGGCCGCGCCGGCGTCCGCGAACGCGGCGAGATGCGCGCACCACCACGCGGCGAGCGCGTCGTGCGTCGCGTCGTCGCCGACCCGCGCATGGGCGACGTCGAGTTCATGCGCGCCGCAGCGCGGATCGATCAGCGCGTCGTCGTGCGCACGCTCGGCGTACCAGTCCGGATGCTCGGCGCGCAGCGGATTGTCGCGCGCGATGCGGTCGGGCACGACTTCGAGCAGCACGCGCAGCCCGTGGCCGTGCGCGAGCTGGGCGAGCCGCGAGAAGGTTTCGAGCGCGCCGGCGCGCGTCGCGAACGTCGCGGCCGGCCGGTGGAAGTCGGCGACGTGGCGCGGAAAACCCGCGACGCTGGCGGCCCAGAAGCCGCCGATCAGCACGTGATCGAAGCCCATGCCGGCGATGTGCGCGAACGTGTCGGGCCACGCGTCGAGCGGGCCGACGAGGCGCGCGTCGCAGAAGTAGAGGTGGGGAGCGAAGGGCGGGGTGGCGTTCATGGGATGGCGGGTCCGGGCGGCGGCGAACGGTAACGGCCGTGCGCCGCAACCCGCGTGCCCGCGACGCGGCCCCCGGCGCGGCCCCCGGCGCGGCAACGTGCGGGCGCGATGCCGGGGGCGGCACCCTGTCCTTTTTACATGAACGCGGGAGGGTCACTGCATCGCGCGCATGGCCCATGCCTGGGCCTCCGGCGTCGTTACATGCGCGGAATCGAGCGAATGTCCGAACTGTCGCCGGTGGCCGGATCGTCGTCCGCTTCGGGAAGCGGCGCACCGGGGTCGTAGCGCACCGGCGCGCCGCGCTCGATCCGGTGCGGAAACGGCGGAGGGGCATCGACGTCGTCGCCGAAGCGCGCGCGCACGAACGCGCGCAGCAACGCAGTGCGCGCGTCGGGCGCGCGTGCCGCGCAGGTCGACGGGCCGTCGATGAAGCACGCATCGCATTCGACGCCGTCGCCGCGCCGCGCGATCCGCAGATCGCCGACCCGATCGAGCACCGCCCCCGCGTCGGCCCACGACGCCGACGGCGCGAAATGCGCGTCGAGGCGCCGCAACGCATCGCACGCGGCGGTCACGATCACCTGCGGCTCGACGGCCGTGAAGTACAGCGTGTTTTCGTCGTCCGCGCATAGTGCGCGCGCGCACCAGTAGTCGAGGGCCGTTCCGTCGAGTTCGTCGGTTCGCATGGGCTTGCTCCGTCAGGTTTCGTCGGCGCGGTGCGCGTCGCGCGCGGGCGGCGTGCCGGGCGCGGAGCGCGCACGCATGCGCGCGACGAGCGGGTAATGATCCGACGCGCGCCGGGCCAGCATGCTGCGATGCACGGTCACGTCGACCAGCAACTCGCCCGGATGGATCCAGATCCGGTCGAGCGAGAACATCGGGTACAGCGTCGGGAACGTGCGCGGCGCCGGCGCGCGGCGGAACCGCGTGACCAGCGCCTGCAGCGCGCGGCCGCGCACGAACCATTCGTTGATGTCGCCCATCAGGATCACCGGCATCGCACCGGTGTCGAAAGCGGCGAGCAGCCGCTGCACCTGCGCGCTGCGTTCGTTCGCCGACAGCCCGAGATGGGTCGCGACCACGCGCAGCGTGCCGGCGCCGCAGTCGATGTCCGCATCGAGCGCGCCGCGCGGCTCGCGCGGGTGGAACGACAGGTCGAGCGTGCGCGCGGCGCGGATCGGGCAGCGCGACAGTACCGCGTTGCCGTAGCGGCGCTCCGGCGTGTCGATGGTCGGGCCGGCCACCGCGTGCATGCCGGTCGCGTCGCGCAGGTGCGCGAGCACGTCGGGCGCGCGCGTGCCGCCGAGCGGCACTTCCTGCAGCGCGATCACGTCCGCGTCGAGCTCGTGGATCACCGCCGCGATTCGATCGGCCGCGCGCGCGGGCCACGCACCGTAGCCGCCGCGGATGTTGTACGTCGCGATGCGCAGGTCGCGTCCGCCCGGCGCGGCGGCGGGCGCGCCGTCCGACGTGACGATGTCCGGCGGCGGGGCCGGCTGCCGGCTCAGCGCCATCGTCGCAGCACCCTGACGAGCAGCACCGACACGCCGACCAGCGCGACACCGATCGCCGCGAGCCACGCGAATGCGCCAGGGCCCGGATGGCGGAACGCGGCGGTCAGCTGGTGCGCGAACGTGACCGTCAGCAAGATGCCCGGCAGCATCCCGATCGCGGTGCCGACCAGGAAGTCGCGCAGGCCGATGTGCGAGGCGCCGGCGACCAGGTTCACGATCGTAAACGGCGCGATCGGCAACAGCCGCAGCACGGCCATCGCGACCACGCCGCGCCGGCCGATGTGTTCGCTGAGCCGGTTCGCCCGCGCGCCGGCGAATCGGCGCACCGCGTCGCGCCCGAGCCAGCGGCCGATCCCGTAGGTCGCGGCGGCTGCCGTCAGCGAGCCGACGGCCGCGTAAGCGAAGCCCGGCCACGCACCGAACACGAGCCCCGTCGCGGCGATCAGCAGCGTGATCGGCACCGACAGCGTCGCCGCGACCACGTAGCCGGCCAGCAGCAGGGCGGGCGCGCCCGGCAGTGCCGCGGCGCGGGCCGCCGCCTGCGCAAGCGCCGCGACGTTCAGCGCCTTGCCGAGCGGCGAGAAGCGCCACGCGAACGCGAGCGCGGCGACCAGCAGCACGGCCGCGCCGAGCGCGAGGAAGCGCGCGGTCAGCGGGCGATGCTGCTCGCGCGGCAGGAATTCGCGGACGAACCGGTCCGGCTCGATCGGCTGCTCGGGGTCGAGCCGCGCGCTGACCGGCACCAACGCGTCGAGCTGCGGCGTCACGACCGGGTCGAGCACGCGCAGCGTGCGGCCCGGTTTCGCGCGCAGCCGGTCGAGCGCGGCGTTCGGCCGCTCGCCTTGCGCGAACGCAGCGGCGACCGTGGCCGGCGGCGTGCCGAGATGTTCGGCCAGCAGGCGCTCGCGCAGGCCGGCGATCGCGGCGCGGATGCGCGGCTCGCCCGCCGCGACGAGCGCGATGCAGCATTCGGTGTCGAGCACCATCGACCGGTTGTTCAGGTTCGCGCTGCCGATCACGATGCATTCGTCGTCGACGATCTGGATCTTGCTGTGCACGTTCACGCACGCGTCGCCGAGGCCGTCGACGTGCGGGTACAGCAGCCGGTAGCGGCCGAAGCGGTCGGCGGACTTGAGCGTGTCGTGCAGCCGCGCGCGCAGCACGCCCATCGTCGCTTCCTGCAGCCAGCCGCTCTGCACGCGGGGTGCCACGACCGTCACGTCCGGCCCGTGCGGGTCGGCCAGTCGCGCGGACAACGTTTCGCGCACCACGGCCGCGGTGAAATACTGGTTCTCGATGTACAGGTGGCGCCGCGCGGCGCGAATCGTGTCCTCGACGAGCGCGCGCACCTGTCGCACCGGCTCGCGGTCGCGGTGGCGCGGCGCCGTGTACGCGATGCCGAGCCGCACGTGGCTTACGTCGACGCGCGCGCCGGGCGGCCACGGATCGACGTCTTCGTCGCGCTCGAGATGGCGCTGCGCGCGGATCGCGATCGGACGCCCGCATGCATTGCGCCAGCGCGTGCGCGCCTGCTCGCCGATCGCGGCGGCCGCGTCGCCGTCGAACATCGCCTGCACGTCGTGAAACGGGCCGTACGGCATGCCGCGGGCGTCACGGCGGCGCGGATCGTCGGCCGCGTGCGCGGGCGTATCCCAGCGCTCGCGCGTCAGGTCGAGCCCGCCGACGAACGCGAGCCGGTCGTCGATCACGACGAGTTTCTGGTGATGCGACGCGCCGCGCGGATGGGTGTCGTCGAGGCGGAACCGGATGCCGCGATGCGCGCGCCATGCGGCGCGATAGACGGGCGGCCAGTCGCGCTCCAGCGCGTAGATCATCGCGAAGTCCCACGCGAGCACGTAGATGCGCAGGTTGTGGCGCGCGGCCGCGAGCGCGTGCAGGAACGCGCCGAGCGTGTCGGGCAGCCCGTCGCCGGCGGCGTCGGCCGGCGCGAGGCGCATCCGGCTGTCGACGTCCCAGCCGACGATGAACACCGTATGGCGCGCCCGCCGCAGCGCGGCGCGCAGCGTCGCGAAATACGCGGCGCCGTCCACCAGCATCGCGAAGCGGTCCGCGCTGCGGATCGTGTCGCAGTTGCGTCCGCATTCGAGCAGGCCGTGTCGCACCGGTTCGTCCGTGCGCGAGGGGGCGGCCGCCGCCTCGTCGGGGCCCGCCGTCGCGACGGCGGCGCGCGGCTTGCGGTCCGGCGCGATCATCGGGTGTCGACGTCCAGGCCGCCGTCGATGCGTTGCAGCAGCGCGTCGCAACGTGCGCGCAGCGCCTGCAGTTCCGGCGAACCGGCGTCGAGCCGGACGCGTTCGCCGTGCTCGGGTTCGCCGTACGCGGCCGCGATGTCGTAGATGCGTTGCGCGATCGTCGCGGACGCGTTCGCGATCCGGATCCGGTCGAGCCAGCCGCATTCGGCGTGATGACACGCGAGCCACGCGCGCAGCGCGCCGACCACCTGGCTGGTGGTGAGCCAGGTGCCGCCGCGCATGCGCGCGGCCAGCTGGCTCGACACGAGATAGGAAAGCAGGTCGGTCTGGGTCACGCGAAACTCCTTGACGAGGTGTCGGGACTGCAGGTCCGCACGCCGGCGATGCCTTGCAGGGATTCGCAGATCGCCGCAAATTCCGCGCCGCTCGTGCGCGAGAACGATATCGAGATGTCGTCGGTCTCGGGATCGTCGTCGGACTGCTGGACGATGAACCGCTTCACGCGCACGCGGCCCGCGCCGAGCGTGTCGTGCAGGACGCCGAGCGTCAGGCCGCCGCGCTCGACGACGAGCCGCAGCGTGCGCTGCTGCCGCTGCGCGATGAAGCGGCGCTCGAGCGGCTTCACGCCCGCCAGGATCGCGAGCACGATCGCCGTCGCGCCGATCGACGCGACGTACATGCCGCCGCCGGCGGCGAGGCCGACGCCGGCCACCGCCCACAGGCTCGCGGCCGTCGTCAGCCCGCGCACGACTTCGCCGCGCAGCAGGATCGAGCCGGCGCCGAGAAAGCCGATGCCCGAGACCACCTGGGCCGCGACCCGCGACGGATCGAGCACGACGCCGTATTGCCCGCGCACGTCCTCGAAGCCGAAGGTGGAGACGAGCATCACGAGGGCCGAGCCGACGCACACCAGCATGTGCGTGCGCAAGCCGGCGGCCCAGTTCAGCCGTTCGCGTTCGAGCCCGATCACGCTGCCGAGCAGCGCGGCGAGCAGCAGGCGTCCGACGAGTTCGATATGGCCGATCATCGCGGCCTCCTTGTTGTCTGGCGGACCGGAGCGGTTCGATACCGGGCACGAACGCAAGACACGTGCCGGGGCGGCCGATAGCGGGCACGGCGCGTGCGCGCGGGGCCGACGGCGCGCGCGGCGGCCATGCGGCGCGCATTTTTTGCATCGCCATCGCAGATAAGTACAGGAGGCCAGGATGCAGCATCAACAGGACGCACAGGTTCGCGACCCGTATCGCGGCCACGAGATACGCGTATGGGCGCGGCGCAACGCACGCGGCGCGTGGGACGACGAGGTGCAGGTGTATGTCGACGGTGCCCGCATCGAGCTGGTCGTGCCGGAGCCGGCCGGCTCCGAATGGTCGACGCAGGAGGAGGCGCTGCGCGCGGGCGTCGAGCGCGGGCGTTATCTGATCGACAAGCGGGTCGATGACGATTGATTCGGGGCGAATCGAATCGAATCGATTCGACCGACCCGACCCGACCCGATTCGATCAACAGGGCGCGTGTGCGCGGCTCGGCGCTTTCGTGACTGCATGCCGACGCCGCGCGCGCCGGGCGACGCGTCCTAAATGCCGCGCGCGACCGGATCCGCTAACGCGAACGGTCTATGGCCGTGCCGCGATCTCGTCGAGATGCCACAGCAGATCCGCCGGATCGTCGTACACGCGCAGCGCCCCCGCGCGTTCCAGCTCGTCGCTGCCGTAGCCGCCCGACAGCAGCCCGACGCCCAGCGCGCGGCAGCGGCTAGCGGCGAGCATGTCCCAGATGCTGTCGCCGACCACCACCGTGTGCTCGATCGGCACGTTCAGCTTCGCGGCGGCCGTCAGGAACAGGTCGGGATCCGGCTTCGCGTACTTGACCTGGTCGCGCGTGACGACCACGTTCTTCGCCGGATCGACGCCGAGCGCCTCGAGGTTGATGGCGGCCGTTTCCATCCGCCCGCTGGTCGCGATCGCCCAGCGGATGCCCGCGTTCGACAGCGCGGCCAGCAGCTCGCGCGCGCCCGGCAGCGGCCGGACCTGCGCGCGCAGCCGCTGGTACGCGGCCGCGTGCAGCCGCGCGAGACGCTCGACGCGCTCGGCGTCGATGTCGCCGGCCGTTTCGCGCAGCAGCTGGTTCAGGAACAGGCCGCCGCTCATCCCGATCTTGCGGTGGATGCGCCATACCGACAGCTCGATGCCTTCGGCATCGAGCGCTTCCTTCCACGCGAGCACGTGCTGATAGACGCTGTCGACGAGCGTGCCGTCGAGATCGAACAGAAACGACGTTTCAATGCGCATGTGAATCTCCCGGCCCGATGACGTTCGGGCAAATCGTTCGCGAAATATCCTTCGACGCATTATCGGCGCGCGGCCGTGTCATCGCCATGTCCCGGCGGCGCGGCCCGCCGCGGCATGTCATGTGCCGCTGGTACAATCGCGCCGATGCGCCGGGCCGGCTGCCCGCGCCGCACGCGCCCCCAACCTTCGTCGAATTCCCGTATGGCAACCCCGGACGCCGTCAGTTCCGAACAGTCGTGGTGGGGCGTTCTGGCCCTGGCCCTTGCTGCCTTCATCTTCAATACCACCGAGTTCGTGCCTGTCGCGCTGCTGAGCGCGATCGGCGACAGCCTGCGGATGCAGCCGACCGACGTCGGCCTGATGCTGACGATCTACGCGTGGGCCGTCGCCGTCGTGTCGCTGCCGCTCACGTTCGTCACGCGCCACGTCGAGCGTCGCAAGCTGCTGAGTTGCGCGCTGCTGGTGTTCATCGGCAGCCATGTCGTGACTGGCGTCGCGTGGAATTTCACGGTGCTGATGATCGGCCGGCTCGGCATCGCGTGCGCGCACGCGGTGTTCTGGTCGATCTCCGTTCCGCTGGCCGTGCGGCTCGCGCCGAGCGACCGGAAAAGCCGCGCGCTCAGCCTGCTCGCGATGGGCACGGCGATCGCGATGGTCGCCGGCATTCCGCTCGGGCGCGTGATCGGCGAGGCGCTCGGCTGGCGCGTGACGTTCCTCGTGATCGGCGGCGCGGCGGCCGTCGCGCTGCTGATGCTGCGCATGACGCTGCCGGTGCTGCCGAGCCAGGGCGCCGGATCGCTTTCCAGCATCGGCGCGTTTCTCAGGAAGCCGGCGCTCGTGGCGCTGTATGCGATCACCGTGCTGGTCGTATCCGCGCACTTCACGTCGTACACGTACATCGAGCCGTTCGTGCAGAGCGTCAATCATGCGAGCAGCAGCCGGATTACCTACGTGCTGATCCTGTTCGGCGTGGCCGGCATGCCGGCCGCGCTCTGCTTCAATCGCGTGTTTCCGGAACGGCCGGCCGATTTTTTGCTTGCGTCGATCATCGCGCTGTCGGCCTGTCTGCTGATCCTGTTCCCGAGCGCGCTGAACATCGTCACGCTGTCGGTTCACACGCTGGTGTGGGGCGGGGCGATCGTCTGCTTCGGTCTCGCGATGCAGGCGTGGGTATTGAAGCTGGCGCCCGAGGCGACCGATCTCGCGGTGTCGATCTTTTCCGGGCTGTACAACGTCGGGATCGGTGCCGGTGCGTTGCTCGGCAACCATATCGCCGGGGATTTCGGCCTGCCGTGGATCGGCACGTTCGGCGGCGTGGTCGGGATCTTCTCGGCCGGGATTGCGTGGGCCGCGTTGCGGCTGCATGAGCGGCGGGCGTTGGCGTAGCCGCCGCTGGGCCGGCGGGGGCGGCGATCGTGCCGCCGGCGCGTTGCACTGATCGCTGCAAGCCGCGTCAATGCACAGGATGTTTACCGGCATGCGACGCGGCCGGTCACGACGCCGCGCCCGCTGGACGCCTTCAGCCTCAAACTCGATCGTTGTCCGACTTCAGGCGCGCGTGCTTGGCATGCGTGATTTCGCGTGGCGCCGCACGTGCACGCCGATCTGCCTCCATGCGTTCCCTGATGCTGCGATGCGTGAGCGGAAAATCGCGCGGTTGTGGCGCGCCTCGCTGAAGAGAGCGATTTCGTTGAGATCCTTTCCACGCTGAGGTAATGGGTCGGGGGAGGTTAGCTGTCGGATATATCGTGGAAACTCGAGCAGCGAGGCTCGAGCGCAAGTCAATCAGTCACGTCTGAAATTCGAAATTTGAGTCTCGTTTCGAAGCGTTTGACAATTGTTGACTCGCCAGTGCGAGACGCGCGGTTGTGTTCTGCGAGATGATGTGGTCATCAAATAATCGGTTGTACGCGGGTGTGCGATTTTCGAGTAGACCACAATAATGAACCAAAATAACTATCGGTTGGTGTTCAGCCGCGTGCGCGGCATGCTGATCGCTGTCGAAGAAACCGCCACCGCGTCGGGCAAGGTCGGCGGGGGCGAAGGCCCTGCCGTAGCGCGTGTGTCGCGTGGATTTGCACGATTTGCGTTGCGTCACGCGGCATTTGCCGTACTGGTCGCGGCAGGCGCGACACCCATGTGGGCGAATGCGCAGATTGTCGGCGGCGGTGCGCACGCGCCTTCGGTAGGATTCGGAAAGAAATGAGCAATCTAACTGAAACGCAAAGGGAAGTGTGCGAGCGCTTCAATGCTCCATTTTTCGGCTGCGACATGAATCTAAAGGTCGGCATATCGCGAAATGTAAAAGAGGGAATCCGTCCTTTGAACGGGCTTCGCCTTGAGCCGGATAGCACGACGTGCGGCTGGTACATTTGGGCGGGTGAAGAGTTTTCAGAATCACCGGATTTTTTTGTGCCGCTTCATGCATTGCACCTTTCAGATTGGGCGCCATTGGTAATTCCTTACTTGGGGTTGCCGCCCGGTTGGCGCTTTTTAATTACTGAAGAATATGAAGACGTTTGGGAAGACAGCGATCTTCTTAAAGATTAATAAATTTATTTATTTTAGTGTGTGCGTATGAATAGAATCCCTCCGCGACTGGCGACGTTGTCGCTTGTACTCGCCGTACCGGTTGCGGTCCACGCACAGCAAACGCCGACGCCCGAAGATCGGGCCGCCGCCGCCCGCGCGAACGCGGAACAGAATCGACAAGCGCAGCAGCAACGCGACGCGCAGCAGCGTGACGCGGCGTTGCGCAACCCCTTCCGTCCGGTCGGATGTACCGCGCGCCGAGACGTATCCGCCGTTGCCGAGCGAACAGCCGTGTTTCCGTATCGACCGCTTCGCGCTCGACGTGCCGGATTCACTGCCCGATGCCGCGAAGTCAGCCGGAGCGTCCGCGCTGCCGATGGATCGCTTCGCCTTCGCGCGTGAATGGCTCGGCCACTACGCGGGCCAGTGTGTCGGTAAGCAAGGCGTCGATACGATCGTCAAGGCGTTGTCTCGGGAAATCTTGGCGCGCGGTTACATCACGACGCGCGTAATGCTGCCGGAACAGGATTTGGCAACCGGTACGCTGAAGGTCGCATTGATTCCGGGCATGATTCGGCACGTTCGTTTCGCCGACGAGAAATTGCGCGGCACGTGGAAGACCGCGTTCCCAACCGGTGACGGCGAAGTGCTGAACTTGCGCGACCTCGAACAAGGTCTAGAGCAAATGAAGCGCGTCACCAGTCAGGACGTGTCGATGCAAATCGTCCCCGCTGATCAGCCGGGCGAAAGCGATGTGGTGCTGGACGTGAAGCGCGGCAAGCCGTGGACCGTCGTCGCGTCGATCGACAATTCAGGCACACGCGCAACAGGCAGACTGCAGGGCAATCTGTCGATCGGCATCGACAACCCGCTTGGCTTGAACGACGTGTTCAACGTCGGCGTCAGTCAAGACCTCGAATTCGGCGACAAGCGACTCGGGTCGCACGGCTGGAACGGCTTCTATTCGATTCCGTGGGGCTACTGGACCGCCACGGTTGCGGCGTACACGAACACCTACTATCAACAGATTGCCGGCGTGAACCAGACGTTCGTCGCGAGCGGCAATTCGAAGACGCTGGATTTCAAATTGGCGCGCGTGCTGCTGCGCAGTCAGAACGATGTGTTCGGTGGGTATGTCCGCCTGTCGCGTCGCTTCGGCGAACGCTTCATCGAAGACACGGAAATCACGCAACAACGCCGCAACACAACCGTCATCGAATTCGGCCTGACCGACCGTCACTACTTCGATGGCGCGCAGTTCGACGGCACGCTCGCTTATCGCCAGGGTGTCGGCGGCCTCGGCGCGCGGGACGACATACTCGCGGCCGGTGGTGGCCCGACCTACCGCTACCAGATGGCGGTGGTGGATGCGAATCTGTCGGTGCCGTTTGCGATCGCCAAGCAGCCGTTCCGCTATGTGACGAGCATTCACGGCCAGTACACGGGTAATACGCTGTATTACATCGATGACTTGACCATCGCTAGCCGCTACACGCTGCTTCGGGCATCCGTGGGCGAAGTGGGCCACACTCTATAGTATGGTCAAGGTCGCAAAATCGATCGACGTTCCCGTATGACAACATTAAACCAGTTCACAAATCGAATCGCAGTCGCGCTCGTGGCCTTCTCGGTAGGGATGGCCGCGTGCTCGAAGAGTAATCCGTCGGAGTTGCCTATGACCACCCCCGTGATGCATGACACCCGCCCGTGGTGTATTGGCCGTTTCGTTGTCGATCTTCCCCATGATGCAGAGGTGTACAACCAAGAATATAAGTACATGGGGTACTCGATCGATGTAGCGAAGAACGTAGGTCAACAGGAATTCGTACGGAGAGTAGAGGCGCGCGAGCACGAGCTGAAGACCAAGCTGCGGGTTGATCCGCATAATTCCTTCTCGCCGACGAAGACACCGTGGCTCCATCAGGCGGTACAGCCCAATGACTACTCGCGTCTCTTTGTTTTCGGGCGATACGACGTCCCGCCCGCCGAGCTCTCATACGACGTGGAAGGGTACGCGTGGTCGCACGACACGCAATTCACCTTGAAGAACAAGTTCGGCGATGGCTATGACCAGAGCGCGGTCCAGAATGCGTCCGAGATCCTGCGAAATATTCGTCCGCGTGATGAAGGGGACGTGCCGAACGATGGTGCATTTTGCTTTACCGGCGGCTTGATCGGCGGCAAGCAACTTCCGGCTTTCGATGCCACCGTCGCGGCCGGTCTTGTTCCGGGGCGACCGTCTAATCTGATCGTGAAGCTGCGCGAATCTGTTGCTGCCGATCAGAAGGCGTCGCTGTTGAGCGGGCTTTCGGAATTTGAGGCTCAGCTGAAGCCGTACGCGGGGCACTATAAGGTATTGCGAAAGGGCAAGCGTCAAGTCGCCGGCATTCAAGCCGAGGAAATTCTCGTCGACATCCATGAAGATGGCGTCCAGAAGTACCAGTTCTATCTGTTGGCGGCTGGGGTAGAGGGAGATCCATCAAAACCGCACACCGCCATTCAATTGTTGTTCGGCGCGGAACCTGACGCGGTGAATCCCGCCTCCGTGACGACGTCACCAGTGAACGAGGAACAGGCCGTCCAGGCGTGGGATACGGTCCTGAACAGCTTCCACTATCGTGGTGCCCCGAAGTAAGGAGGACGTGGAGGAATGCCGCGCTATGACATTGTGAAGGGCGATCTGACAACCGTTGGCGGAGTGGTGCAGGGCGGGGATGGGGCAGACCTGATAAACGGTCGCGAGCAAGCCTACGAACATGATCCCGTCTTTTGTCCAGTCTGCAAAACCGTCGGGAAAATCGCGTGCGATGGCCCGCGGATTTCCACCACCGGTCCCGATGGCCGGCAGGCAGCGCTCAGCGACGATCTTTGCATCTGTCTTTGTGCTCCGCCACCACGTCTGGTCGCCTCGCAGACGACGTCGTGTAGCGACACTTAACGTACCGCAAAAGACATGAATCTGATCACTCAACTCCCCGACCGCACCACTCATGACCTGCGGCGGGATTTTGTAGCCATTCAGGCAGTGAGTCTCGCGTCGATATTATCGGAATCCAGCCAGGCTAGACGGACCGTGGCCGGCGGTTGGTAGCGATGAGCGCTGTGGGGCCGGCGCTCGTTATAGAACTGCCGCCAGCGTTCGATGATCACCTTGGCCTCGGCGCGGCTGCGGAGCCATTCGCCGTTTAGCAATTCGTCTCGCAGTTCGCCGTTGAAGCTTTCGACGAATCCGTTTTGCCATGGACTGCCAGGCGCAATGAAGGCCGGACCGATTGCAGCGTCTCGCAGCCAACGCATGACCTTGGCAGCGGTAAATTCGGCGCTGTTGCCCTCGCCGAGTTCGCTGCCGTACTGGCTCAACGTCCCGACTGCGAGCGCTTCGTGCGCCCGTTGAGCGATCCCGCACAGCAGGATTTGGTGGCTCTAGTCACCCGGCGACGCCAGCTCGTGGCCATGCAACTCTCCGAGCGTCAGCGCCTGCGCCTGGCTCGCCCGGTCACGCACCCGAGCATCCAGAGGCTGCTCGAGGCGATCGCTTGTCAGCTTGAGGATGTCGACGCCAAGATGCTCAGTCACATTGAGCGGCACCGCGCCGTCATGTCCGAGCTATTGCAAGACGTGCCTGACATCGGTCGCGTCTCCGCGACGACCATGATTGCCGAATTGCCTGAACTGGGTCATCTCAATCGACGCCAAATCTGTGCTCTGGTCGGCGTGGCACCCTATGCGAAGGATTCTGGCTCCAGCAGGGACCGTAGGCGCATCGCCGGCAGGCGCTTCGAGGTGCGGCGCGCGCTATACATGGCAACCCTCACCGCGACTCGTTTCAACCCGGCCGTTCGCGCTTTCTACGAACGTTTGGTGGCCGCTGGCAAATTTAAGAAGGTGGCCTTGATCGCCTGTATGCGCAAGCTCATCACCCACCTCAATGCCATCGTCCGTTACCACCTAAATGCTCAAAATCCACCCCTCACTGGTTGACATTCAACACGGTTACTCAGGTCACTACGAGGGGCGGTCGTTCCGAGACACATACGTTGACTTCTAACGTATGTGCGTACGCCATATAAATGGGATTTCTCTACAGGACTACGCCAAAGCCGATGGCAGCGAGCTTCCGTCCTCGAATGTTCCGAGAAGCCTGCGCGCTTCTTTCAATAGGCGCTCAATTTGGACGAAAGGTAAATTTTTCTCAAATAGGGAAACCTCCAGCGAATTTTTGGCATCGCTGCGAAATACTTCGGCAACAACCTCTCCATTGTCGTTCAAGAGTTCGAGTCCGAGTCCGTCGCGCAAGACGTCTGATGCCGTTTGAAGTCGAAATTCCCTACTTACATTTCCGGTCATGAGGACTGGTCCTTAAAGTGTCGACGACGTGGGACGTGCCGTCCAACGGCCGCTTCGGGCCGTACATGGAAATTCGCCCATCAGCCCGATTGAAGGTTGGCTACGCAATCGTTGAACGCCTGTGCGAAATGCGGATTGGATAAATCGATACCGACACGCGCTAGCGAAAGCAACAATTGTTCGACGCCTTCAACGACCCTACGATGCGTCCGTTTTCAATGGGATCGCTGAAGCTGGGGAGCGCTTCCGGCAAGTCGGAGTCGATACTTGCGATTCCGTCTTCAACCCTGAGATCGATTCCGAACGGTAGCAAGAACTCTCGAGTCTTGTTCATATCTGGATCTCCACGTCGTCTGCTGCCTCATTGTCGACGATCTCGGGACCCCCGTCGACTGACCGTGGTTGGCCGATTGCGGGCGTGTGCCGATATCAGAGAAAACTTGCGCTGTCGTCGGTTGCGCTCTTGGCCGCTCGGTCCCGTCAAGGAGCTTGCTTGCGATCAGAGTCGCACCTTGCCTTCGGCTTGCCACACGCCGCAAACAGAGAGTTAGTGAGCGTCGAGTGCTTCCTGCCGGAAATTCTTGAGCAAGCCGGGCCACGCGGTTCGCGCAACCCCTCGTGCTCATGCTGACGTCCTTAGGCAACGCGACACCTGAATGCCGCGGCATCGCGCCTCCTGCAGCAGCTACGGCGTGTACTGTCAGCTTCTGATGGATGAGGGGCCTCTGCATCGGGCGTCGATATCCGCGTACCGATGTTTTTCGTTCGTCCGCAGAAGCCGACGCCGAAGCCGAATACCGGACGGCAAACCTCGCGTGTTTCCCCTCAGGAAAACCCTGATCGGCTCAGGCAGCCCACCGGTTTTCAGCCGATTTCCCCCCACCGAAAGCAGCCGCACCGCACCCCGCCCAAGCAACACCCCGGACACGCAAGACCGCGCTCCAGCAAGCCTCCCAGCCCGTACACCTAGCCAAAAAAGGTATGGCGCACCGCAATATTCCGCATCTTCAAGCGATTTTCAATACCTCCCAGGTATCAAAAAGCGAGACCAAAAGTATTGGACGCTCCATTTCCCCGCCGCGTATAAATCCGTCCCATGAACTCCCCACACGCAGCGTGCCCCATGTCCCCAGTCACCATCGAACGCATTGAAACCCGCCTCGTCGACCTGCCGACGATCCGTCCGCACAAGCTGTCGGTCGCCACGATGCGCGGCCAGACGCTGATGCTGGTGAAGGTGACGTGCAGCGACGGCGTGACGGGCCTCGGCGAAGGCACGACGATCGCCGGGATGGCCTACGGCCCGGAAAGCCCGGAGGCGATGAAGCTCGCGATCGACGCGTATCTCGCACCGGCGATCATCGGCAAGGATGCGACGCGCATCCAGACGCTGATGGCGTTCCTCGGCAAGCTCGCGAAGGTCAATCATTTCGCGAAGAGCGCGCTCGAAACCGCGCTGCTCGACGCGCACGGCAAGCGCCTCGGCGTGCCGGTCAGCGAACTGCTCGGCGGCCGCCGGCGCGATCGCCTGCCGGTCGCGTGGACGCTCGCATCGGGCAACACCGCGACCGATATCGCCGAAGCCGAACGGATGCTCGACCTGCGCCGCCACAACGTGTTCAAGCTGAAGATCGGCGCGAAGGCGCTCGACGCGGACATCCGGCACGTGGCCGAGATCAAGCGGGCAGTGGGCGAGCGTGCCTCGGTGCGCGTCGACGTGAACATGGCATGGAGCGAAACGCAGGCCGCGCGCGCGATTCCGGCGCTGGCCGATGCCGGCTGCGAACTGGTCGAGCAGCCGGTCGCGTCGGCCGCGGCGCTCGCACGGCTGATGCGCCGCTTCCCGGTCGCGCTGATGGCCGACGAAATCCTGCAGGGCCCGGACAGCGCGTTCGAGATCGCGAAGCAGCACGGCGCGGACGTGTTCGCGATCAAGATCGAGCAAAGCGGCGGCCTGTTCGCGGCGCAACGCGTCGCGGCGATCGCGGACGCGGCCGGCATCGAGCTGTACGGCGGCACGATGCTCGAAGGCGCGTTCAGCACGGTCGCGTCCGCGCATCTGTTCGCGAGCTTCGCGAACCTGCAGTGGGGCACCGAACTGTTCGGACCGCTACTGATCACCGAAGAGATTCTCGCGACCCCGCTCGACTACAGCGATTTCGAGCTGACCGTGCCGAGCGGCCCGGGCCTCGGCATCGAACTCGACGAAGCGAAGGTCGCGCGCTTCACCCGCGACGGGCTGACGAAAGTCGCCCGCTGACTCGCTAATACCCGCGACAACCCGCTCACGTACCAGGACATCACGATGCTTTTCCACGTACGCATGGACGTCAACCTCCCGGCCGACCTGCCGGCCGCGGTGGCCGACGAGATCAAGACCCGCGAGAAGGCGTACTCGCAGGAGCTGCAACGCAGCGGCAAGTGGCGCCACATCTGGCGCATCGCCGGCGAATACGCGAACTACAGCGTGTTCGACGTGTCGGGCAACGCCGAGCTGCACGAGATCCTGACCGGCCTGCCGCTGTTCCCGTACATGAAGATTTCGGTGACGCCGTTGTGTCGCCACCCGTCGTCGATACACGACGGCGACGTTTGAGCCACGGAGCCGCCGCTTCCGCAACGGCGAGCACCCCGGGTCACCTTTCCCCAAATACACGTGGAGACACCATCATGAGCGTCAAAGTTTTCGAAACCAAGGAAGTGCAGGATCTGCTGAAGGCCGCGTCGAACGCGGGCGCGAACGGCGCGAACGGCGGCGACGCGCGCACGCAGCAGATCGTGCTGCGGCTGCTCGGCGACCTGTTCAAGGCGATCGACGACCTCGACATCACGCCCGACGAAGTGTGGGCCGGCGTGAACTACCTGAACAAGCTCGGCCAGGACGGCGAAGCGGCGCTGCTCGCGGCCGGCCTCGGCCTCGAGAAGTATCTCGACATCCGGATGGACGCCGAGGACGAGGCGATCGGCCTCGACGGCGGCACGCCGCGCACGATCGAAGGCCCGCTGTACGTCGCCGGCGCGCCGGTGCGCGACGGCGTCGCGAAGATCGACCTTGATGCGGACGCAGGCGCGGGCCCGCTCGTGATCCACGGCACCGTGAAGGATCTCGACGGCAAGCCGGTGGCCGGCGCGCTGGTCGAGTGCTGGCACGCGAACTCGCACGGCTTCTATTCGCACTTCGACCCGACCAGCGCGCAGAGCGAGTTCAACCTGCGCGGCGCGGTGAAGACGGGCGCGGACGGCAAGTACGAGTTCCGCACGCTGATGCCGGTCGGCTACGGCTGCCCGCCGCAGGGCGCGACGCAGCAGCTGCTCGACCGCCTCGGCCGCCACGGCAACCGCCCGGCGCACGTGCACTTCTTCGTGACGAGCGACGGCCACCGCAAGCTGACGACCCAGTTCAACATCGACGGCGACCCGCTGATCTGGGACGACTTCGCGTATGCGACCCGCGAGGAGCTGATCCCGCCCGTCACCGGCAAGACCGGCGGCGCCGCGCTCGGGTTGAAGGCCGACGCGTACCAGGACATCGAGTTCAACTTCGTCCTGACGCCGCGCGTCGAGGGCAAGGACAACCAGATCGTCGAACGCCTGCGCGCTTCCGCCACGGCATAACCGCCCGACGGCCCGGCGGCGCGCAGGCGCCGCTGCCGGCCGGGCTCCCGCGAGATTCAATCGATACCGATGCGAGCGTGCTTGCAGGACCCGGCACGCGCACAGGAGGAACCAACATGTCCGCCACGATCGACCCCACCACCGAACTGGACCACCTGCTCGCCACCGCCGTGCAGGACGACAAGGAGGCCGGCATCTTCCGCTGCCGCCGTGACATCTTCACGAACGAGGCGCTGTACGAGCTCGAGATGAAGCACATCTTCGAGCGCAACTGGGTGTACCTCGCGCACGAAAGCCAGATCCCGAACAACAACGATTACTACACGACGTGGATCGGCCGCCAGCCGGTCGTCATCACGCGCGACAAGACCGGCGAGCTGCACGCGGTGATCAATGCATGCGCGCACAAGGGCGCGATGCTGTGCCGCCGCAAGCACGGCAACAAGGGCAGCTTCACGTGCCCGTTCCACGGCTGGACCTTCTCGAACACCGGCAAGCTGCTGAAGGTGAAGGACGAGAAGACGACCGAGTATCCGGTGCAGTTCAACACGCACGGCTCGCACGACCTGAAGAAGGTCGCGCGCTTCCAGAACTATCGCGGCTTCCTGTTCGGCAGCCTCAGCGACGACGTGCTGCCGCTCGAGGACTACCTCGGCGAGGCGCGCGTGATCATCGACCAGATCGTCGACCAGGCGCCGAACGGTCTCGAAGTGCTGCGCGGCAACTCCTCCTACATCTACGAAGGCAACTGGAAGATGCAGATGGAGAACGGCTGCGACGGCTATCACGTGAGCACCGTGCACTGGAACTACGCGGCGACGATGGGCCGCCGCAAGGAGGACGGCACCAAGGCCGTCGACGCGAACAGCTGGAGCAAGTCGGTCGCGGGCGTATACGGATTCGACAACGGCCACATCCTGCTGTGGACGAAGACGATGAACCCCGAAGTGCGGCCCGTGTACCAGCACCGCGACGAGATCAAGGCGCGCGTGGGCGAAGTGCAGGCCGATTTCATCGTGAACCAGACGCGCAACCTGTGCGTGTACCCGAACGTGTTCCTGATGGACCAGTTCAGCACGCAGATCCGCGTGGTGCGCCCACTCGGCGTCGACAAGACCGAAGTCAGCATCTTCTGCTTCGCGCCGAAGGGCGAGAGCGACGCCGACCGCGAGACGCGGATCCGCCAGTACGAGGACTTCTTCAACGTGAGCGGCATGGGCACGGCCGACGACCTCGAGGAGTTCCGCGCGTGCCAGGCCGGCTACGCGGGCATCACGGCGATGTGGAACGACCTGTCGCGCGGCGCGCCGCTGTGGATCCACGGGCCGGACGAGAACGCGAAACGGATGGGGCTGAACCCGCGCATGTCGGGCGAGCGCAGCGAGGACGAAGGGCTGTTCGTGTGCCAGCACGAACACTGGGTGCACGTGATGCGCGATGCACTGAAGCAGGAACGCGGGGAGGTGGAAGCATGAACATCGATTACCGGACCATCTGCGCGGCGCTGTATCGCGAAGCGCGCCTGCTCGACGACCGCGAGTGGGACGCGTGGCTCACCTGCTACACGGAAGACGTCACGTACTGGATGCCCGCGTGGGACGACGACGACCGGCCGACCGACGATCCGCACAGCCAGATCTCGCTGATGTACTACGCGGATCGCGGCGGCCTCGAGGATCGCGTGTTCCGGATCAAGACCGAGCGCAGCGGCGCGTCGACGCCCGAGCCGCGCACCAGCCACAACGTGACGAACGTCGAGGTGCTGGCCGAGCGCGACGGCGAGGTGGACGTGCGCTACAACTTCCACACGCTGAACCACCGCTACCGCGTGACCGATCATTTCTTCGGCACGATGTTCGTCACGTTGCGCCAGGTGGGCGACGCGCTGCTGATCTCGAACAAGAAGATCGTGCTGAAGAACGACTACATCCGGCAGGTGCTCGACGTGTACCACGTCTGACGCCGATTGTTTCGACCAGTAACACAGGGAGACGAGGTCATGTCCACCTACAAGATTGCACTGAACTTCGAGGACGGGGTCACCCGCTTCATCGACTGCAAGGCCGGCGAGAAGGTGCTCGACGCCGCGTTCCGCGCGAAGATCAACCTTCCGATGGACTGCTCCGACGGCGTGTGCGGCACCTGCAAGTGCCGCGCCGAAAGCGGCAGCTACGACCTCGGCGACGACTACATCGACGACGCGCTCACCGAGGACGAGAAGGACGGCGGCCTCGTGCTGACGTGCCAGATGGTGCCGGAGAGCGACTGCGTGATCGCGGTGCCGAGCTCGTCGGTCGCGTGCAAGACCGGCCACAGCGCGTTCGCCGCGACCGTGACGAAGGTCGACCAGCACAACGACGCGGCGATTGTGCTCGAACTCGACGTCGACGCGGCCGCACCGGTGTTCCTGCCGGGCCAGTACGTGAACATCGGCGTGCCGGGCAGCGGCCAGCACCGCTCGTACTCGTTCTCGTCCGCGCCGGGCGACACGAAGGTCGGATTCCTGATCAAGAAGATTCCGGGCGGCGTGATGAGCACGTGGCTCGAATCGGCCAAACCGGGCGACACGCTCGAACTGAACGGGCCGCTCGGCAGCTTCTACCTGCGCGACGTCGCTCGGCCGCTGCTGTTCCTCGCGGGCGGCACGGGTCTCGCGCCGTTCCTGTCGATGCTCGAGGTGCTCGCGCGCAGCGGTTCGCAGCAGAAGGTGCACCTGATCTACGGCGTGACGCGCGATCTCGACCTCGTGCTGGTCGACGCGATCGAAGCGTATGCGGCGAAGCTGCCGAACTTCAGCTTTGCGACGGTCGTCGCCGATGCGGCGTCGAGCCACGAACGCAAGGGCTGGGTCACGCAGCACATTCCGGCCGATGCGCTGAACGACGGCGACGTGGACGTCTATCTGTGCGGCCCGCCGCCGATGGTCGACGCGGTGCGCCAGTACTTCGACGATCAAGGCGTGAAGCCCAACAGCTTCCACTACGAGAAGTTCACCCCGAACGTGACGGCAAAGGCGGCATGACCATGCAACGATTCTCCGGAAAGGTCGTCGTCGTCACCGGCGCGGCGCAGGGCATCGGCCGCGGCGTCGCGCTGCGCGCGGCGGCCGAGGGCGGCCAGGTGCTGTTCGTCGACCGCGCGGACTTCGTGGCCGAGGTGGCCGCCGAAGCACCTGGCGGCAACACGGCCGGCTTCATCGCCGATCTCGAGACCTACGACGGCGCGCGCGCGGCGATGGCGTGCGCGGTCGCGACGTTCGGCCGGATCGACGTGCTGATCAACGGCGTCGGCGGCGCGATCCGGATGCGGCCGTTCGCCGAGTTCGAGCCCGAGCAGATCGACGCGGAGATCCGCCGCTCGCTGATGCCGACGCTCTACAGCTGCCACGCGGTGCTGCCGCACTTGCTGGCCGCGGGCGGCGGCACGATCGTCAACGTATCGTCGAACGCGACGCGTGGGATTCGCCGCGTGCCGTATTCGGCGGCGAAAGGCGGCGTCAATGCGCTGACAGCGGCGCTCGCGATGGAATACGCGGAGCACAACGTCCGCGTGGTCGCGACCGCGCCGGGCGGCACCACGGCGCCGCCGCGCCGCGTGCCGCGCAATGCGGCCGGCGACAACGCGCAGGAGCAGGCGTGGATGGCCGAAGCGGTGCGGCAGGTGACCGATTCGACGTTCTTCAAACGCTACGGCAGCCTCGACGAGCAGATCGCGCCGATCCTGTTCCTCGCGTCGGACGAGGCGAGCTACATCACCGGCACGGTGCTGCCGGTCGCGGGTGGCGATACGGGTTGAGCGGCGCGCTTCTTCCGACACGTGCGCGCCGCAGTCCGGCATGCGCGCGAACGACCATCCAGCAACCATCCAACAACCGGCCGGCGCCGACACGCCGGCCCCGGAGACACTCATGCCCAAACGCGAAGCGATCATCCCCGCCGGAATGGAAGCCGTGTACGAAAAAATCGGCTACGCGCCGGCGGTCAAGGTCGGAGATACCGTCTATGTATCCGGCCAGATCGGCCGCGATGCCGCGATGCAGCTCGTCGAAGGCCGCGAGGCGCAAATCGTGCAGGCGTTCGAGAACCTGAAGCGGGTGCTCGAGGCGGCCGGCGCATCGCTCGACGACGTGGTCGACCTGACGACCTTCCACACCGACATGCGCGACCTGCCGCTGTTCATGGAGGTACGCGACCGCTATCTGCATGCGCATCCGCGGCCCGCGTGGACCGCGGTCGGCGCGCACATGCTCGGCGGCTCGCCCGGTTACATCGTCGAGATCAAGGCCGTCGCGGTGCAGGCGAACTGATACGCGACCCCTTCACGCCGTAATTCAAAAACGATAAACGGATCGCCCCGCAACGACGGGTCGATCCTGGAGACGCTTTCATGACTGCTGCTTCCGTTCGCTCGATTCCCGCGCTGATCGACGACGCGCCGCTCGGCGCGTTGCAGATTCGCGTACTCGCGCTGTGCGTGCTGATCGCGCTGCTCGACGGCTTCGACACGCAGGCGATCGCGTTTACCGGCCCGGCGATCCTCGCGTCGTTCCAGCTGCCGGCGGGCGCGCTCGCCCCGATCCTGACCGCCGGGATCGTCGGCATGACGATCGGCGCGATGACGCTCGGCCTCGTCGGCGACCGCATCGGCCGCCGGCCGGCGATCATGATCGGCCTTGCTCTGTTCGGCAGCGCGACGCTCGCCACGGCGTGGGCCGGTGACCCGCGCCACATCCTCGCGCTGCGCTTCGTCGCGGGGCTCGGGATGGGCGGCTGCACGCCGGTGCTGCTCGCGCTCGCGGCCGAATACTGTCCGGCCCGGCTGCGCGGCGCGGTGATGACGGGCGTGCTGCTCGGCCTGCCCGCCGGCGCGATGCTCGGCGGGCTGCTCGCCGCGCGCATGCTGCCGGTGATCGGCTGGCCGAGGATCTTCGTCGTGGGCGGCGCGGCGCCGCTCGCGGTGCTCGGCCTCGTCACGCTGCTGCTGCCGGAGTCGCTGTTTTATCTGGCGTCGCGTGACGACGCACGCGCGCAGCAGCGGGTGCGGGCGACGCTGTCGAAGATCGTCGCACAGGCGCTGCCGTCCGACGCGCGCCTGTCCGTGCCCGAAGAGGCGACGACGAAAGCGAGCGTCGCCGCGCTGTTCCGCGACGGCCACGCGGGCAACACGCTCGGCATCTGGGCGATCTACCTGCTGAACTGGATCGCATGGTTCATGCTGCTGTCGTGGCTGCCGACGGTGCTGAAGGCGGCCGGCCTGACCGCGCAGCAGGCGCCGGTCGGCACCGTGATCGTCAATGCGGTGTTCATCGTCTGCGCGATCCCGCTGTCGATCGTGCTGCCGCGCGTGAATACGCGCAACCTGCTCGGCGCGATGTTCGCGTCCGGCATCGCGATCGCGCTCGCCCTCGGCTACGCCGGCACGAACTGGGCGCTGGTGTTCGCGCTCGTCGGCGCGGCCGGGTTCGGCATCGGCGGGCAGCAGATCGCGCTGAACTACCTGATCGTCGGCGCGTATCCGACCGCGCTGCGCGCGACCGCGACCGGCTGGGCGATCGGGATGGGCCGCGCGGGCGCGATCGCCGGCTCGGCCGTCGGCGGCACGTTCCTGGCGTGGGGCGGGCCGTCCGGATTCTTCCTCGCGCTGGCCGTGCCGCTCGCGGGCGCCGCGCTTGCCACGCTCTGCCTGCGCCCGGGCCGGTCCGACGTCGAAGCGGCGCCGGCGATGCCGCACTGAGCGCGTGAACCGGCCGGTCCGGTTCGTACGGTTCGATTAGTCATACATGTCGATCGCGACGGGGGTTCAGCGGTGAATCGCCGCCCGCAACCGTCTCACATCCTGCTCCGACACCGGTGCGGCGCGATTGCCCCACGCGCCGCGCACATAGCTGACCACTGCGGCGATCTCGCTGCTGGTCAGCACACCGCGCATCGCCGGCATCCGCTGCACGGGCCCGTGCGTGCCGGGCGCCGGCCGTGCGCCTTCGACGACGATCCGGATCGCGCTGGTCGGATCGGCCGCGAGCACGGCGGAATTGCCGGCGAGCGGCGGCCCGCGCTCGGGCACGCCCGCGCCGTCGGCGCCGTGGCAACGCGCACAGAATCCTGCATATACGCCGGCTCCCGGCGCCTGCTGGCCGCCTTCCGGCCGCGGCCCGGCGGCCGTCAGCCGCGGGACGCCGACGCCGAGCGGATTCGTCGCGGCGGTCGGTTGCGC
This sequence comes from Burkholderia sp. BCC1985, assembly GCF_905339915.1. NCBI lineage: Bacteria > Pseudomonadati > Pseudomonadota > Betaproteobacteria > Burkholderiales > Burkholderiaceae > Burkholderia > Burkholderia sp. BCC1985. The sequence goes on from NZ_CAJPGY010000004.1 coordinate 102,824, forward strand.
GGGCAACGACTTCAGGTACACGGCGATCGCGTGGCGGTCCGCATCCGTCAGCCGCGCGGTGCTCTCGGCGACGACCGGTGCCATCGCGCCGAACACGGCACCGCGCACCGCGTGGCCGCTGCGCAGGAACGCCGCGAGGTCGTCGGTGGTCCAGCGCCCGAGGCCGTCCGCATCCGCGCCGGTCAGGTTCGGCGCGAACCAGTGATCGTTGATGCCGCCCGTCAGGAACGCGGGACTGCGTTCGTCGTAGCCGCGCTCGTTGTAGGCTGGGCCGCGCGGCGTATGGCATGCGCCGCAGTGGCCGAGCCCCTGCACGAGATACGCGCCGCGATTCCATTCCGGCGATTGCGACGGCTGCGGCGCGTAGCGGTCGCGGTTCGCGAACGCGAGGCTCCATAGCGCGAGCGCCCAGCGCTGGTTGAACGGAAACGGCAGTTGCGTGCGCTTCGCAGCGTTCGCGGACGGCGCGACGCCGCGCATGAAATACGCATACAGCGCGCGCACGTCATCGTCGGTCATGCGCGCGAACGACGGGTACGGCATCGCCGGATAGAGCCGGCTGCCGTCCGCGCGCACGCCGCGCCGCAACGCGTCGTCGAACTGCCGCAGCGTGTAGTCGCCGATGCCGTGCGCCGTGTCCGGCGTGATGTTCGGCGCATAGATCGGTCCGAACGGGGAATTCACCGGCTGGCCGCCCGCGTACGGTGTGTGGTCGGCCGCGTCGTGGCAGGCCGCGCAGTCGCCGGCGAACGCGAGATAGCGGCCGCGCGCGATGGTGGCGGCATCGGCGCTCGCGGCGGCGGCGGCTACGACCGGGCGACGGGCGGCGTCCGCCGCGGATGGCGCATTGCGCGGCGTGGCGGACGCCCCCGACGATGCCGAATCCGACGCCGTCGCATCGCGCGACCGCGACAGCCGCCGGTCGCTTTCCACCCGCGCCGACATCGATGCCCCGGCATCGGCTGCCGCGCGAATCTTCACGAACCGCCAGCCCGACGCGGGCTCGGCTGCTTCGGCCGCCGACGCGGCGTCGGCCGTATCGCCGGCGGACATCGCGTGGTCGTCGCGCTGCATGTCGCATGCGGCGAGCGCGGCGCACGCGGCGAGCGCAACGCCGGCGCGGCGCCGCGGAACGAGACGCGCCGAGAGCGAAACGATCGAAACGATCGAAGCGAGCGCAGCGAACGAGATCAGCGCCATGGACTGCACGGCCCCAGGAAAGCGGTGACGATCCCCGTGAACACGAGACCGATCACGAACCCGAGCGCGGCGAGCATCCCGCAGCGCGCGAGGAATCGCGTGCTGTCGTCGCGCGTCGCGGCCTGCACATCGGCGTCATGCCGGCGTTGCCAGGTGCGCACGAGCCACGTGGCGAAGACGGCCGCCAGCGCGAACGCGCACGCGGCGATCAGCGCGAGCCAAACGCCGACGTGCGCCCAGCGCGGCACCGCCTGCGCGACGCCGAGCGGATAGCACGCGGTCGACGCGAGCGTTTCGGACGCGAGCATCTGCGCGAACCACAGCGCGGGCGCGCCCACCAGGCCGGCCGCGATCGCGAGCAAGGGCGTCCACGAGCGTCGCGCGCCGTTCATCCCGGGCTCCTGAGCCAGTACGGCGACACGTACAGCGCGGTGAAGATGAACAGCCACACGATGTCGACGAAGTGCCAGTAGAGCCCGCCGACCGTCAGCGCGACGCGTCGCTCGCGGCCGAAGAAGCCTGCGGCGGTCCACCCGGCGAGCAGCGCGAGGATCACGAGGCCGGCCACCACGTGTGCGAGGTGGAAGCCGGTGATCGTGAAGTACAGGCTGCCGTACAGATGCGCGGTCGGGCCGTACGGATGGTCGCGCCACTCGTGCAGTTGCACGAGCGCGAACGCGGCGCCGAGCGCCAGCGCGACGGCGAGCGCGGCCACCGCGCGGGTTTGCCTGCCGGCTCGCACCGCGCGCTCGGCGAGCCACACGAACCCGCTGCTCGACAGCAGCACGACCGTGTTGCCGGCCGCGAGCCCGAGCTTCGGCATCCCTTCGGGCGGCCACGGCGCGGCCGCTTGCGACTGCAGGTAGAAATAGCAGAACAGCAGGTAGCCGAACAGTCCGGCCTCGGTCACGATCAGCGTGATGACGCCCCACCAGCCGCCCGCGCGTTCGCCGTAACTGCCGACCGGCAACGGCTCGACGCACGCGGCCGGCGCGCCGGGCGGCACCGCGGCCGACGGCGGCTGCGCCGGATCCAGCCCGGCCGCTGCCGACGGTGCCTGCGTGGTATCGCGGGCCGGCAGGCGCGCGCGCTGCCCGAGCGTGCGGCGCGGCCACCGCCACACGGCGGTCCCGATCGCGCAGCCGGCGACGGCCGCGCACACGAGCGTCGGCGAGCGCGCCAGCAGTGCGGCGCACGCGGCGGTCGCGAGCAGCGCGAGCACGAACGGCACGCTGCTGTCTTCGGGCATCTTCAGGATCGCGCTCGGCGTCGCCGCGAGCGGCGTGACGGCGAGCGCCTCGCGCCCGTCGGCGAGCCGGTAGCCGACCTGCACGCTGGTGCGCTTCGCGTCGTCGCGCGTTTCCCACAGCGGGTGCCGCGACGCCACGAGCGGCAGCACCGCGAAGTTGTACACGGGCGCGGGCGACGCGACCGACCATTCGAGCCCGGCCGCGCCCCACGGATTGCCGCCGGCGCGCGCGCCGCGCCGCGCGCTGACCAGCGCGTTGACGACGAACATCACGATCCCGATGCCGAACACGAACGAGCCGATCGTCGTCAGCAGGTTCGACGTGTCCCAGCCCATTCCGGACGGATAGGTATAGATGCGGCGCGGCATCCCGAGCAGCCCGGAGACGTGCATCGGGAAGAAGCCGAGGTTGAAGCCGACCAGCACGACCCAGAACGTCAGGCATCCGAAGCGCTCGTTCATCATCCGCCCGGTGAATTTCGGGAACCAGTACGTGAGCCCGCCGAGCACCGGGAACACGTTGATGCCGAGCAGCACGTAATGCAGGTGTGCGACGACGAAATACGTGTCGGTCAGCTGCCAGTCGAGCGGCACCGCGGCCGTCATCACGCCGGACACGCCGCCGATCACGAACATCAGCACGAAGCCCGCGAAATACAGGAACGGTGTGCGGAACACCGGGCGGCCTGTCCAGATCGTCGCGAGCCATGCGAACACCGCGACCGCGCTCGGGATCGAGATCAGCATGCTCGCCGCGCCGAAGAACGCGAGCGCGAGCGGCGCGATGCCGGTCGCGAACATGTGGTGGACCCACACCTCGAAGCCGATCAGCATCGTCGCCACCGTCGATACCGCGACGGCCTCGTAGGCGACGAGCGGCCGGCGGCAGAAGGTCGGCAGCGCGTCCGACACGATCCCCATCGCGGGCAGCACGACCACGTACACCCACGGGTGCGCGAACATCCAGAACAGGTGCTGCCACAACAGCGGCCGCCCGCCGTTCGCGACATCGAAGAAGTGCGTGCCGGCATTGCGGTCGAGCCACAGCAGCAGGAACGCGAGGCTCACGGACGGCACCGCGACGAGGTTCGCGACCGATGCGGTGAGCGTGCCCCACACGATGATCGGCAGCCGGTCGATCGACATCCCGTGCGCGCGCATCCGCAGCAGCGTGACGACGAAGTTCGCGGCGCCGCCGGTCGTCGAGATGCCGAGCAGGATCATGCCGAGCGCATAGATGTCGATGTTCGCGCCGGCGCTGTAGTCGAGCGACGTGAGCGGCACGTAATTGAACCAGCCGCCGTCCGGCACCGCGCCGAGCGGGAAGCTCGCATACAGGAACAGCCCGGCGAACAGGAACGCCCAGTACGAGAATGCGTTCAGGCGCGGGAACGCCATGTCGCGCGAGCCGAGCATCAGCGGCCACAGATAGTTCGCGAAGCCGGACAGCACCGGCAGCGCGTACAGGAAGATCATCGTGACGCCGTGCATCGTGAACAGCGCGTCGTATTGCGCAGGCGTGAGCACCGTCGCATCCGGCCGCGCGAGCTGGATGCGCATCACGAGCGCCTCGACGCCGCCGAGCAACAGGAATGCGAACGCGGTGACGATGTAGCGCAGCCCGATGCGCTTGTGGTCGACCGTGCCGAGCCAGCCGCGCCAGCCGGGTTCCGATTCCCACAGGCCGGCCAGTTCGCGCTCGTGCGCGGATCCGGGCGGCGCTTCGCCGAGGTCCGGCACGCGGCTGAGCGGGGCGGGCGGGTCGCGGGCAACGGCCATCGTCATCCTCCGTTCAGTGCAGCGTCGCGAGATACGCGGCGAGATCGTCGGCGTCGCGCGGCGCGAGCGCGAACGACGGCATCAGCGTCTCCGGCTTGATCTGCTGCGCCTGCGCGAGCCAGCGCCGCAGGTTGTCGGGCGTGTTGTCCAGCGTGCCGGCCGCGAGCAGCCGGCGCGACCCGAGATGCGACAGGTCGGGGCCCGCGTCGCCGGCCGCGTCGGTGCCACGTACGGCATGGCAGCCCGCGCAGCGCGCGGCGAACAGGCGCTGGCCGCGCTGCTCGGTGCCGGCCGCCGGGGCAGGCGCCGGCTGCCGCTGCGCGGCGAGCCACGCGCGAAACGCATCGGGCGGTTCGGCCACGACCTCGAACGCCATGTGCGCGTGCTGCGCGCCGCAGTATTGCGAGCACTGTCCGCGATAGACCCCCGGCCGGTCGGCCTGCAGCCACTGGTGATTCGTCTGGCCCGGGATCGTCTGCGTCTTGCCGGCCAGTTGCGGGACCCAGAACGCATGGATCACGTCCGCACTCTTCAGTTCGACCGCGACGGGTTCGCCGACCGGGATGTGGATCTCGTTCGCGGTGACGAACGCGGCGCCGCCCGCGTCGTCCGGATAGCGGACGGCCCACCACCAGTCGTGCGCGGTCACGACGATCGTGAGCGTGGGCGGACGCGGCGGCGCTGCGACCGCGCCGAGCACGCGCAGCATGTAGACCAGCGCGCCGAACAGCAGCGCGATCGAGATCGCGGAGCCGACCGTCACGATCGCGAGCCCGCTGCCGTGACCGCCGCCCGCCTGAGCGCGGCGGCGAAACATCGCGATCAACAGCAGCACCGCGATCGCCGCGCAGACGAACGTGCACAGCGCGAGCAAGGCCCAGCCGAGCACGAGCACCGGATCTGCAGCGGGGCCGGCAGCATGCGCGACGTACGCGAGCGGCAGCGGGCCGGCGGGTGACGCAGAAGCGTCGGCCGCACGCGCTGCCCGCGGCGCGACGATGCACGCGGCCGCGGCGATGCCGGCAATACCGGCGGTATCGGCAATACGGCACGCATTCATGAACGGCGGGACGAGCAACGGCGACTCCTTGCCGGATCCGGCGGCGTGACGACAAACCGTTCGCGGCGGAGCAAGTTCCGTGCGCGTCCGGCGCGTAGGCGAGGCGCCCGGCGTTGTGCACGCAACGTGCAGCGCGTTACAGCCGGCTTGTAAATCGGGCGACGGTCCATCGTTCGGGGGCAGGGTGCCGCGGCCCGTGCGATATCCGGCACGCAGTTTGCTACGCCGATCGTGTTATGGCCGGCAACCCCGGGAATGTCTCGGCGGCGTGCCGGCCACCGCGAATAAACAGGAGGAATCGACCGTGAGGACCGTCGCGATCACGAGTGCGAGTGCCGGGGGCGGCCGGGCCGCCACTCATGCGTTCGTGCGACGCGGTGCCAACGTTGCGGTGCCCGCCCGCGATCCGCGCGCGCTGCACGACATCGCGTGCGAAGTGCACGCGTATGGCGTCGAGGCGCCGCCGATCGCCGTCGACGTCGGCGACGCCGCCGCGCGCAAGCTGAACCGGTGAGCGCGATGCTAATCGAGGACTACGCGCTGATCGGCGACGGCCGCAGTGCCGCACTCGTCGCGCTCGACGGCAGCATCGACTGGCTGTGCTGGCCGGACTTCGACTCGCCGCCATGCTTTGCAGCACTCGTCGGCACGCCGGACAACGGCCGCTTCCGCATCGGGCCGCGCGAGCCGGGAGCCCGCGCGACACGCCGCTACCTGCCCGGCAGCGCGGTGCTCGAAACGACGTTCGAGACGTCGTCCGGCTGCGTCGTCGTGATCGACTGGATGAACTGGGCGGCGCCCGACCCGTGCCTGATCCGCAGCGTGCGCGGCGAGCGCGGCACGGTCGAACTCGACGTCGATCTCGGCGTGCGCTTCGACTATGGCCACGCGCTGCCGTGGTGCCGGCGGCTCGGCCGGCGCTGGCGGATGATGACGGGCGGCGACGCGATGTGGCTCGATACCGACGCGCACCTCGACGTGCGGGACGACCGGCTCGTCGGCACGCAGCGGATCGCCGCGGGCGAGCGCGCGGATTTCTGCATCAGCTACGCGCGTTCATATGACCGGCCGCCGTCCTTGCCGGATGCGTACGCGTCGCTGCGCGACACGCTCGCGTCGTGGCGCGCCTGGTCGACGTGCAATACGGCGCAAGGCCCGTATCGCGACGCGATCGAGCGCGCGCTGATCACGGTGAAGCTGCTGTCGAGCGTGCGCACCGGCGGCATCGTCGCGGCGCCGACGAGCTCGCTGCCCGAATCCTTCGGCGGCATGCGCAACTGGGACTACCGGTACTGCTGGCTGCGCGACGCGAGCTTCACGCTGCGCGCGCTGGTGCGCTGCGGCTACCGCGACGAGGCGGCGCGCTGGCGCGACTGGCTGGTGCGCGCGATCGCCGATCATCCGGCGCAATTGCAGGTGCTGTACGCGGCCGACGGCGGCCGGCGGGCGGACGAATGGGAAGCCGCGCACCTGGCCGGTTACGAAGGCGCGCGGCCGGTGCGCTTCGGCAACGCGGCGGCCGAACAACTGCAGCTCGACGTGTACGGCGAAGTGCTGGCCGCGCTTTACCAGGCGCGCCGGCACGGGCTGCCGCCCGACGACGACGCATGGATGCTCGAGCGGCGGCTGCTCGAGCATCTCGCGACGATCTGGCGCGAGCCGGACGAGGGGATCTGGGAAGTGCGCAGCGGCCGGCACCCGTTCACGTCGTCGAAGGTGATGGTATGGGCGGCCGTCGAAAGCGCGTGCCGTTCCGCGCACGCGTTCGATCATCACGCGCCGCTCGACGCGTGGCGACGCTGGGCCGATACCGTGCATGCGGACGTCCTCGCGCACGGCTACCACGCGAAACTCGGTCGCTTCGTCGACCGCTACGACGGTGACGGGCTCGACGTGAGCCTGCTGCTGATTCCGCTGACGGGGATGCTCGACGCGTCCGACCCGCGCGTCGCGGCGACGGTCGCCGCGATCGAGCGCGAGCTGGTCGAGGACGGCCTGCCGTTCCGTTATCGCCCGCCACGCTTCGACGATGGTTGCGAGGGCAACGAGGGGGCGTTCGTCGCGGCCGGTTTCTGGCTGGTGCAGGTGTACCGGATGCAGGGACGCGACGCCGACGCGCACGCGCTGTTCGAGCGGCTGCTGCGCCTGCGCAACGACGTCGGTCTGCTGGCCGAGGAGTACGACGTGAAGGCGCGGCGCATGTGCGGGAATTTCCCGTTCGCGCTCGCGCAGGTCGGCCTGGTCAACGCGGCGCTCGCGCTGCAGGACGGCGGCGACGAAGTCGACATCGGCTGACCCACCGCGCTGCGCCGCGCCGCACGCGACGGGGCGGCACGACACGCGCACCGCGCCGTGTCGCCCGTGATGCGCTACGACCGGCTTGTCCCGCCCTTGCCACCGTGTTCGCCGTTGCCCGGCAGCACGGCCGACAGAACCTGCCGAGCGGTCTCGACGATCACGTTCGCCTCGCGCGCGTCGCCCTTCACCAGCGTTTGCGCGAAGTGCTTCGCCTGCTGCAGCGTCACGTGCGGCGGCAGCGGCGGCACTTCCGGATCGCTCTTGACCTCGAGCACGACCGGACGGTCGCACGCGAGCGCCTCGTCCCACGCGGCGCCGAGCTGCTCCGGGTCGTCGACGTAGATGCCCTTCAACCCGAGCAGCGTCGCGAAGCGGTAGTACGGCACATCCGGAATCTGCTGCGATGCGTCGAACTTCGGGTCGCCTTCCATCACGCGCTGCTCCCACGTGACCTGGTTCAGGTCCTCGTTGTTCAGCACCATGCAGATCCAGCGCGGATCGGGCCATTGCCGCCAGTACTTCGCGACGGTGATCAGCTCGGCCATGTTGTTCATCTGCATCGCGCCGTCGCCGACCATCGCGATCACGGGGCGCGCCGGGTGCGCGAACTTGGCGGCGATCGCATACGGCACGGCGGCGCCCATCGACGCAAGCCCGCCGGACAGCGAGCCCATCATCCCGCGCCGCATCATCAGGTCGCGCGCATACCAGTTTGCGCAGGAGCCCGAATCGCTCGTCAGGATCACGTCGCCGGGCAGCCGTGGCGACAGTTCGGTGAACGCGCGCTGCGGATTCACGCCGCGACCGGGGCTCGCCTTCGCGGTCGCGCGTGCCGCGAGCGTGTCGCGCCAGTCCGTATTCCATTTCACGATCCGGTCGCGCCAGCCGGTGTCGTCCCGTTCCTTCAGCAGGGGCAGCAGCGCGCGCAACGTCTCGGCGCTGTCGCCGACGAGGTTGACCTCCATCGGGTAGCGCAGGCTCAGCATGTCGGCCTTCAGGTCGATCTGCACGCCGCGCGCCTCGCCTTCCTTCGGCAGGAATTCCGAATAAGGGAAACCGGAGCCCACGACGAGCAGCGTGTCGCATTCGCTCATCAGCTCGTAGCTCGGCCGGGTGCCGAGCAGCCCGATCGAGCCGGTCACCCACGGCAGGTCGTCGGGCAGCGCCGCCTTGCCGAGCAGCGCCTTCGCCGCGCCCGCGCCGAGGCGGTCGGCCACCGCGATCACCTCGTCGGTCGCACGCAGCGCGCCCGCGCCGACCAGCATCGCGACGCGCTTGCCGGCATTGAGCACGTCGGCCGCGCGCTGCAGGTCGTCGGGATAGGGCACCACCTTCGGCGGCGTGTAGCCGATCCCCGAATGCACGGTGCCGTGCGCGCGCTTCGGCGGCGCGTAGTCGAGCGACTGGAGGTCGTTCGGCAGCACCAGCGCGGTGACCGTGCGCGCACCGAGCGCGATGCGCACCGCGCGGTCGACCAGGTGGCGCACCTGGCCCGGCACGACGGCAAGCTGGACGAATGCGCCCGCAACGTCCTTGAACAGCGCCGGCAGGTCGACTTCCTGCTGGTAGTGGCCGCCGAGCGCCGCGCGCGCCTGCTGGCCGACGATCGCGAGCACCGGCATGTGGTCGAGCCGCGCGTCGTACAGGCCGGTCACGAGGTGCGTGGCGCCGGGGCCCGAGGTCGCGACGCACACGCCGAGCTCGCCTGTAAATTTTGCATGCGCGGACGCCATGAAGGCGGCCATCTCCTCGTGGCGCGCCTGCACGAACGCGATCTTGTCCTCGGCCCGGCTGAGCGCGCCGAAGAAGCCGTTGATGCCGTCGCCCGGGTAGCCGTAGATGCGGCGCACGCCCCAGTCATACAGTCGCTCGACGATGAAATCCGCCACTGTCGCCATGCCGTTTCTCCTTGGTTCGGGATGAGCCGATGCGCCGCGTGCAGGCGATCGCCGTGCGCGGCGTTGCCGGGCGTCGCGCAATGCGCGTGCCGTGCGGGCGTGCCGGCTGCGTCGGGTACGGGCGTTGCAGGCAGGCGTTGCACGCGAAGAGCAGGCAACCGACCGTTCAATTCCCGAGGAGCCGTGACATGGATGCATTCACCCGCCGCCCGGTGCGTGCGGCCCGGCACTGCGCCGCCTGCGCACTGCTGGTCGCCGCCGCGGCAGCCGTATCGCCGGCCGGGGGCCAATTGCGCCCGCCCGACACCGTGACCGTTCCCGACACCTCGACCCAGGCGTACAAGCGCGCCGACCGCAGGATGATGGATGCGATGGAGGGCGCGCGTTATTCCGGCGACGCCGATCGCGATTTCGTGTCGCAGATGGCGCCGCATCACCAGGGTGCGATCGACATGGCACGGGTCGAGCTGAAGTACGGCAAGGACCCGACGCTGCGGCAGCTCGCGAGCCGCATCGTCGCCGCGCAGCGCGACGAGATCGCGTTGATGGAGCGCTGGCAGAAGATGCACGGCGCGACGCCGTGAGCGCCGGCCATCACGCGGTTGAGCGGGCGCGGTCGGTCGTGTCGCGGCGGGCCGCATCCGAGCAGGGGGCGGGGGCATGACCGACGACGGATGCCGCATGCCCGCGGCCAGGACCCCGGTGGGTGATCCTGCAATTGCAACTAACGGTCAGTCGCATGCCCGCCCGCGACACGGATACGCACGCGCGGCGGCAACGCACGTCGCCCGACGCTCACGCATGAACCGGCTCGCAGGCCGCGGCCGGCTCGTGTACCGCGCCATTCGACGTGCGTCACCGACGCATGCCGCGGTTTTCGCGCCCGGCACCGCCCATGGCCGACGGTGCTCGCCGGTCGCGGAATTTTCAAGCGCTTGTCATTTCGATCGCCCCGTCGCAGAGTAAGCCACGCGGCCCGGATGCCGCACCGGCGTGCGCGCAACGCCGCCGCAGCGGCGGCGTTGCGGCGAGGAACGGCTCATGCTGCACGTGTCGGCGAAGCCCGGCTGTCCCGGGTATCGACCACGGTGCTCCCATGACTTCCAGAACACGCTCGAACAACCCGTTGTTGAATCTCGCGGTGGCCGTCGCGTGCGGCGCGGCGGCGATGTATTTCCTCGATCCGGCGTCGGGCCGGCGGCGGCGCGCGTACGTGCGCGACAAGGCTGCCGCCGGCCGCCACGGCGTGGTCGACTACGCGAATACGCAGGCGAAGCGCGCGGCCGACCATGCGCGCGGCGCGATCGCGGGGCTGCGCGCCGACTGGCTCGCCGGCGACGCGGACGACGCACTGGTCACCGAACGCGTGCGTGCCGCGCTGGGCCATCTGGTCGGGCGTCCGCGCGACGTCGACGTGACCGTCGAGCACGGGCACGTGCGCCTGAGCGGGCAGGTGGAAGAAGCGGAACGGCATGCCGTCGTCGACGGCGTGGCCGCGCTGCGCGGCGTGCAGACCGTCGAGGACGCGATGGGCGCACGCAGCGAATACAAGGCGCCGCCCGGCGGCCCGACGCACTGACGGCGACATCGGCTGCGCGCCGGCGGGCGCGGTGAACGAAGCACGACACGAATCCGGCGCACGCGTGGCGGCCGCAACGTCCGTCACGCCGCGCCTCATCCGGAGAACCGCTGATGACCGATCGTCCCTATCCCGCCACGACGCCCCCGGCACCGGAGCCCGACGCGCACCACGCGCTCGAAAGCCTGCTCGGCAGCCTCCACCGCCATGGCTTCCTGCGCTTCGCGAACGAGGTCGTCAGCGCGAATGCGCAGATGGCCGAGACGTTCGTCGGCGCGTTCGACAAGCCCGGCATGCAAAGCGGCATGCAGAACCTCGCGGCACTCGTGACGGCGCTGTCGCGGATTCCGCCGGAGCAGTTCGGCAAGGCCGTGTTCGCGGCAGCCGACGCGCTGCATCACATCGGCGCGTGGCAGCCGGCCGAGCACGAGCACGTCGCGCCCGGCGTGCGCGGCGCGTACCGGCTGTTGCACGACGAAGCGCTGTGGGATGCGCTGACGCCGCTGCTCGAAGGGTTGAAGGTGTTCGCGCAAGGCCTCGCGCGCGAGCCGGGGAATCCGGCGTCGTCCGCGCTCAGCGACAAGCCGGCGGACACGTGACGGCGGCGGGCGCACCGACCCGCGGCATGCAAGGGTTGTGCTGGCTCGCGATCGTTGCGCGTGCCGTCGGCGGCGGCGACAGCGGCATCGTGCCTAGCGGCACGCGCGCGAAAACAGCAGCGAATCGGCGTCGTTGAAGCGGATCCGCACCGGATCGGCATACCCGGCCTTCTGCGCGACGCGGATCGACGCGACGTTGGTCGGTGCGATCAGGCACACGCTGCGTTCGAACCGGTTCTGCGCATCGAGCCAGCCGAGCGCATGCGCCAGCGCCTCGGTCGCATAGCCCTTGCCGTGCGCCCAGCTCGCGAGCGCCCAGCCGGCTTCCGGCACGCCGCGAATCGGCGGCTCGACCGCGCGGTGGAAGTCGGCGAAGCCGAGATCGCCGACATAGCGGCCCGTTGCCTTCTCGCGGATCGCCCAGTAGCCGTAGCCGAGCAGCGGCCACAGCCCGCGATACGCGAGCAGCCGCATCCACGAGTCGCGCGGCGCCGACGGCTTGCCGTTGAAGATGTGCTCGACGACGGTCGGCTCGGTCCACATCGTGGCGAGCGCGTCGAAGTCGCCGAGCAGATGGCCTTCGAGGATCAGGCGGGGCGTGTCGAGAACCGGCGGGGACGTGACGGGCGGCAGGGCGCGGGAGGTCATCGGGCGTTCCATGAGGAAAGGACGGCGAAGGCGGCACGGTGCGCCGCGCTTGGGTCCCGTACGATACCGCGGAAACCGCGGCGCGGCCGCAAATCCCCGCCGGCAGCGGGGCATGCGAATCGCATCGCCGGGATAGCCGTCGCCCGACGGGGTCGGCACGGGATGGCGGTCGCGTGGCAGCAGCGCGCCCGTGCCGGCCGTTTCCTGTTTCCTACTTCCGGCTTTTCAGGAAGCTGCGCCCGTGCGCGGTGATCGACGCCCCGGAACGGCCATGCGCGGCATGGCTGACGAAGCCCGCGCCGACGAGTTCCTGCTCGACCGACCAGCCGAGCGCCGGCGCATCGCGGCCGTAGCGCACGTCGGCGAGGCGCTCGAGCGCCCAGAGCGCGGACGCGGACAAGTTGGGGGAATTGGACGTGACGTTGTCGTTCATCGCTTCCTCGGGGACGGGTGATTCAGGGTGAACGGCACGAGGCCGTGGGATCGGGCGACGCGGCGCGCCGCGGCGTCAGCCCGCCTGCAGCAACGGCAACAGCGCCTGGAGCGCGGCTTCCTCGTCGGGGCCGGTGGCAAGCATCTGCGCCGACGTGCCGCCATGCATCTGCAGCGCCGCGATGGCCGTTGCGTCCTTCGCGCTGCCGCTGAGCCCGTTGGCGAGCAGCAGGATCTCGCTTTGGAAGCGGTGTGCCGCCGCGACGATCGCGTCGCGGGACGCGGCCGCACGGCCGCGGTTCCATGCGGGGCCGATTTCAACGTAGACGACGGTTGCCACGTGCGGATCAGCCTCGGGGAAAATCGCCGGAACGGCGTGCAATGGCCGGCCGGCAGCACGGCGGGAACGCGCGGCGCGCGGCTTCCCGACGGGGCGCCGCGCGCCGTGCATCGGGTGCCGGTGCGGCATTCATCTCGAACATGTCGACATCCTCAGCGAAACCGCCATCAAGTCCGGCGAATGATCGAAAGCTGACGATTATAATACGACAACTGGATTATGTGTATTGCATTATAATGTCGTGTGCGCGTTGCGCTGCCCTGTCGATCCGTGGATCGCAGCGGTGCGCGCGCGGTCCGGGCCACGTGCTTGCGTGCCCGGTATTTTTTTTCGATTGACCTGAACCCCCACCGAATGGAAGCTGCAATGAACGCCGCCCCCGCCTGCCCGCAATGCGCGATGGAAAACACCTACCCGGACGGCACGCTTTACGTGTGCGCGGACTGCGGCCATGAATGGTCGGCCGGCGCCGGCGCCGAAGCGGGCGACGAACCGGCGGGCGACGTCGTCAAGGACGCGAACGGCAACGTGCTGTCGGACGGCGATTCCGTCGTGTTGATCAAGGATTTGCGCGTGAAGGGCTCGTCGATCACGCTGAAGATGGGCACCAAGGTGAAGAGCATCCGTCTCGTCGGCGGCGATCACGAAGTCGATTGCAAGACCGACATGGGCGGCTTCATGCTGAAGGCCTGCTACCTGAAGAAGGTATGACCGCACGCGGCGCGACCGACGCCCCGATCAACCGGGCCTGCCGAGCATGAGCGAGGATCGAGCGTCCTATGACGCATTCCTGCAGTTCCTGGCGATGCCGTTGAACGACGGCCGGCCGTTCGTGCTCGAGACGAAGCACGCGGTGTCGCTGCACTTCGACCACTTCGGCACGCAGAGCTTCATGTCGCTGCAGGATCCGGTCAGGCTCGAACTCGGTTATACGCGCGTGATGATGGGTTTCCTGCTGCTGCAGCCGGTGCCGGCGCGCATCTGCATGATCGGGCTCGGCGGCGGATCGCTCGCGAAATACTGCTATCGGCACCTGCCCGACACGGCGATCGACGCGGTCGAGATCAACCCGGACGTGATCGCGCTGCGCGACGTGTTCCGGATTCCGCAAGACGACGCGCGCTTCGCGGTGGTCTGCGCGGACGGCGCCGACTACGTGGCAAGGCCCGAGGTCCGGGCGGACGTGATCCTGCACGACGCGTTCGTTGCCGACGGCATGCCGGGCAGTTGCACGGGCGTGGCCTTTCTCGACGCGTGCCGTGCGCGGCTGAGCGAAACGGGCGTGCTCGCGATCAATTTCATGGACGACGATCCGGCGTTGCCGCGGCATCTCGAGCAACTGCGCGCGGTGTTCGACGATTCGTATGCGCTGGTGCCGTGCGGCGACGACAACAACTTCATCGCGTTCGCGTGGAAGAACGGCAACCCGTTGCCGTCGCTGCGGATCCTGCTCGAACGCGCGCTCGGGTTCGGTTCGGCCGGCGCGCTCAAGCTGTCGTCCACCGCCCGGCGCATGAAGGCCGGGGAGGGCATCGATCCCGCGCGGCTCGTGTGGCGCGCGCGTGAACATGCACGGTGGGAGATCTGCGCGTGACGGCGCCGGGTTCGGCCGGGCTTACTTCACCCGCTTGCCGAGCGTGCTCTTCGTCTTGTACGTGACGCCGTGTTTGTCGAGATACTCGCGGATCAACTGACGCACGACTTGCGACGGCGTGAGATCCTGCTCCGCGCAGAGCAGGTCGAACGCTTCTTTCTTCGCGGGGTCGATCAGGACGGTCAGGCGGGCGGTTTTCGTTTCCATCGTGAGGCGGGCGCGGTCGATATGTTAATCAAATTATAATCCATCCGTTTTCGCTGCTCTGTCCGAATGCGCGATTGTGGTGTGCGAGCGAACTCGCGATGCCGGCATTCGCGCGCTGAGAACGGATCGTCGATCGCGCGGCAAGCATGATAACCGGATTATCATACCCTGTTGGCCGTATGGGGCTTTAAGTACAATGTCGGACGTGGCTACCGGCAGCCGGGCTGCCCAAGCGGCGCCGGCGTTTGCGCGATGGGCGCCGGCCGCTTCCGTTTCCATGCGGCCCGTGCGGGCCGTCACCGCGGCGCTGCCTGGCCGCTGCTTCGCCATTACTACACGCCACTCCGCTACACGCCACTCCGATATCCGCCTCATGACCCCGATCAAGTTCGTTCTCCGCTATACGGCGATTCCGTTTGCAGCCATCGTGGCCGTCGTGGTGTGGGCCGTCGTGCCGTCGTCGAAAGAGATCGACGCGCGGCAATATGCCGCGCTGTCGCGCGGATACGCGAGCTTTCCGCTACCGTTTCGGCATGAGATATCGGAAGCGATGGAGCAGGGCCGGATCAGCGACCGCCATTACCAGACGCTCGTGCGCGATTCGCTGGGTAATGGCGTGGCGCTGGACTGGCCGGCGTCGGGCGTCGCCGACGTCGCTGCCGAGCGGCAAAGGCTGGCCGAACTGCTGAAGACCGATTCGGGTCTGGAGGAACACAAACAATGAAGATTGCGCTGGTTTCGGCGGCTTTCGTGATGATTATCGGAAGCCTGGTTTTCGCGTTGTATTTCATGAATCACGACCGCGGCGGAAGCAAGCGGATGGCTTGGTCGCTGGCGGCGCGCGTCGGGTTGTCGATCACGCTGTTCCTGTCGCTGCTGATTGCGTACCGGCTCGGGTGGATCGAACCGACGGGGCTGCCGATCGGGCGGTGATGCGCGGCATTCGGTCGCGCGTCGACCGGCGCGCCGGGCGCCGGTGATCTGGATCGCCGATCCGATACGGGAGAAGGGAGAACCGGCCGATCGAGTCGGGCGACCCGATCGCACCGGGCCTGCCGATCTTCACGCCGTAGCGAACGGGCATGCGCGCGACCTGGCCGGTGCGTTGCCGTGGCGAGCTCGCGCATTCGTGGCGGCGAACCGTCAACCCACGACCAGATGAACGACGATCAACAGCAGCGCAATGAATGCGCCAAGTGCAACGAACGCGGCAATGACTACCGCGAACGGGTTGAGTTGCGTGGCATCCGCTTCGAGATTCTTTCGTTTGTTGACGCCGAGAAACGCCAGGAAGACCGCGCGGAACGCACGAACGATCTGGTCTTTACCTTTTTCAGTCATACAGTTTTCCTTCGCCTCAATAAAAGTTGCTGGGATACCGATACCGCGCGTCGCGACGCGCGTGAGCATCGCGTTTCCGTTTGCACGCGGATCGTTCGGTGGCTGTGCGCCGGGGCCGGCTTGCGTTCGAACGAGACGACGTCATGGATCCGGATATCCGCGCCTCATCGGCCGCCTGAAGGATTGCCGCGGGCATCCGCTTCACGCTCCGCGTGATCGGCAGGCGGTCAGGATGCCGCGCAGCAAATCGACCGGAGGGGGCGGGCATCCGGGGATGGTCACGTCGACGGGCAGGACCGACGAAACGGGGCCGCACACCGCATAGCTGTCGGCAAAGATGCCGCCCGTGCATGCGCACTCGCCGGCCGCGACGACGAGTTTCGGCGCCGGCGTGGCGTCGTACGCGGCAAGCACGGCGGCCTTCATGTTCAGCGTGACGGGGCCGGTCACGAGCAGCAGGTCCGCATGGCGCGGGCTGGCGACGAATTTGATCCCGAGCCCTTCGATGTTGTAGTACGGGTTGTTCAGCGCGTGGATCTCCAGCTCGCAACCATTGCACGAACCCGCGTCGATCTGCCGGATGCACAAGGCGCGGCCGAGGAGGTCGAGTATGTCCTGACGAATCTGCTGCGCCTCGTGTCGCCACGCGGCTTCGGTGGCCGGCACGGGTTCGTCGGGAAAGTCGGTGCGCGCGAATTGACGGATGAGTTGCCACATCAGAGATCGTGCCCCGCGTAGTTCAGGTTGAACGACTTGTTGATCAGCGGGAAATCGGGAACGATGTTGCCGATGATCGCGTGCTCGAGCGCCGGCCAGTTCTGCCAGGACGGATCGTGGCAATGGCAGCGCGCGATGGCATCGCTCGATGCCGTCTCGAGCGCGACGAACACGTCGCCGCGCCAGCCCTCCACCCAGCCGATGCCCGCGGATGGTGCCGCCGCGGGCATGACGGCGGCGGCGATCGGCCCCTCCGGAAGATTCGCGAGCAGGTCGGTCATCAGGCGCAGCGATTCGTCGATTTCGGCAAACCGCACGGCGACCCGCGCGGCAACGTCGCCGCGCGCATCGCTGGCCGCCTGGACGGCCAGGTCGTGGTACGGGGCCGGCCGCAGGTTCGCGCGCACGTCGAAGCTCTGGCCGCTGGCGCGGGCGGCCATGCCGCGCACGCCGAAATGCGTGACGACGTCGGCATTCAGGCGGCCGGTGCCGAGAAACCGGTCCTGCAGCCCGGACTGGTCCTCGTAGATCTTGCGCATCACGTGCACGTCGCGTGCAATGCGTTCGCACTGTTCGGTGAGGATCGCCGCGTCTTCCGGATCGATGTCGATGGCCAGCCCGCCCGGCACGATCCGGTCCATCAGGTAGCGATGCCCGAAGACGCCGCCGTTGGTCCGGATCCAGTTCTCCTTGAGCCGCGAGAACTGCGCGAGACCGAACGCGAATCCGGCATCGTTGCCGAGCGCGCCGAGGTCGCCGAGGTGATTGGCGATGCGCTCGCGCTCGAGCAGGAGGGCGCGCAGCACCAGCGCACGCGCCGGCACGGCCGTGCCGCATGCCTGTTCGAGCGCCATGCAATAGGCCCACGAGAACGCGACGGTCGAGTCGCCGGCGATCCGGCCCGCAACGCGATGGCCGTTCGATGCGGCCGTCCGTTCGAACAGCCGTTCGACGCCGCGATGTACATAGCCGAGCCGTTCCTCGAGCCGCAGCACCTTCTCGCCGACGACGGAAAACCGGAAATGGCCTGGCTCGATGATGCCGGCGTGAATCGGCCCGACCGCGATTTCATGCACGCCGTCGCCGGCAACCTGCACGAACGGATAATCCGCTTCGTTCGATTCGAATCGCTCGATGCCGGTTGCCTGCTTCTGCAGCGGAAAGTAGTCGTCGGGCCAGTTGCCGTGATTGAGCCACGGGCGCGTGTCGCGCGCATCGCGTGCGCGCAGGCCGGTCAGGTCGAAAATGGCGCGCTGCATGCGCGTCGCGGCGGGAAACACGCCCGCGAGATCGGGATAGTCGCCGTCGGCCCGCGGTTCCGGCCCGGTCGCGAGACGCACCCACAGGACGCCGTCGTCGCATTCGTACGCCGCATTGACCGAAAATACGCGCGCGCGCGTTTCGCCGCCCCACATCGCGACGAGCCGGCTTCGTTCGCTCCGCGCGGCGTGCGCGATGTCGAGCCAGCGCGGTTCGTCCACGTCAACCACGGCAGCCGGAACCTGGCCTGCCGCGTGCCGCAGGCGCGTCGAGCCGTCCGCCTGAATCAAGTCGAGTCGCATCGTTCACCCCGCCAGCATCGTCGCCGCCTGGCGGTACCACATGGCCAGGTAAGGCGGCACGTACAGGCCCAGCATCAGGCCGAGTCCCAGATGCACGAACACCGGCAGCAGCGCCGGCCGGTGTTCGAGCGGCGTCGCCGTCGTCGTTTCGCCGAACACCATTCGCTGCACGCGCGCGAAGATCGCCGCGAACGCGACGGCGAGCCCGAGCAGCAGCAACGGCGCGGTCCACGGGAGCGTGTTCATGGCCGTCGTCAGGATCAGGAATTCACTCGCGAACACGCCGAACGGCGGCAGGCCGAGAATCGCAAGCGTGCCGAGCATCATGGCCCAGCCGACCGTCGGGCTGACCTGCAGCAGCCCGCGAATGCCGTCGATCGCCTGCGTGCCGGCCTTCTGCGCGGCATGGCCGACCGCGAAGAAGATCGCCGACTTGACGAGGGAATGGACCGTCATGTGCAGCAGCCCGGCGAACGTCGCGATCGGGCCGCCGAGCCCGAATGCGAACGTCATCAAGCCCATGTGCTCGATCGACGAGTACGAGAACAGGCGCTTCACGTCCTTCTGCCGGAACAGCGAGAACGACGCGATCAGGACCGACACGAGCCCGAACCCGACCAGCAGCCGCCCCGGCAGGCCATTGCCGAGCGCGCCGTCGGCCAGCACCTTGCAGCGCAGCACCGCGTACAGCGCGACGTTCAGCAGCAGGCCGGACAGCACCGCCGAAATCGGCGTCGGACCTTCGGCGTGCGCGTCCGGCAGCCAGCTGTGCATCGGCACGAGGCCGACCTTGGTCCCGTAGCCGACCAGCAGAAACACGAAGGCGATCGACACGATCGTCGGGTCGAGCTGCGTCTTGACGGCGGCCAGGCTCGTCCACAGCAGCGCGTCGCCGTCGGTCAGCTGCCGGCTCGCGGCGAGGTACAGCAGGATCGTGCCGAACAGCGCCTGGGCGATGCCCACGCCGCACAGGATGAAGTACTTCCATGCGGCTTCGAGGCTCGCGGCGGTTCGGTAGACGCTGACGAGCAACACGGTGGCAAGCGTGGCGGCTTCCATGGCGACCCACAGCACGCCGACGTTGTCGGTCAGCAGCGCGAGCAGCATCGCGAACATGAAGAGCTGATACATGCTGTGATAGAGCCGCATCCGCGCGGCCGTCATCCGGCCGCGGGCTTCCTCGATCTGCATGTAGGGCCGGGAAAACAGCGAAGTCGTCCAGCCGACGAACGCCGTGAGCGCAACGAGATAGACATTGAGCGGATCGACGAAGAACGCGCGTCCGAATGCGAACGACGGGCCGTGCTCGACGGTGCGCGCGGCCAGCACCAGCGTCGCCGCGAAGGTCAGGAAGCTGAAGCCGACGTTCAGGTGGCGCGCGACCCGGCTCGGCCGCACGCAGGCGAGGCACGCGGCGCCCGCGAGCGGCAGCCCGAGCACGGCGAGCACGACGTGGGCGTCATTCATCTTTGAGTTTCTCGAGGTGATGGATGTCCAGGCTGTCGAACTGCTCGCGAATCTGGAACATGAAGACGCCCAGAATCAGGATGCCGATCAGCACGTCGAGCCCGATGCCGAGCTCGACGATCATCGGCATGCCGTTGGTCGCGGCCGCCGCCGCGAAGAACAGCCCGTTTTCCATCGACAGGAAGCCGATCACCTGCGGAATGGCCTTGGCGCGCGTGATCATCGCCATGAACGACAGCAGCACGCACGCAAGCGCAATGCCGAGCGTGCCGCGCGCGACCGAGGTCGCGAGCTGGCTGATCGGCGCGGCGACATTGAACGCGACGATCACGAGGACGATGCCGATCAGCAGCGTGGTCGGGATGTTGATGAGCGGCTCGACGTCGGTCTTGACGTCGAGCCTGCGCACGAGCCGATACAGGAACCACGGGATCACGCCGACCTTCAGCACGAGCGTCAGCCCGGCGGATACATACAGGTGCACGTCGGCCGTGACGAAGCCGAGGATCAGGTTCGCCGACACGAGCGCGACGCCCTGCAGCGTATAGAGATGGATCAGGGACAGGATCCGGCGCTGGCTCAGCATCGCGAACGACAGCATCAGCAGCACGGCCGCGAGGAAGTTGATCAGTTGTGTCGCGTAGGCGTGCATTCATGCCCCCAGCAGCAGGTGGACGAGCATGCCGATCACGGCCAGCAGGAAGGCCGTGGCCAGGAATTCCGGTACCCGGAAGATGCGCATCTTCGCGTTGGCCGTTTCGACCACGGCGAGCGCGACACCGCCTGCCGTCAGCTTGATGAAGAGCACCGGCACCGCCAGCAGCAGCGCGACCGGGTCGCCCGCATTCGCGATGCCCCACGGCACGAACAACGCGAGACCGATGCACGAATACGCGAACAGCTTGAGGCTTGCCGCCCATTCCATCAACGCAAGGTGCCGCCCCGAATATTCGAGGATCAGCGCCTCGTGGATCATCGTGAGCTCGAGGTGGGTGGTCGGATTGTCGACCGGCAGCCGCGCATTTTCGGCCAGCGCGACCAGCGTGAACGCGATGCCGGCGAACGCCAGGCTCGGATAGATCGTGAGCTCGCCGCGGCCGAGCGTCGCGACGATGCTCGTCAGCAGCGTCGACTGCGTGATCAGCGAGGCCGACAGGAGCACCATCAGCAGTGCCGGCTCCGCGAGGAAGCCGATCAGCATTTCGCGGCGGGCGCCGAGCGTGCCGAACGCCGTGCCGACGTCCATCGCCGCGAGCGACAGCGCGACGCGCGCGAGCGCGAACAGGCCGACGAGCGCGATCGCATCGGCGGCGGGCGACAGCGGCAACTCGGTCGACAGGGTCGGCACGATTGCGCACGCGAGCGTCATGGCGGCCCAGACGACATAGGGCGCGCCGCGGAACACGGGGCTCGCGCCGTGCGCGATGACCGATTCCTTGTTGAACAGCTTGTGGAGCATCCGGTACGGCTGCCAGATGGACGGCGCGCGCCGGTTCTGAAGCCAGGCGCGGCATTGGTTGACCCACCCCGTGAGCAATGGCGCGGCCGCGATCGCTATCACGATTTCGAGAGTCTGCGAGATGACGCCGGACAGGGTTACCATCGTCTCACCAACATCAGCAGCACGATCAGCACGACGAAACTGTAGGTCAGGTAAACCGCGATCTTGCCCGTCTGCAGGCGGCCCGCCCAGTCGGCGATGCGTTGCGTGAGCGCCGCGACGCGCGCGTAGAGCGCGGACCAGGTGCGATCGGTCACCGACACCCGGTAGGCCGGCCGGGTGTCGAACGGCGACGGCAATTGCCGCTCGATGTGCAGCAGCGGTGCGAAGATTTCGCGGATCGGCTGCCCGAATCCTTCCGCCGTATCCTGCATGCGCGCGGTCGTGAACGGGAAGCCGCAGCCCCACGGGGCCGCGCGGCGCAGCCGGCCGTGATAGAAACGCCGTACCAGCACCCACGCGAGCCCGCAGCAGGCGATGAAGAACAGCATGAACGCCGCCGGCATGTAGCTCGCGCGAGCGGCCGACACGGGCGCGAACAGCAGCCAGCCATGATTGTCCGCGCCGACGCCGGCGCCGACCAGCGTGTGCGTGACGCGATCCAGCAGCTTGACGAACTGGGCGGGCATCAGCCCGAGCAGCACGCTGGCGGTCGCGAACCAGCAGAACGCGAGCCGTTCCCACGTGTTCGCGTCGCGGGCGCGGTTCAGCTTCGCTTCTCTCGGCTGCCCGAGGAACACGATGCCGAAGAACTTGACCATCGTGTAGCCGGCCAGCGCGGCCGACATCGCGATCAGCGCGGCGGCGATCGGCACCGTCATGGCGAGTACCGAATCCGGCAACCGCGGCGCGAACAGAAAGCCCTGCAGCAGCAGCCACTCGGCCACGAAACCGCTTAGCGGCGGCAGGCCCGCGCTGGCCGCGACGCCCGCGAGCACGGCCCACGCGGTCCACGGCATGAAGCGAATCAGTCCGCCGAGCCTGCCGAGGTTGCGCTCGCCGGTGGCGTGGAGCACGGCGCCCGTGCCCAGGAACAGCAGGCTCTTGAACGCCGCATGCGCAACGATCTGGTAGAGCATCGCGGTCAGCGCGAGCGCGGACAGGCTCGTCATCCCGTACGCGCGAAACAGCACCGCGAGACCGAGCGCGACGATCATCAGGCCGACGTTGTCGATCGACGAATAGGCGAGCAGGCGCTTCATGTCGACCTGGATCGTGCTGAACACCACGCCGAGCAGCGCGGTGCCGAGCCCCAGCACGAGCAGCAGCACGCCCCACCACGCAATCTGCACGTGCAACAGGTCGAACAGCACGCGCAGCAGGCCGTACAGGCCGACTTTCAGCACGAATCCGCTGAGGAGCGCCGAGACCGGCGACGGCGCCGCGGGGTGCGCCTCCGGCAGCCACACATGCAGCGGGAAGATCCCCGCCTTTGCGCCGAACCCGACGAGCGCGAACAGGAAAGCGAACGACGCGGGCAACGCATCCAGCGACTGCGCGCGCAGGTTGGCGAAGGTGTAGTCGCCGGTGCGCGCCTGCAGAATGCCGAAGCAGAGCAGCAGCGCGAGCGCGCCGACGTGCGAGATCAGGAAATACAGGTAACCGGCCCGGCGGATCTCGCCGATCCGGTGGTTGGTCATGACGAGAAACGTCGCGGACAGCGTCAGCGTCTCCCAGGCGACCATGAATACATAGGCGTCGTCGGCGATCAACACCAGCGCGATGCTTGCGACGCAGACGTGGTATTCGAAGCAGATCAGCCCGGGCGCGGATCCTTCGCCCTTGCGGAAATAGCCGGCTGAAAAGGCGCCGATCCCCGTGCTGACGAGGCCGAGCACGAACAGGAAATAGCCGGACAGGCGATCGAGACGCAGATGAAAGGGCAGGCCGGGAAGCCCGATCGGCAGCACCGCGGCAGACGGTTCGGCAAGGATGCCGGCGAGGCCCGCCGCGCCGACGAGCAGTCCGACCAGCGCACCAAGCGGAAAGAGGCCGTGGGCAACCAGTCGCGTGCGGCGCAGCGCCCCGAGCCCCAGCGTGCCGACCGCGAGCCACGCGGCCACGGCCAGCAGGACGAAATGGACGACCGGCACGGGTGCCATCCGGAATGTCTCCAGTACGCTCGGGTTGGACGAGGTGATGGAAAGGCCGCTTCTTCCGCGACCTGTTCCTGCCCGCATTATGACACCGAAAGACGAATCAGGATAACAAGGTATGATAATGCCGTTATCATGAAAGTCTCATGGCACCCTGGATGGAACGGGCGACCGTGGCGGTGTGCCGCGGCGCGCCGGGTTCCGCTCGGGGCGTCGTTGTCTCCCGATCCGGGCGAATGAGGGAAGATCCTATGCCAGCGCAGTACTTCCGAAGCCTGACGGGAAAACACCGCAGCGCGGCCGCGAACCGCCAGCTCGGGTTTTCGCTTGCCTTCGTCGCCGGCGCAACCAATGCCGGCGGTTTCCTCGCGGTCAAGCAATACACGTCGCACATGAGCGGGATCGTGTCGGCGATCGCGGATCAGACCGCGCTCGGCGACATCCGGCTCGTGCTGGCCGGGGTGGGTTCGCTCGCGTCGTTTCTGGTGGGTGCCGGCTGCTCGGCCGTGCTCGTCAACTGGGGGCGGCGCCGCGGCCTGCAGAGTCAGTATGTGCTGCCGCTGCTGGTCGAAGCGGGGCTGCTGCTACTGTTCGGGTTGCTCGGCAGCCATCTCGCGCTGTGGGAAGCGTTCTTCATGCCGGTCACGGTGATCCTGCTGTGCTTCATCATGGGGCTGCAAAACGCGATGATCACCAAGCTGTCGGGGGCCGAAATCCGCACGACGCACATGACGGGCATCGTGACGGACCTCGGCATCGAATTCGGCAAGCTCTTTTACTGGAATCGTTCAAGTGCCGACGTGCACGCGCAGACGGTGATCGCGAACCGCGCGAAGCTCAGGATTCACGCGACGATGCTGGCGTCGTTCTTCGTCGGGGGGCTGGCCGGCGCAATCGGCTTCAAGCATGTCGGCTACGTGTCGACCGTGCCGCTGGCCGCGGCACTCGTCACGCTGGCGATCGTGCCCGTCGTCGACGACGTGCTCGACTATCTCTATCGGCTTGACCGCCGGTCGTGAGCCTGCACAAGGTGAAACGAAACCCGACTGCGCGTTGCCGGCGGCGGATCCTGCTTGGGGCGCTTTCGCCGAGCGTGGGCCACACGCGCGTGCCGAATGCTCTGCGGCGTGGTACGCAAGGGCCGATGCATTATAATTAAATTAGCATATCGCCGACTCTGCCCTGCAATGGAAACGAAAACCGCACGCTTGACCATCCTGATCGATCCCGCCAAGAAAGAGGCGTTCGACATGCTCTGCGCGGAGCAGGACCTGACGCCGTCGCAAGTCGTGCGGCAGTTGATTCGCGAGTATCTCGAACAACACGGCGTGAGCTACAAGACGAAAAGCGCGCTCGGCAAACGGGTGAAGCGAAGCGCGGACTGAGTTCGCGAGCCGCCTGGACGTCGATTTCCCGGTGCGCATGCCGCGCGCATGCCAGGGTCGGTATGGGCATCCTTCCGTGTCACTTACTTCGTGCCATCCGCACGGGCCATCTTGAACCGGGCATCGTCTGCAGGAATCCTGAATACATCGCGTAGCGCGATCATGTCCGGATTGGTTTCGATCGCATCGATGATCACGCCGCGCAGATTCCGATAACCGCGCTCCATGCCCGATCGATCCCGGTAGATATGTTGTCGGTGGGGAGCGCGTGCAGCGCACTGCAACGACAAGCGGGTTCGCCGTAGGTAAGCGCGCGGCGTCACGCTTCCCGGCGAAAGCACGCCGCGAGCACGAAGCTGCCCGCGTCGGTCTTGCCGTCGATCTCGTGATCGCCGCAGACGATCCGGATGCTTTTTACCTCGGCGCCCATTCTCAGCGTGATCGATGGACCCCCCACGCGCAGATCCTTGATCCGCGCGACCACGCCGCCGTCCGACAGCATTGCCGTTCGCGTCCTTGACGACTCGCCTGGCCGATTCGTCAGCGGATTCGATGCCGGCGCCCGCCGACCATTCATGACCTCAGTCCGCGCACAGATGCAGTGTGCCGTTCGGGCGGGTGTATTCCATTGCGCATTGCGGGCAGGCGGGGGCACCGTTCGCGGCTTCCATCGGACGGATTCGAGCCGGTCGGCGGCAAAAGCGGGCTGATGCCTGCCTCGCCGGAACGGGCGCCGTGCCGTCGGCTCGCAGGCGGGCCGACCAAGGAGCGGGCGCACACAACATTATAATGAAATACACATTCGATGAATGCTGTCTTATAATTCAGCCTTGCCGCCGATCGCCGGAATTGAGGGCGGATTCGCGGAGGTAGCCGACATGTTCGATCTGGATGGGGTGCTGCTGTTGCCCGATCGACGGCCCATATCCCTGCCGGAGGTCGCGGGGAGCCGGGGGCTTGTCGTGGTGGGCGTCGGGCGCGGCGGCGAGCGCGGCTTCCAGATGGTCCACCGCTTCCATGATGTGGGCGAGCGGCTCGCGGCCGCCGGTATTCATCTGGCGTTCGTCTATCCGCGGGAATCGGCTCGGCATGTGATGGATCCCATCTCGGTGGCCAGTGCGCGGTTCCGGCACCACCCGCGCCTGCTGCTCGATGCGGATGGCTGCTGTTTCGCGCAGGGCGTGCCGCCTCGATTGCTCCGTGCCGTGTATCTGAGCGGCGCAATGCAGCGTCTCGCCGGTTTCGAAATCGACGTGCGCAACGCGGCATGGGAAACCGAGTTCCAGGCGTTCCTGATGGCCTGCCGGATCGGCCCGTCCCACTGAATACCAGCTCCATCTCACGCCACACGCGAGGAACATGGCAACCGTCGTCTATTTCGAAGCAGGTCCCGCCTGGAGCCGGAACGGTGCGACCGCCGTGCGCGATGCGCTCGTGGTCACGGCGCGCCGTTTCGACAGCGACATCCTGCTGATCGCCAATGGGCGGCGCGGGAATGCCAAGGACGGCATGGCCATGTCATCGCTGCAGGTGCGTCGCGGCGCATCCGCGCAAGTCCTTGCAAGCGGTCCGGACGAAGAGGCGGCGCTTCGTGCGCTCTTGCCCTTGCTTCAAGAGGGCTGACCCGCGTGCCGCCTGTCGATTTTCCGTTCCTGGGCCTGCGCGCGGCTTCCCCGGCCGAGATCGCCGACAAGCCGATCGTCGTGGAAAACGAGCACCTCGTCTCGCTGTGCTTCGACGGCCGTGGCATGCAAAGCACGATGCTGCGGGAGGCTCCGGACGCGCTCGCACTCGGCTACACGCGCACGATGATGGGGTTCCTGCTGTTTCAGCCGGAACCCGCGCATGTGGGCTTGATCGGGCTCGGCGGCGGTTCGCTCGTGAAGTATTGCTATCGGAACCTGCCGAACACCCGTCTCACGGCAATCGAAATCAATCCGGAAGTGATTGCGCTTCGCGACCGGTTCCACGTTCCACCTGACGACGCGCGACTGACGATCATCTGCGCGGACGCGGCGCGGCACCTGTCGACGACCGCGCACACATTCGATGCGCTGTTGCAGGATGGTTTCAATGCGGAGGGTGCGCCGTCCGAGCTCTGCAGCGCCGCCTTCTACGACACCTGTCGCGCGCGACTGAACGACGACGGCGTGCTCGTCGTCAATCTGCTCGGCGACGATCCGCGACTCGGTGATTGTCTCGCGAGGCTGCGTGAGACGTTCGGCCCTTCCGTCGCAATCGCACCGGCGGAAGACGGTGCGGGCAACGTGATCGCCTTCGCCTGGAAGAGCGACGCACCGCTGCCGTCGCTCGAGGCACTCATCGAACGTGCGGATCGGCACTGCGGCCACCACGGCATCGACCTCGTCGATGCCGCCGTACGCATCGAGGTCGGCGCCCGTTACGACTGGACGCGCCTGAGTGCGTGTCTTGCCGATTGAGTCCGATACATGCGGCACCCTTGATCATGATCAAACTCCTGGAGACGCCATGAGCGATAACGAAGCTTCGACCGTTCCGACCATCTCGGCATCCGCGATCTGGGCGCTGGAGCGCCTTGCCGATATTCGTTACGGTCGCGATACACCCGCACTTGGCTGGTCCATTACCCGCGAGCTCATCGGCGCAGGATTCGTGCGCTATCCGACGAACGGCCGCGGAAGCGTCTCGATCACGGCAGCCGGACAGACGTTCCTGAAGAACCGGAAATAGTTCTGGCCGGCGTCGCTCGCGAATCGCACGGTCGCGTCGATCCGGACATCCATGCCGGGTCGTTCATGTCATGGGCGGTTGCGTTCGACAGGGGAAGCGTCAACGCGCCAGGGTGCGGCTGCGAATTGCGGTGGCGCGCGAAGATGAGCAAGCGTGCCGCTGCGGACACGACGAAAGGCTGAACGTGCTTTCCTACCTGCGGTTACTTTTTGCGCGACGCAAATTTCGCCGGCTTCCCGTGATTCGTTTTCAATCGACGCCGATCGATCTGGGCATCGACGGCGTGCCGCATTCGGGTTGGGAAGTCGCGATCCTCGCGGCATCCGGCGGTATCGTCGGCGCGGCGACATACAGCCTGGCGCCGCGAACCGATCGGGTATATGTCCATCGGCTGGAAATTCTCCCGACGATGAGGCGCCGCGGCTACGGTCTCGCCTTCCTGTCGTATCTGCATCGAACGTACCAGTTGCCCATTACTCCCATCGACGACGGGCCCGAGGCCCGGTCGTTCTGGCGCGCCGCGAGATCCTTTCAATCCGGAGCGTGGCGGGTTACGTCCGGGCAATCATCCGACGAGTTCCGCGACGCGCTGCTTCAATGGCGACATCGGCAGGCGGTCATGCTCGGCTTGCGTCCCCCGTCGGCGAAATCATCGGATTCCTAGGCGAAACTGCATGACGCCGTTCGCACAAGCGGCCTTGCTCGCCGGTCATGCGCGACATAGATTGTCTTCATCGAGGTCCGACTTTTTGGAGGGGCCATGGAACTGCTCGTGGAACGCGTCGACGTATGGGCGGCCACCATCGAGGACAAGCCAGGCGGTCTTGCACACGTGCTGAACGCGTTGCGGGATGCCGGCGTGGATTTGCAATTCATCGTCGCCCGGCGCACCCAGGAAGCACCCGGCAAAGGGGTGGTATTCGTCGCGCCGCTGCAGGGAGATCGGGAGACTCGTGCCGCCACGCAGGCGGGATTCAGTCCTAGCTCGAGCCTGCACTCGATCCGCGTGATGGGGCTGGACCAGATGGGGATCATCGCGGAGCTGACCCAGAAACTGTCGGACGGCGGGATCAATCTCCGCGGCGTATCCGCCGCCGTGCTCGGCTCGCAGTTCATTGCCTATCTAGCGCTCGACTCGCTGGCCGACGCCGAGCAGGCGACAGACATCCTGCAAAGGCCCTGAATTGCCGCTTCAGTCGACTGCCGGGTGAGGCGGGGCGCCTTTCACGGCTGAATCTCGCGTGCGTTGCATCGGGCGTGCGGCGCTGTCTGCCTGATCTTCGACCGATGAGGCCGCCGCGGAATATCGACGGCCAATCATTGCGGCATGCGCGCGGGCGACGCGCCGCAGCGGTGCTTCGTTCGCGTGATTTGCCGCGTACGTCTGCCGTGTTCCTGTGTCTTCGCGTGCCTTCGCGTGCCTTCGCGTTTCGTCATGCCGTGTGCGGCAAACACGGGCGAGCGGGCAGGGGATTGATCGACCCGGCGTATTTGTTCGCGTTCGAGTTTTTAAGAAAAACAGATGCATTGTGATAAGAATACTTATCCTGTCTTATCCATTCAGCATCGCCGATTCCCCCGCTTGTCGCTTTCGTTCGCTGGTCACCACTGGCGGGAGTTCGCAGCCGTCCCTTCCACATTGGCTGGTTGACCGTCATCCATGGCTTCGTCGCGTTCGTCGCCCATCGCAAGCCGCGTTTGTCGGGGGGCAGCGGATTTTCGGTTCCCTGTGGGCCGTACTGGATTCGAACCAGTGACCAACGGACAAAAAGTCGGCCGCTCCACCAACTGAGCCAACGGCCCGGTTCGTCCGATATCCGCCCACCACCACGGCACTTTTCGTGTTTGCCCTAGCGGATTTCGATCGTGCGACTTGCGGTCTGTGTCGGCTCCGACTTTGGCACGGTCAACGTGAGTACACCGTTATCGAACTTTGCCAACGTGCGATCGGGGTCGGCGTAGTCCGGCATCGGGATCGTGCGGATGAAGCTTCCGTGGGCGCGCTCCAGCCGGTAACAGCCGTTTTCCTCGCTGCGTACGTCCTGCTTTTTCTCTCCGCGCAGCACGATTGCCCCGTCCTCGACGCTCACCTTCAGATCTTCGCGCGCCATTCCGGGCAGTTCGGCGGTCACGCGCAGCACCGGTCCTTCATCGACGACGTCGATGCGCGGCTGGAAGCGCGATGAACTGAAGTCGCCGAACCATCGTTCGAGCGCGCCACGGCCTGCGAGCGGGTCATGAAGGAATTCCTCCACCGCACGCCACGGCTCACGTGAGAACAGTCGCGGAATGTCGGGCCACGCGGCCCGCCACTGTTCGCTTGACGGCGGGTTTTCCGGGCCTTCCGCGTCGGACTTGCGGGCAGTTCCGCGAAGGAACTTGAAGGGGTTCCACTTTTTCGGATCGGTATTCATGGCGTCCTCCGATTCAGCTTCAATCCGTTTCGAGCGTGGCGGCCAGCCCCTCGGGCAGCAAGCGTGCCCCGAGCCTCGACTGCGCCGGGCATGCCGCGATCGATCAGTTTCACCGCGTACTCGAGCGCATCGCGCTGCGTTTCGGCCGCGCTTGTCCAGCGCTCGCCGAAACGCGGCGGATGCCGGTCGGCCGACACCTCATCGTTCCGTTCGATCCGGACGATGGCGATGTAGCCATCCGGTGCGGACGTGCGTGTCGCGATCGTCGCATGGGCACGGTGCGGACAAGGACCGCATGCCCTTTCCAGGACTCCTGAGCGACATCGGAAACCGGTGCCTCCCGCGCCTGGTTCGCGACGGGCGGCGGCGTTTTCCCCGCCGCCCATCTTCCCGACCCGCCGTTGCCGCAGGGTCAGCCGGTCCTGACTTCGATGCGCCGTGGGCGAGCCTCGTCGCGACGCGGGATCGTCAGCTTCAACACCCCGTCCTGGAGGCTTGCCTCGATCTTCGACGTATCGAAGTCCGGTGACAGCGTGAACGTCCTCGCGAAGTGCGGCTCCCGGACCTCGGCATGCTGCAGGCGCAGATTGGCCGGCGTCGGCACCACCGCCTCGGCCTCGATCGAGAGGCTGCTGTCGTGAACCTTGACGTCCAGCTTGTCCTTCGTCACGCCGGGCAGATCTGCCCACAGTGTGACGCCCTGATTGCTCTCGTAGATGTCGACGGCCGGGGTGAGGGTGATCCGGCGCGTGGCCTGTTCCGCGTCGCGGCGCGTGACTGCGGACGGGTCGCGTTCAGCCAGTTTGGTCATGTCGTTCATGATCGGCTCCTCGAGTTACTGGACGGTGATGGCACGTGGCTTGGACGACTCGCGCTTGCCGATACTGATCGACAGGCAGCCATTTTCGTAGCGCGCCTGGACCTTGTCGGGATCGGCGGTGTCGGGCAGCTCGATGACGCGCCGGAACGCGCCGACGAAGCGCTCCTGCGCGTACGTACGCGTCTCGCTTTCGGTGTCGGGTTGCGTCGATTTGCGTTCGCCGCTGAGGGTCAGCAAGCCCTTGTCGATCGACACGTCGAGTTCGGCGGCGTTGATGCCCGGGGCGAAGGCGACGATCTCGATCGACTCGTCCGTCGCGCCGATGTTGATCTGAGGAAATGCGCCGAGCCGGCTCGCGCGGATGCTGGACGGGAAGCCGCCGAAGAGTTGCGCCATCTGCTGCTGCAGGCGGTCGAACTCGCTGAAGAGATCGGTTCCGAAGTAAAGATCGCTCATGATCGTATCCTCCTGGATGGCAATCGGGAGGCGAACGGGCCTACGCGCTCCAGTTCGCCTGCCGGACTGCCGGCAAACAAATCGAAACACGCAGCGCGCGGGATGAAACGGTTCGCGCGTCTGCCTGAGCGAAACTCAAGATAGGCACTCTGCGGAAAATTTCAAGGGGCGGCGGCAGATTTTTGCACTTGAAATTCCGGTGCTGGAACCTATCATCGCAGCGGCTTGGAACTGCATGCGGAGGACGCCATGGAATTCGATACGGACTGGCTTACGCTGGGCAGGCATCGTATCCGGCTGCGCTCGACGAAGGGCTTTCCGACCGAGACGATGCGCACCGTGACCGAGGTCGTCAGGCTCGCGATCGACAACAACATGAGCGCGCGGGCGCGACTCGTCGAGATCGTCTGCCGGCAGGAAAAGACCTACGACGTGCTGGTCGGCACGACGATGGCGGAGGACAGGGCTTGTGCACCGCAACTTGAAGCCGCGGTCGCGGTCGTGCTGGGCCTGTTGCCCGAGCAGATCAACATCACGGTCACCCCGGTCACGCAAAAGGAGGTCGATCTGCACTTCGGCGTGTACGAACGGATGCTGTCGGAGAAGCTGAGTTCGACGCCGCCGATCCGCTGACCGAGCGGTTCGGCGCCCGGCCGTGCGGCGGGCGCAGGTTCGCGTCTGCCGACATGCCGGCGCGGGGCGGGCACGGCGGCAACGATCGCGGAATGGGGCACCCGACCGACGCCGGACGTCGGATTGGCGATCCACCTGGACCGGCGCACCCATGTGCATGCTTCATGCCCGTCCTCAACCGTGCGTCGGCCGAAGCGCGCGCCCCATCTCCGCGATCGGCATCGCCGCGATCGAATTCAGCAGCCGCGTCTCGCCGGCGTCCGGGCGTGCGATTGCCCGCACTTCCTCGAGCGTCTGCGCGACATGGCGATCGAGCGGTTCGAGAAAGCGCTGCAGTTCGCTTGCCGCCGCTTTCTCCCTGAGCCCGAGCGCCTGACCGAACGCGATCAGCGCGGCCGCATCGATCTCGACAAACCGCGTCGCGTTGCCGAGCGGCATCGTCAATTCGCAGTGCGGCCAGTGATCGCCGCGATGGTCGGGGCGGTGCGTCGGCGTGTGATACACGACCGTGCTGACGATGTCGTAGAACGGCGCGAGCCGGTAGCCGCGCGCGTCGACGAAGAACGAAAGGTTCTTCAGGTGCGCGTCGGCATTGCCGACCACCACGTTGAACACGGTCCAGCGGAACACCGACAGGCGCGCCAGCGCGCGCGTGCTGGTGCGCTCGATCGCGCGGGCGAGCTCCTGCGCGTTCGCGCGCTGGTACTTGAAGCCGCGGTCGTAGTTGAGCAACTGCATCGCGTCGATCGTATGCACGCGTGCGGCCGGCGCCGACGCGACGTCGCGGTCGAACCGGTCGATCACGTAGCACGCGGACGGCGCGCGCAGGAAGTGCACGTCGGGGACGTCGAGCCCCATCTTCTGCGCGAGCTTCATGCAGAAGAATTCGTTGATCGCCGAGTGCGGGTAGCCGGCCGCGCGCATGTCCGGCTTGAGCAGGTGCATCGACGGCTCGCTGCCGACCGGCTCGTACAGCGCGTAGTCGGGTGCATCGCCGCGCAGCACCAGCAGCAGCTTCTGCTGCGCACCGGCCGCCGACATGCGCTTGGGCGCGGTGGCCGTCAGCGCGCGCTCGGGCATCGCCCGGATCCGGCGTTCGAGCTCGTCGAGCGGCAGCGGCTGCAGGCTGCCGGGCGCTTCCCGTTCGCCGTCGGCCAGCAGCGTCAGCGCGCCGGCCGATTCGCGCCCGAAGTACGCGAGCAGGCCCCACGCGTCGGCGGCGTCGACCTTCGCCTCGCGCGCGAGCGAGGTGCGCATGCCTTCCTCGGGCAGCAGGTTGTCGAAGAACCACTGGACCGGGCGATCGGTCGACGTGTCGGTGTAGGGGCCGGCGCGCAGCGCGAACGCCGGGGACAGCGGATAGGCGGCCGGGGACGCGAGCCATTGCGGGTCGTACGCGAACGACCAGATGCCCTTGTCGTCGGTCAGCGTGCCCATGCGCACACCGTTGGCGGACGCGATCAGCGTTCTAGCCGCCATGGCTGCTCCTGCGGCGTTGCGCGGCCTTCAGCGCGGTGGCCTCCGAAATCTCGACCGACGACTCGGCGTACAGGCGCACGCCCAGTTCGCCGAGCAGCAGCATGACCTTGCCGATTTGCGCGGTCGGCTTTCCGCCTTCCACCTGGCTGATGAATTTCGGCGACAGCCCGGTCGCGTTCGCGAGTTCGTCGCGCGTGAACCCCTGCTGGAGCCGCGCCGCGCGGATGAGGTGGGCGAGCGCGCCGATCGTGTCGACGGACTGGGACTCCGACATGACGTTCTCCATGCTTCGTATCTGATCGGGAACAGTATTGCACAACTCGCCGGCCGGGGCATCATTTCGTATCCGTACAGGAACGGAGCGGCGAACCGGGGAGCCGGTGCGCCGTTTCGTACCCGATCGGATACCGAGAGGCGCGAAATCGTGACGCAGGCGATTTTCGTATCCGAACGGATGCGGAGAAGGACGGGACCGTGACGGCGGCCCGGTCGCATGCGCGCGCGACGACTGAGCGGTCAGGGCGCTAGCCGTGCGCGCGGCGACACGCCGACACTGCGACAGGCGCGCGAGCCGGGCCCGAACCTTGCGCGCCGCAAGCGTCGTCCGCGGCCACGCCGCGACGCATCACGCAAGAAGATTTGCAGGGAGGCGCGCATGGAGCCGATGCCGGTCGTACTTCAGTGGGATGCGGTCCTCGTCAGGATCGTCCTGGCGCTCGTCGCGGGCGGGCTGATCGGCCTCGATCGCAGCGAATCCGGCAAGACGGCAGGGCTGCGCACGACGATCTTCGTCTGTCTCGCCGCGTGCCTGGCGATGCTGCAGGTCAATGCGCTGCTGCTGCAGGCCGGCAAGCCGCAGGACGGGTTCTCGGTGCTCGACCCGATGCGCCTGCCGCTCGGCATCCTGACCGGGATGGGCTTCATCGGCGGCGGCGCGATCCTGCATCGCGACGGCCTCGTATCCGGCGTGACCACGGCCGCGACGCTGTGGTTCGTCACCGTCGTCGGACTGTGCATCGGCGGCGGCCAGCTGTCGCTCGGCGCGCTCGGGCTCGCACTCGCCCTCCTGGTCGTATGGCCGCTGCGGTTGGTCGAGCAGCGCGTGCGCAGCGTCAGGACTGCGCTGGTCACGGTCGAGTACGAACTGGGCTCGACGGCGCGCGAGCGCCTGACGACCGGGCTGCACAATGCGGGCTTCGCGTGCCGCACGCGCGGTTTTCGCGAAACGGCCGCGCGTGCGTTGCGCGAGGAAGAACTGCTCGTGAAGTGGCGCGAACCGGCCGACGCCGATGCGATGCTGCGTCAACTGATCCGGATCGTCGAATCGGCCGGCCTGACGTCGATCCGCTGTTCCGAGGAGAACTGAGGCGCACGGCGCTTGCCGGAACGTCGGCTGGTTGCGTGCCTCGTGCCGCATTCGGCATTCAGGATCCGGCAGCGTTCAGCGTTCAGCGCCCGGCTTCCGCACCGGCGCCGTCGTGCGCATCGCCGTCCGTCCCCGGCCGGCTCATCGCGAGATGGAGCGCGGCCGGGTCGACCGGTTTCACGAAATGTTGCAGAAACCCGGTCGCGAGACAGCGTTCGCGATCCGCGTTGCGGCCATAACCGGTCAGCGCGAGAAAGATGCACGGCGTGACCTCGGTGATCGCCTTCAGCCGCCGCAGCAGCTCGTAGCCGTCCATCACCGGCAGCCCGATGTCGAGGATCGCGACGTCGGGGCGATAGGCGCGGTACGCGGCCAGCGCGGTGACCGGGTCGTGCACGACGGCGACCTCGTGACCGGCCTCGCGCAGCCATTGCGCGAGCGTCGACGCGGCATCCTCGTTGTCGTCGACCAGCATCACGCGCCGGCCGGTGCGGCCCGGCGCCAGATCGCGGATGCCGGGCGGCGGCTGCGGCACGGTGACCGCCACCGTTTTCGGCCGGTATTCGGGCAGCGTGATCGTAAACGTGCTGCCGCAGCCGGGGCCGGCGCTGTCCGCGCGCACCGTGCCGCCGTGCAGCGTCACGAGGCTGCGCACGAGCGCAAGGCCGATGCCGAGGCCGCCATGCGCCTGTTTCGCTTCACCGTCGAGCCGGTAGAACGGCTCGAAGATGCTGTCGAGACGATCGCGCGGAATGCCGGCGCCGTTGTCGCACACCTCGACGATCGCGGTGTCGTCCGCGCCGCGCGCCGCGCGCAGCGTGATGACGCCGCCCGGCAGCGTGTATTTCGCCGCGTTGGTCAGCAGGTTCGCGACGGCCTGCGACAGCCGCACCGGGTCGCCGTGGCAGCGCGCGTCCGGATCGGCGTCGACCTGCAGGCGGTGGCGGCGCTGCTCGAGCAGCGGGCTCGCGATCTCGACCGCGCGGTCGGCGATGTCGGCGAGCCGCACGGCTTCCTTCTTCAGCGTGATCTTGCCGCGCGTGATGCGCGACACGTCGAGCAGGTCGTCGATCAACCGGACCATGTGATCGAGCTGGCGCTGGATGATCGCGATCTCGTTCGGCGTCGCGTGGCCGTCGCGGTTGCGGATCAGCTCCAGCGCGAGCGAGATCGGCGTCAGCGGATTGCGCAGCTCATGACCGAGCACCGCGAGAAACTG
The DNA here is from genome assembly GCF_905339915.1 of Burkholderia sp. BCC1985. Lineage (NCBI taxonomy): Bacteria > Pseudomonadati > Pseudomonadota > Betaproteobacteria > Burkholderiales > Burkholderiaceae > Burkholderia > Burkholderia sp. BCC1985. The sequence goes on from NZ_CAJPGY010000004.1 coordinate 138,875, forward strand.
GTCCTTGGCCTGATTCGCGTCGCGCAGCTCACCCAGCAGCCGGTCGCGCTCCGCGTTCGCGGCGACGAGCTTCTCGCGCGCGGCGACGTGCTCGGTCACCTCGACCGCACTGACGATCACGCCCAGCCCGTCCGCGAGCGGCTGCGGATTGAAATGCAGCCGATACACGCGGGCGCCGTCCGGCTCGGGCCGGTCGCGGTGCTCGCCGATCGTCGTCGAGCAGCCCTGCGCGCGGGCGGCTTCCAGCGCGCGCACGATCTCGGGCGCATCGCCGCCGGGCAGCACCGCCGTCAGCGGCTGGTCGACGATGTCGGTCCGGCCGCACAAGGCCGAGAAGCGGTGATTCGCGAGCACGATCCGGTGCGCGGGGCCCGACAGCAGCGCGATCGGCAATGGCGCGTGCATCAGGACGCCGTTGCGTTGCTGTTCGGCATCCTCGCGGCGGCGGATCTCGTCGCTCAGCGCGCGCGAGCGCTGCTGCGCCAGCGCCAGCGTCGGGTACAGCCCGCCTTCGTCGTCGCGCAGCGATGCGACGGGCAGGATGCGGCGGTGCAGCGCGCATACGTGGCGGAACATCTCCGACTGCTCGGCGCTCGCAAACGCATCGTGCGGATAGCCGCAGTAGAGCGAGAAGCGGTACCGCTCGATCAGCGCGTTCCATAGCGCTTCCACCCGCAGCGCCGCGGCGTACCGGTTGCGCGCGCACAGCAGCGCGACCATTTCGCCGAACGCATGCACGGGCCGGCCGGCGCGGATCGCCGCTTCGACGATCGTGCCGATCGAGCGGCGAAAGCGCGCGGGGTCGGGCAGGTCGCCATTCATGAAGCTGTCGAGGAGCGCATGCGCGCTCGACATGAAGATGCGGCCGCGGGCCGCGCCGCCGGCCGATGCACCGAGCGTGTGCAGGCGTTCGTGCACCGCGGCGAGGCAGGCGGGCCGCGCGATCACGATCGCGCTGCCGCCGGCGCTCAGCGCCTGGGCCGCGAACACGGCGACTTCCGACATGAGCTGCGCGTCGGACTCGTAGAACTGGACGAAGTGATCGGCCCGCATTGGTGCCGATTCCAGCAGGGGAGGGACTGTTTTCATCGCTCACGACCAGGCAATGCCGTTGGCGGCCGGCGATTCCGTGCCGCGGCCATATCCGGTCCGGCGCGCGCAAGCTGCGTGCCGGACCGGCGCCGATGCCCGGCGACGCCGTGGCATCGGCCCGGCCCACGCGGGCGGTGCCGGATGGCGCTGCATTTGTAAATACTGCAGAAAGCCCGCGTCGGGTGGCGGACGCCCGCCTGCCGGCCCCGCCGTCGGAGCAGCGATCTTTAACTGCGGGTGAAGACGTGTTCGATACGCTCGAACGCGTGACGGTGCGCCGCTGGGGCATCCCGCACTGACCGTATCGATGCGCGTGCGCGCCGCATTCCCGGCGCACGCATAACCAAAGCTGAAATCGGTTTTTCACGCGCACCGGATGCGTCCCTATACTTTTCGGTGCTGCCTGCGGGCTGCGGCGACGGCCTGCGCAATCGTGCGGCGGGCCGTCGCTTTTCGACGATGAGGAACCGCTGCATGAATGCCCGTCATGGTGCCGAACCGCACGACGCGTTGCGCGCCGCGCTCGCCGCACTGCCCGAACTCGCGACGGCGATCGGGCGCGACGCCGCGCAACGCGAGGCGCGTCGCGAACTGCCGTTCGAAGGCTTCGCACTCTTTCGCCGTTCCGCGCTCGGCGTGCTGAGGATTCCGGTCGAACGCGGCGGCCTGGGCGGCACGCTGGTCGACCTGTTCGAGACAATCGCGACGCTCGCGGCCGCCGATTCGAATCTCGCGCACGCGCTGCGCATCCACTACGACCTGACCGAGACGCTGCGGCTGTCGCCGCGCACGCCGTTCAACGACGTGCAGATCGAGCGCGCGCTGGCCGGCGCGATCTTCGGCGGCGCGTCGACCGAGCGCGGCACGTCGCGGCCGGGCGAGAACACGACCGTGCTGCGCCGCGACGGCGCGCACCATCGCGTGACGGGCCGCAAATACTATTCGACCGGCACCGCGTTTGCCGATTTCGCGCGCATCAACGTGGAGAACGAGCAGGGCGACGCGCTCGCCGTGATCATCCCGGTCGCGCGCGACGGCGTGCAGGTGCTCGACGACTGGGACGGCATGGGCCAGCGCATGACCGCGAGCGGCAGCCTGTTGCTGCACGACGTGCAGGTATTCGCGGACGAAGTCGCGGCCCGCGACGGCTCGACGCTCGTCGGCCGCCATTGCGGCGCGCTGCGGCAGCTTCATCTCGTCGCGACGGGCGCGGGCATCGTGCGCAACGTGGTGGCCGACGCGCGCCGCTACGTGCTCGAGCATGGCCGGCCGGTGCTGCACAGCCCGGCGGCGAGCGCGCGCGACGATCATTTCATCCAGCAGATCGTCGGCGAGCTGTCGGCGCACAGCCATGCGATCGACGCGCTCGTGCGCGACAACGCGCGTGCGCTCGACCGCTCCGCGGACGCGATCGAGGCCGGCGCGGCGGACGCGCACGAACGCGTGCTCGACAGCGCGCTCGCGACCGCGCGCACGCAACTGATTGTCGGCAAGCTCGCGCTGTACGCGGCCGAACGACTGTTCGAAGTGGGCGGCGCGTCGGCGACCGCGCGCGTGCACAACCTCGACCGGCACTGGCGCAACCTGCGCACGATCTTCAGCCACAACCCGCTGCTGCACAAGGCGCGGGTGATCGGCGACTACGACCTGAACGGCGTGACCACGCACCTGACCGAAGGACGCGTGTTCTGATTCCGCTGCGCCCGCAGCCCACTTTCCGGGAGCTCCCCCGATGACGACCCGCACCGGCCACCTGCACCTCGGCGCGTTCCTGTATCCGACCGGCCATCACATCGCCGCGTGGCGCCATCCCGGCTCGCAGGCGGACGCCGGTGTCGACTTTCGTCATTACGTGCGGCTCGCGCAGGCGGCCGAGGCCGCGAAGTTCGACCTCGTGTTCCTCGCGGACGGCGTCGGCACGCGCGGCGACGACGTCGAATTCCTGAGCCGCACCGCGCACAGCTACGTCGCGCAGTTCGAGCCGCTGACGCTGCTGTCGGCGCTCGCGGCCGTCACCGAACGCATCGGCCTCGTCGGCACCGCGTCGACGAGCTTCAACGAGCCGTTCCACATCGCGCGCAAGTTCGCGTCGCTCGACCACATCAGCGGCGGCCGCGCCGGATGGAACCTCGTCACGTCGTCGAGCGCGCACGAAGCGCGCAACTTCAACCGCGATGCGCATTTCGATCACGGCGAACGCTATGCGCGCGCGGAGGAATTCGCCGACGTCGTGCGCGGACTGTGGGACAGCTGGGACGACGATGCGTTCGTGCGCGACCGTGCCAGCGGCCGCTTCTTCGACCCGGACAAGCGCCACGTGCTCGCTCATCGCGGCCGCTTCTTCCGGGTGGACGGGCCGCTGAACGTGCCGCGCGCGCCGCAGGGGCAACCGGTGATCGTGCAGGCCGGCTCGTCGGCGGCCGGCACGCGGCTGGCCGCGCGCACGGCCGAGGTGATCTTCACCGCGCAGCAGACGCTCGACGACGCGGTCGCGTTCTACGCGGACGTGAAGGGGCAGCTCGCCGCGTTCGGCCGCGACCCCGACACGCTGAAGATCATGCCCGGCGTCTTTCCGGTGGTCGGTCGCACCGAGAGCGAGGCGAAGGAGAAGTTCGACGCGCTGCAGGCGCTGATCGACCCGAAGGTCGGGCTCGCGCTGGTGTCGGGCCTGACCGGCGGCGTCGACCTGTCCGCCTATCCGCTCGACGGCCCGATCCCGCCGCTGCCGGAAACGAATGCGAGCAAGAGCCGGCAGACGCTGACGCTCGAGCTCGCGCGCCGCGAGAACCTGACGATCCGCGAGCTGTACCTGCGCATCGCGGGCGCGCGCGGTCACTGGCAGCTCGTCGGCACGCCGGAGCAGATCGTCGATGCGCTCGAGGAACGGTTCGTGCATTACGGCGCGGACGGCTACAACGTGATGGCGCCGACCCTGCCCGGCGGCCTCGACGATTTCATCGCGCTCGTGCTGCCCGAATTGCGTCGTCGCGGGCTGTTCCGCAGCGACTACGCCGGCAGCACGCTGCGCGATCACCTCGGGTTGCGGCGCCCCGCGGCGCGGCGCGCGTCGGCCGTGCCCGGCGCCGCGGCGGCCTGAGTTCAGCGCCGCAGGCCGGCGTCGCGCAGCAGCGGCAGCACGCGTGCGCCGAAGAAGTCGAGATCCGGCCTGAAGTCGTAGAAGCTCAACTGGATGCCGTCGATGCCCGCGCGATGCAGCCGCACGATGTAGTCGGCAACTTCCTCGGGCGAGCCCGTGATCGAGATGTTGCCGCCGATCGCACGCGCGGCCGCCTGCGCGCGTTGTTCGAAGCCGCCGCGCCACGCATGGGCGTCGCTGTCGAAGCGGTGGAAGCTGCCTTCGTCCGCATGCGCGACGATCGCGTCGCGGTACGCGCGCGCCTCGGCCGCTGTCTCGCGGCAGATCACGAGCGGATTGAGCAGCGTGCGGATCGTCCTGCCGCGCGCGGCGGCGGCCGCCTTCACGCGGGCCGTATGCGCGGGCAGCGCGTCCAGCGCGAGATCGACGTCCGGGCCGGCCGGGCTCGTGACGAACACGATGTCCGAATAGCGGGCCGCGAAATCGATGCCGGCGTCGGAGCCGGTCGCGTTGATCAGCAGCGGGCGGCCGTAGCGCGGCTTCGGCGTGACGAACGCGCCGGAGAGCCGCCAGCTCGACAGCGCGGGCGCATAGCTGAAGTTGTCCGGCTGGGCCCACAGCTGGCTGACCGCGTCGACGAACTCGGCGGCCATCTCGTAACGACGGTCGTGCTCGATCCGGTTCCAGCCGAACATCTCGTGTTCGATCGCGCGGTGGCCGGTCACGACGTTGATGCCCCAGCGTCCGCGCGAGATGTGATCGAGCGTCGCCGTGAACTTCGCGAAATGCAGCGGATGCCACGGCCCGTAGAGCACGTGGCTCGTCGCGACGAGGATGATCCGTTCGGTGCGCGCGGTGAGCGCCGCGAGCGTCATGAACGAGTCGAGCGCCTGGCCGTCGAACACGCCGCCGTAGCCGCCTTTCGGCAACCACTGCGACAGCGCGAACACGAGATCGAAGCCGAGCGCCTCGGCGCGCGCGACCAGGTCGGCGTTGTAGTCGAACGTCCAGTCGGTCGAGCGCGGCAGCGTCGAGGCGCTCCAGCCGCCGGCCTGGATCGGCAGGAACAGCCCGAGCATCAGCGGCTGCGCGAGCACGCGCGACGCGGGGCTGGCGGGGAAATCGGCCGGCGAACGGACGTCGACGAACGGCGACGCCACGAGCGGCGCGTCGGCCCGGGTCGCGGCGGATGTGTCGGTCAAGGTAGGCTCCTCCCTGCGCGGCGCGCTGGCGCCGAACGAAAAAATCCGGCACGCGATGCCGGCAGTCTTGCCGGGCCGTTCTGCGTCGTGCCGGCCGGTGGATCGCGTCGCGTCACAGTCGTCCCGGTCGCGGGTCGGGCACGAAGCCGTCGCGGTTCGGCATCCTGACGCGCGGCAGCGTGTGCGCGTCGAGCGTCGTGTCGTCCGGCACGATGCCGTTCAGGTGCAGCACGTAGGCCGTGACCGCATAGACTTCGTCCGCGCTCAGCGACTGCGGCGCGTTGTACGGCATCGCGCGGCGGATGTAGTCGAACAGCGTCGTCGCATACGGCCAGTAGCTGCCGACCGTCTTTTTCGGCTTCGCGCCGGCCAGCGAGCCGAGGCCGCCGACGAGCGGATCGCCGACGCCGCCCTGGCCGCCGGCGCCGTGGCACATCGCGCACTTGTCGGCGAACACGTGCGCGCCGCGCGCGACCGTGCCCGCGCCGGGCGGCAGGCCGCTGCCGTCGGGCGCGACGTCGATGTCCCATGCGGCGAGCGCCGCGCGGTCGACCGGCTGACCGAGGCCGAAGCCGGCACCGAACGCGGGTAGCGCAGACAACGCGAGCGCGCCGAACGTGGCCGACACGGCCGCACACGACGCGAGCCGACGCACGATCGTGTTACGCATTGCGCACCTCCCCGTCCGCGCCGACGCGCCAGTTCTGGATGCCGTTGTAGTGGTATTGGGAATTGACGCCGCGCGCGGCGACGAGCGCGTCGCGGGTCGGCTGCACGTAGCCCGTTTCGTCGGTCGCGCGGCTTTGCAGGTCGGCGGGCTCGCCGTTCCAGACCCAGTCGGCTTCGAAGCGCGTCAGCGCGCGATCGCGCACGTCGCCGGCGAGCCGTGCGGCGCGCCAGGTGCGGCCGCCGTCGGTCGAGACGTCGACCGCGCGCACCCGGCCGCGCCCCGACCACGCATAGCCGCTGATCGGGTAGTAGCCGTGCGATGCGAGCCGGTGGCCGGCCGACGGGCGCGTGATCACCGATTTCGCGTCCATCTCGAACACGAACTGGCGGGCGCAGCCGTTCGGCAGCAGGCTCGTGTACTTCGACGTTTCCTCGCGCGTCATCTCCGGCGCGCGCACGAGCTTCAGCCGCCGCAGCCACTTGATGTTCGTGTTGCCTTCGAAGCCCGGCACGATCAGCCGCACCGGGTAGCCGTTCTCGGGGCGCAGCCGTTCGCCGTTCTGCGCATAGACGACGAGCGCGCGTTCGAGAATCCGGTCGAGCGGCAGGCTGCGCGTCATCGCCGCGCCGTCCGCGCCTTCGGCGAGCAGCCACTGCGCGGCCGGATCGACGCCCGTTTCGTCGAGCAGCGTCGACAGCCGCACGCCCGTCCATTCGCAGCACGACAGCAATCCGTGCGTGAACTGGACGGGCAGGCCGCTCGGGCCGTTCCATTCGCTGCCGGTATTGCCCGAGCATTCGAGGAAGTGGATCCGCGATTCGGACGGAAAGCGCAGCAGGTCGTCGAGCGTGAAGCTGCGTGGCTCGCGCACGAGGCCGTGCACGACGACGCGGTGGCGTTGCGCATCGATATCGGGCACGCCCGCATGATGGCGCTCGTAGACGAGGCCGTTCGGCGTGATGTCGCCGAACAGGTCGGCGAGCGGCGTCATCGACGAGCCGGAGCCGGGCAACGCCGGCGTGCGCGCGCTGCGACGGATGACGTCGCGTTCGTGCGCGCCCGGCAGGCCATACGGCGGCGACAGCAGCGGTGCGCCAGGCGTGCGCGTCCACGGCGGCACGTCCAGCGGTGCGAGCGGCTGGCCCGCGAGCGCGCCGCCGGCCGGCAGCATCGCGGCGGCCCAGCCGCCGGCGAGCTGGCGCAGCGCCGCGCGTCGGCCGGTGCGGCGTGGGCGGGAAGGAGAGTCGGTCATGAGAGAAGCCGTGCCGCGCGCGGGCGCGGCAGCATCCGGAAAAACGGACATTCTCGGCAACCGGGCGCGACGCGGCAAACAACGATTCCCGCTTTGCTTATCGCGCCGCGCCGGCTGCGCGAACGCTCAGAACTTCACGCGCAGCCCGCTGACGAACGCGAGCTGCCGATTCGTCGACGATGCGCTGCCGATGTTCGAGATTGCCGCGATCCGGCGATAGCCACCGGACGTCGCGGTGCTCGCATCGCCCGCGGCCAGCTGGTAGATGCCGGACAGGTAAATGTCGGTGCGCTTCGACAACGCATAGTCGAACCCGAGCGTGAACTGGTGCCAGCGCGGCTTCAGCGTCTGGCCGCCGGTGCCCGGCAAGCCGCTCGCGCGTCCGTCGGTGAACGTGTAGACGCCGATCAGCGTCGCCGCCGGCGTGATCTGGTAGCGCCCGTTCACGTCGTAGTTGTTGAACTTGCGCGACGAGCCGTCGACATAGTCGAGCTGCGTGTGGCTCCACGCGAAGCCGAGGGTCGCGCGGCCGAGCGCGTAGTTCGCGCCCGCGACGCCGATCTGCTGCTTGCGCACGCCGCCGTTCAGCCCGTAGAAGAACGCGCCGCTGTAGTCGTTGCCGGTCGTCGTGGTCGCGCCGCCCACCGCGCCGCTCGTGTTCGACGTCGCGTTCGGGTGGCTGAGCCGCACATAGCCGGCGCCCGCCGACAGCGGGCCGTTCACGTAGTTCGCCGACACGCCCCATGCGTTGTTGTTCGAGAAGCCGGTGCCCGCGCCGCCGTTCGCCTGGTTGCTGAACGCGTACAGCGCGTCGGCGGTGAAACCGGCGATCGTCGCGCTGCGGAACTTCACCGCGTTGTTGATCCGGAAGCTCTGGTTCAGGTTGTCGTTGTCGCCGACATGGGTGGCCGGCGACCAGAAACCGGACCCCGCGTACTGCGCGACGAGATCGGTGATCGGCTCGTACTGGCGGCCGAACGTCAGCGTGCCGAGGTCGGCCTTGCTCAGGCCCACGTACGCGGAGCGGCCGAACAGGCGGCCGCCCTGGCCGAGCCCGCCGTCGCTCGGCCGGAAGCCGCTTTCGAGCGTGAACACGGCCGCCAGGCCGCCGCCGAGATCCTCGTTGCCTTTCAGGCCCCAGCGGCTGCCGCTCAGCTTGCCGCTCGTCTGCTGGATGTTGCTCGCGCCGCCCTGGCTGTTCGTATAGGCAAAGCCGGCGTCGACGACGCCGTACAGCGTGACGGAACTCTGCGCATGCGCGCCGATGGAACCGATCGAAACCAAACCCAGGACTACCGACTTCTTGATCATGAATAACCTCTTTTTTATGGGTGAATCTGCGAGGATCACGATGCTATTGACGTCGGTCCGGTCGACGAACGTTCGATCCGTGGTTTGCAATTCGCTGCGCGAGCGAATTGCAATGCGTGCCGCTGCACGCTCGACGCGTGCGCCGCGATCGCGTCCGGCGCGCGTGCTGCAGCGGACGTATCGGCATGGATGGCGAACATCGCGCGACGGCCATGCGCGGTCGTGCGCATATCGATCGATGAAATCGTTGGATATCGCGACGAGATCCGTTCGGATGACGATGTTTTTATGCAACGCGGCTCTGTGAGACGCGCGGCCGATGCGGTAGGCACACCTGCATATCGATTCCGCAAAACGTTGGTAGGGCCGCGCGATGCAAGGCAGTAGAGTCGGGCATCCGGCCGCGAGCCGGCCAGCGCCGGGCGCAGCGCACGCAGTGTGCAGCCCGGTTGAACCACGAATATGGGAGCCGTGTGAAATGAGTCGGGATGTGTTGTTTCTGCTGGAACCGGGCTTTGCCGATCCGAAGTATCCGGGCCGACACTTCGTCTGTCCTCACGGACTGGCGATCGAAGGCCTGCTTGCGAGCGCGCCCGAGCGGGCCGGCCGCCTCGACGTGCGCCGGGTCGGTTTCGAACGGCCGCGGCACGCGGTGATCGACGTGCTCGACGACGCGCATCAAGGCCTGCCGGTGCTCGTGCTCGGTAGCGCGCAACCGGCGCCGGACGACGCGCAAGCGCTCGGCCCGACGCGCTTCGTCACCGACCCGCGCCGCATCCTCGATCTGCTGGCCGAGCGCCACGGTTTTCCTTCGCTGCATTGACGCACGTCGGCCGTCGCGCACGGCGGCTTCCTTTTTCCCTTTACCGTTCAATCGACAGGAGTATCCGATGGCGTCAACTTCGGCGGCACGCCGCCGCCTGCTGCTCGCCGGCGCCGCGCTCGCGGCGGGCCCCGTGGTCGCGCGGGTCGCGCTTGCCGCGCCGACCGTCAACGCCGATCTTGCCGGCACCACGCTGCGCGTCGCGACCTACAAGGGCGGCTGGCGCGCGCTGCTGCAGGCGGCCGGCCTGAGCGACACGCCGTACCGGATCGAGTGGCGCGAGCTCAACAACGGCGTGCTGCACATCGAGGCGCTGAACGCGGATGCGCTCGACATCGGCTCGGGCAGCGAGATTTCCGCGGTGTTCGCCGCACGCCAGAAGGCCAGCGTCCGGTTCATCTCGCGCACGCGGGAAGATCTGAACAACCAGGTCACGCTCGCGCGCAAGGACACGCCGATCCTCGGCATCGCGGACCTGAAGGGCAAGCGCGTCGGCTACGTGCGCGCGACGACGTCGCACCATTTCCTGTACCGGCAGCTCGCGGAGGCCGGCCTCGGTTTCGACGACATCCATCCGATCAACCTGTCGCCGGCCGACGGGTTGTCCGCGTACGACCGCGGCGACCTCGACGCGTGGGCGATCTACGGCTACAACGGCCAGCTCGCGCGCAACCGTTACGGGGCGCGCGTGCTGAAGACGGGCAAGGGCTATCTGTCCGGCAATTTCCCGATCTATGCGAACCCGCGCACGCTGGACGACCCGCGCCGGCGCGCGGCGACCGGCGATCTGCTGCTGCGGTTCCAGCGCGCGTACGCGTGGGCGAACGGGCATTTCGGCGCCTATGCGCGCGCGCAGAACGGCGAAACGCGCGTGCCGGTTGCCGATCTCGAGGCGATGTTCGCGCAGCGCAGCGACGACTACGCACTGCTGCCCGTCACGCCCGACGTGATCGCGCAGCATCAACGAGTCGCGGACGTATTCGCGCGAATCGGCGTGCTGGATGGGCCGGCGAACGTTGCGCCGTTCTGGGATACGTCGTTCAACGCGCTGGTGGCGTCGGCGTGATGGGCGACCGGCGCTTCACACGCCGGTAGGTGACTGTCGCGCGGATCGAATCAGGCGAACGTCGTCGCGACCATGATGCCGAACACCAGGCCGAGCGCGATGCCGGTCAGCCGGCCGTAGATCGACGCGCGCACATTGTCGTCCAGCTCGAACGGCGAGCGCTTGTGCTTCCATACGGTGCTGAATGCCACCGGGCGAGTCAGCAGCACGGTGCACGCGATCAGTACCGGCGTCGCGACGAGCATCGCGATGCGCGGCCCGGTCCAGTCGACGCCATGCATCATCAGCGAAACGAGCACGGCGAGCGGCACCTCGACGCACAGGCCGAGCAGCGAGCCGCCGACGAAGGAGTCTCCTGGTGATTGGAACATGGTCGGTCCGTCCGTTCGAATGAAAGCCGCGCCCGTTTTCGCGCCGCTGAAAATGGTGACCGCGGTCCTTGCTGAAGCCCGTGGTCGATCGTGTGGCCGGATGTTAAGGCAAATTGTCGACCGGTTGTCGGCTATTCAAGCTATTTAACAAATGTTCGCCGGAAACCGGGTATCGTGCGCGGATCGGGGCGATTCGCCGCGGTAGCCGTCGGCCACGCCGTTCCGGCAGACGGCGCCGGGGCGCCGGGGCGACGTGACCGAGCGGGTGGCGCGTACGCCTGAAGCCAACCAGGGGACTGCAACATGATTGACATTCCGGCCAACCATCCGGCGACGATCGCCTGCAAGGTGTGCGGTGCCGACGCGGACATCTGCGGCGTGGTCGATTTTTCGCGCTGCGGCGCCGACATGATCGCCGGGAAAAAGGTCGATCCGTTCGTGGGCGTGCCGATCTACTACTACGCGTGCCGGCAATGCGGATTCACGTGTACGCCGGCCTTCGACCGCTGGACGCACGACGATTTTGCGCGTCACGTGTACAACGACGACTACGCGCGCCACGATCCGGAGTATCTCGAGCATCGTCCGCAGCAGCACGCCGACCTGATCTGCACAAGCTTTCCGTCGATGCGCGAGACCCGCATTCTCGATTTCGGCTCGGGGCTCGGGCTGCTGGAAAAGAAGTTGTCCGCGCGCGGCTTCGCGGACGTGACTTCGTATGATCCGTTCAGCCATCCCGTCGCGCCGCAGGGGCAGTTCGATTCGATCCTGTCGTTCGAGGTCTTCGAGCATCATCCGGATCCTCGAAGCCTGTTCGCCGACATCATCCGCTACCGGGCGCCTGCCGGCACACTGCTGTTCCAGACGTCCCTGATCACGCCGGAGATCCTGGCGCGCGGGATCGAGCAATGGTGGTACTGCGTGCCGCGCAACGGGCATATTTCGTTTTATACGAGCCAGGCGCTGACGCTGCTGGCGACGCGGCACGGGCTTGAATTCGGCTCGTTCAGCCCGGAGCTGCACGTGGTGTTCGATCGCGCGGCGGCGCCGGGGTGGCTTGCGAAATTCTTTTAGTGAAAGGGGCGCGTCGCGTCGATCGCGACATCGGCCGCGGACGTGCGCTTCTTCTAGAAGCGATCGATCACGCCGAACTGGATACCGCGCACCGACGCACCCGGCCACGAAGGCGTGAGGCCGGTCACGTTCACGCCTCTCAGCGTGTAGGTGGCCTGGCCGCGGTTGTGAAGCCACGCGGCACTCGCATAGACCAGCACCCGCTTCGACACATCGTATTCGCATGCCGCGCTGAACTGGTCGGCATCGTTGTCGCGGCCCGACCGGTCGCGCAGCCACGTATAACCCAGCGACGCGCGAAAACGCGCGTTCACCGCGTAGCGTGCGGAAGCCGACACGCCGTCGCTGTGATATCGCGGCGTTCCGCCGTCGCCATTGAAGTACGACAGGAAGGCCGTCACCGGGCCGAACGCATAGGACACGCCGCCGAGGTTGGCGCGCAGTGCGCCGCTGCCGTGGGTTTGCTGGTGTGCGTACGAAATGCGCAGCGGGCCGTCATGCCAGGCGAACGTCTCGATGTGGCCTGCCAGCCCGTTGCCGTCGCCGTCCTTAGCGTCGCGCAACGACGCCATGATCGTGGTCGAAAAGCCGTGCACCTCGGGGGACAGGTACGTGATCGCATTGCTTTCGTACGGCGTGATTTTCGACAGATTGTTCAGCCCCGACGCGATCGTGCCGGCCCCGAACGCATCGAGCTGCCCCTTGAACGGGATGTAGATCGGCGAATACTGACGGCCGACCCGCACCGTGCCGTAGCGTGAGCTCACGCCGATCCAGGCCTGGCGGTTGAACAACGTGTTGGCGGCGGCCAGGGTGCCGTCCGCCGAGCCGAAGCCGTTCTCGAGATCGAACAGGATCTTCACGCCGTTGCCGATATCCTCCGCGCCGCGCACGCCGATGCGCGAGCCGCGATACGCGCCGGAATCCATCCGGGCGACGTAACCCGCACCGGGATTCGTGATCTCGATGCTCGTGTCGATCGTGCCGTACAGCGTCACGCCGCTTTGCGCATGGGCCGCCGACGCGTGTGCGGCAATGGCCGTTGCGGCCGCACCGATGCGCAGTGCGAAACGTGTGACGGCCGCCGGCCGGCGCGATCGGCGGCGTCCCGGCGTGAGGTCGTGATTTCGGGTGCGGGAAGCGGGAAAGGAACGATTCATGGACAACGGTAGCATGCAGTCGAGACAGTGAGGTGACGCGCTGAATGCGGGACGGTGCGGCAACCCTCGCCGCACCATCCCGCACGCGATCCGGTCGATTCCGGCGCTTACTTGCTGTCGGGCAGGGCGTAAGCCACCACGTAGTCGCCCCGATCGGGCGACTGGCGCGCGCCGCCTGCCGAGATGACGATGTACTGCTTGCCGCCGATTGTATAGCTCATCGGCGTGCCCTGGCTCCCGACCGGCAACCGTGCCTTCCACAGTTCCTTGCCCGTCGAGCTGTCGAACGCGCGCAGGTAGTAGTCCTGCGTTGCGGCGAAGAACACGAGACCGCCGCCGGTCGTCAGCGAGCCGCCGATGGTGGGCATGCCGATCGGTGACGGCATGTTCATCTGCACGCCGTGAAGGCGCGTGTCCTTCACGGTGCCGAGCGGGACTTGCCATGCGATGCGGCGGGTTTTCAGGTCGACCGCGGTGAGGCTGCCGAACGGCGGTTTCTGGCACGGGATGCCGATCGGCGAGAGGAAGCGGTCCTTCAGCACCGAGTACGGCGTGCCGCCGAGCGGCACGGCACCCATGCCCGCGTTCACCGATTCGTTGCCGTCGGAGGCGCCGCCGCGGTTCTTCTCCTGCTCCAGATGGACCCAGAGGCCCAGGCGCATGTCGTTCACGTAGATCATGTCCGCGTTCGGATCGTACGACAGGCCGCCCCAGTTCATGCCGCCGAGCGAACCCGGGAAGCTGAGCGAGCGATCGGTGTCCGGCGCGGTGAAGAGGCCGTCGTAGCGCATGCCGCGGAAGATCACGCGGCACATCAGCTGGTCGATCGGCGTGACGCCCCACATGTCCGAATCCTTGAGCACGTCGGCGCCGATCTGCGGCATGCCGACGGACAGCGGCTGGGTCTTCGAATACGGCTCGTTCGGAATCGACGCGGTCTTGACCGGATGTTCGACGACCTGAGTCAGCGGCTTGCCGGTCACGCGGTCGAGCACGAACAGCTGGCCCATCTTGGTGCCGACGATCAGCGCCGGCACGCGCTTGCCGCCTTCCGCGGGGAACTCGATCAGCGTCGGCTGCATCGGCACGTCGTAGTCCCAGAGGTCGTGGTGGACCGTCTGGAAGTGCCACTTTTCCGCGCCCGTCGTGGCGTCGAGCGCGAGGAGAGAAGCGCCGTATTTCTCGTCGAGCGCGGTGCGCTTCACGCCCCACAGGTCGATCGCCGCGTTGCCCACCGGCATGTAGACCGTGTTCGACGTCGCGTCGTAGGTCATCGGCGCCCACACGTTCGGCGTCGAGCGCACGAAGGTCTTGCCTTGCGCCGGCTGCGCGTGATCGTCCGGATTGCCCGGATCGAACGCCCACTTCATCTTGCCGGTCATCACGTCGAAGCCGCGGATCACGCCGCCGGGCATGTCGAGCGACACGTTGTCGGCGACACGGCCGCCCGTGACCACCGTCGTGCCCGCGACCGTCGGCGGGGAAGTGAGCTGGTACAACGGGCTCTTCGCGTTACCGAGGCCGGCCTTCAGGTCGACGATGCCGTGATCGCCGAAGCCGTCGCACAGCTTGCCGGTGTCCGCATCGAGCGCGACGAGCTTCGCGTCGATCGTGTTCATGAAAATGCGGCGGCGGCACACGGCCGGATCCCCGGACGCGGCGACCGGCAGGACCGGCGTCGATCCGGCGACGGTCGGCTGCACGAGCGGCTTGTCCGCATCGAAGTACGCGAGGCCGCGGCAGCGGACCCAGACCGTCGTCTTGGTCGGGAACGCATGGCGCCACTTCTCCGTGCCCGTCGCGGCATCCACGGCGATCACGGTGTTGTGCGGCGAGCACAGGAACAGCGTCTTGCCGACCTGCAGCGGGGTTTGCTGATCTTCCGAGCCGCCGCCGTCCGGGCTGAGCGGCGTGTCGCCGGTGCGGAACGTCCACGCGACCTGCAGGTGCTTCACCGTGTCGCGATCGATCTGCGCGTAGCGCGTGAAGCGGTCGCCGCCGTCCGAGTGACCGTAGGCCGTCCAGTCGTCGGTGCCTGCATTGCCGGCCGCCGGCACGGGCGTCTCGGTGCCGAACGTGCCGTGCGGCACGAACATGCCGTAGACGAATGCGCCGTTGCAGGCGAGCAGGAGTGCGGCAATGCCCCATGCCATGCCGCGTGCGGGTGCCTTGCCTTCGGCACGGCGCAGCAGCGGCCAGGCCGGCGCGAGCAGCATGCCGATCATCGAGAACATGAAGATCCGCGCGTTGAGCGGCCAGAACGCGAAGCCGACTTCCCACACGGCCCACAGCGCCGTGGCGATCAGCATCACGAGGTAGATCGCGACCGCACTGGCGCGGCTCCGGGCGAGCTGGACGCCGGTCGCACACAGGGCGAGCCCGGCCAGCAGGTAGTACGCGCTCCCGCCACGGGCGACGAGCATGCCGCCGCCGATGACGAAATAAAGGCCGAGGAGCAGCGAGACCGCGCCCGCGGCGGTCAGGCCGATGCGGGCGGAAGCACGAATCGGCTCTGCAGGGGATTGCTTGGACATGAGTGTCTTCTTATCCGTTTGCGCCGGGCTGCATCGAAAGGCGGGAAGAGGGCGCCGTGGGTGGCCCTGTTCGAACACGTGGAGAAGGCGCCGCACGGCATGCATGCGCGGGCGCGGGCTTCGCAGGTCCTGATCGTGCAGCCTGGTTAGCTGTAGAAATTAACCAAGCGGTGCATTTTAATGGCGAACCGGAGATTTTGCTCGCCCATTTTTTCGTCGATTCTTGTTCGATTGGTTGAAAGTGTGTTGCAGATTAGTGCGACGGGCGATCGATCGGAAACACGGTCGATTTCTTGCAGCAAGTGAACGAACCGCACCGGGGGAAGCCGCCCCGGGCGACGTTGGGGCGATGCAGCGCTGTGCCTGGTGCCGTCACGGGAGACGCCGAGGCGCCGAGCGAGCCCGGCGCGCGTGCGTCGTCGGAATGAACGGGGCGGATGGGCACACGACCGTTCCGCGCCGGGTTGAAGGCGCATCACGCCGCGCACGAGCGCAGCCGGCCGCGTTCGGCCCGGGCGAACGCCGCTTGCAGCACCGGATGCACGTCGGCGTGCCAGTGATCGCCGGTAAAGAGTCCGTAGTGGTCGCAATCGTCGATGTCGACGCGTTGCCGGGCATCCGCCGCGAGGCCGCTGCACATGGCCAGAGCGGCATGGGTCTGGCCGGCACCGGTGACGGCATCGCACTTGCCTTCGACGGTCAGTAACACGATCGAGCGCAGCGCGGCGGGCTCGACCCGCTGGCCGTGAACGTGCCACGTCCGGTTTGCCAGGCAAGCCCGCTGGAACACGATGTCGACCGTATCGAGGAAATACTCGGCGGGCATGTCGAGGAGCGTCAGATATTCGCGCAGTGCGCGGCGTGCGGTTGCGAGTGCGTCGGCGTCGGCGCTCGACACCGCTCGTCGATAGCGATCGACCAGCGCCATGTAGCGTTGCGGGTAGGTGACCGCGATCTCGGCGCGCTGCAGATAGGCCGGAAATACCTGCCGCCCGTATCCGGCGAAGCCGTGCGGCACCGTGTCGATCAGCGTGGCGCGACACCAGTCGAGCGAATGCGACCGGGCCGCGGTGCCGAGCGCACCCGGATTGATGCGGGCATCGAGCGGGCCGCCGATCAACGTCAGGCTCGCCGGCAGCGCGGCGTCACGTTGCGCGCGCAGCGCGATGGCACCGAGCGACGGAAACGTCGCCTGACAGACGGCGACGACGTGCACCGGCCGGGCGTCCGCAAGCAGGGTATCGATGAAGCGGTCGAGCATCGACACGTATTCGTCGAGGCCGAATCGGCCCGCGCCGCACGGCACGTCGCGCGCATCGGTCCAGTCGGTGACGCAGACGTCGCCGTCGGCCAGCAGGGTCTCGACCGTCTCGCGCATCATCACGGCCGCATGGCCGGCCAGCGGCACGCACAGCAGGATCATGCGTTGCGCATCCGCGCGCGCGAAGCGGCGCAGCGTGCAAAACGGGGTGTGCGCGACGATCGACTCGTCGACGTCGACGCGCCGTCCGTCCACGTCGACCGAATCGACGGCGAACCGTGGCGCGTCGGCCGGCAGGTCGAGCAGGGGTTCGAACAGGTCGGCGTAGCACGACGATGCGGCATCGGGCCAAAGACCGCGCGTGAACCGCGCCGCCGCGTTCCATGTGCGCAACCATTGCCGTTGCTGTTCGATCAGGTCATACCACATGGCGCATGGCAGAAAATCGCGGGAAATCCGGACAAGCCTACTGTCGCCTGATCGCGCGGCGACGGGTTGACCTGCATCAGCGTCGCCCCGATCGCCGGTGCAGGCTGGTCTACGGATCGCCGACGGATGCACGGCGCGGAACATGGGCACGCCGCGACGCATGCTCATCGTGTTCTGCTTGCGTCGTCGATCGCCGCGATGCCCCGCGTGTTCCCTTGCAATCCACGCGCCGGTTGACGGGAAGTTCGACGCGAAGACCGGTCCAGCCATCCGGCCTGGTCTCGCGACGCATGCGTATCGGTGTTTCGAAGCGCATTGCGTCGGACGAATCGCGGAATATTTCGATCGTTCGCGTCTGCTGGATGACCTGCATCAAGAACGACTCCCCGGCACGCGCGAATATCGATGTTCTCGCATGTCGATCCCGACCGCGATCGACATGTTCCGTGCCGTTTGCGCCTTCACGTTCATGATACGGAAACCATCATGCACCTCTCGTTCGCGAACACGTCGAATCGCCGGATCGATTCCCGTTCCTCTGCAGCGGCTCCGAGCGTGTCGGCCGTCACGTCTCGCGTGCATCAGCCGATCGACCCCGACGGCGACCGGCTGCTGAGTCCCCACGAAATCGCGATCCTGATGGTGCTCGCCAGCGAACCGCGGCGCCAGCAGGGCGACCCCGCCGACCTGCGCTGCCTCGTCGATCGCGGTCTCGTTCGACTGGATGCCGCGTCGCTTGCGGAGTCGCCCGCCTGCCTGTCGGCCGACGGGCGCCGGATGGTGTCGCGGCTCGCCACACGCGATCGCGCCAAGCAACGGGGCAATGTCGACGTCACGACCGCGTGTCGCGCGATCGCCGCGCAGACATCGGCCGGGATCGCGCATCACGCCGTGCGCTGACCTGTATCGATGCCACGCGGTGCAGCGGGAATTACCGTTGTTTTCATCGGTTGCGGACAGGCGTCGATGGCCATGAAAGGCCCCAGCGGGCCGAAGAAGTGCGTCGAGCAGGAACCCGAGCGTGCCCCGTCGACCGATGCAGTGCGCACCGGCATGGAAATGCATCGCGACGTGGTCGATCAACTGACCGCTGCATGATGGCTCGGGCAGCCGCGGACATCGATCGATGGTCCGCTTCGCACCGGCCGGGAGAACCAACATGAATGCCGCGATGCTCTGTACCCGCGATGTCGCCGTGTGCTCGGCGCGAGCAACCGTCGTTGAGGCGGCGGCAATGATGCGCGAGGCGCACGCCGGCGATCTGATCGTCGTGCGGGAACAGGAGGGGCGCCGCGTGCCGGTCGGTGTGGTGACCGATCGCGACATCGTGCTGACGGTGGTCAGCCCCGATGCGGAGGCCGGCTCGCTGTTCGTCGCCGACATCATGTCGGCGCCCGTCGCGACCGCGAACGTCGACGACGACATCTGGCTGCTCGCGAAGCGGATGCGCCAGCACGGCGTCCGTCGATTGCCGGTCGTCGGCGCGGACGGCGATCTGGTCGGCATTGTCTCGCTCGACGATCTGCTGCGCGCGGCCGCCGCGCTGCTCGACGAGTTGCGGCTCGTGGCGGCCCGCCAGCCGTATTTCGAGGAGAAGCAGCGTGGCTGATCCGGTCGGTTTCCGCTTCCGTCGCGCCATGCGTGACGCGGCGGCGGCCCCGATGCCGGTGCGACGCGCCCTTCGGACGCGCGCGACGCCATGACACGCGACCGGCGCGGCGGCCCGCGCACCCGGGTGCGCCAGTGGCCAGGCGCAATCTGCGACCATCCGGTGCGCGCAGGGGGCGTGGCGGGCATGACAGCGCCGGAATGCCGGCGCGTGGGTGCCCGGCCGGAGCGTTGCTGACGACGCCGATTCGCGAACACGACCTCTGCCTGCCGCTGTTCGTTTATCGCGCGTCGTATCCCGATGCCGCGAGTGCGGCACGCCGCGGAGCCTGTGAAAGCCGTGTCGCTGACTGCCCGCCGGGCCGGGCCGGGGCGCTCGCGAACGCGTGGCCGGCCGCGTGAGCCGACGCGGCCGCGCTCGCCGGCGCGGTACGGCATCGCCGGAACGGGGGCGGGATGCGCGTGAACGATGGCCGTTGCGCGGGGGACGCGCCGCAATCGTCGCGCCACCCGTTGCAGGGCGGTTGACGCAGGTCAAGCCCGCCGGCCGCCCCACCCGGGAAGATGAACCGCCATCATCGGCGGGAGAGGCGTCGTGGAGCACCATGCTGAGGTATTGCGGGGCGGGCGCTGGACGTTGCCCGTGCCGGGCTGGCGGGATCTCGCCGCGATGCTGATCGTGGTCGGCTTCCTGTTGCTGGCCGGCATCGCGGCGCACCAGATGGCCGGCCCGCTGGTGGTGTCGCATCCCCCGGCCATTTCGCTGTCGCCCGCGGCGCTGCCGGGCTACACGCTGCGCACCGTCGCGCGCATGTTCGCGGCACTGCTTGCGTCGATCGTCTTCACGTTCGCCTATGCGACCGCGGCCGCGCGCAGCCGTCGCGCCGAGCGCGTGTTGATCCCGCTGCTCGACGTGCTGCAGTCGGTGCCGATCCTCGGCTACCTGTCGTTTACGGTGCTGTTCTTCCTGTCGCTGTTTCCGGGGCGGATCCTCGGCGCCGAGTGCGCAGCGATCTTCGCGATCTTCACCAGCCAGGCCTGGAACATGACGTTCAGCTTCTATCAGGCGCTGCGCACGGTGCCGCTCGATCTCGACGAGGCGAGCCGCAGCTTCCGGCTGTCCGCATGGCAGCGTTTCTGGCGCCTCGACGTGCCGTTCGCGATGCCGGGACTCGTCTGGAACGCGATGATGTCGATGTCGGGCGGCTGGTTTTTCGTGGTCGCGTCCGAGGCGATCGCGGTCGGCAACCTGCACGTCGACCTGCCGGGCGTCGGCGCCTACGTCGCGCAGGCGATCGCGAGCCGCGACCTCGCCGCCGTGGGCTGGGCGATCGTCGCGATGAGCGTCGCGATCGTCCTGTACGACCAGTTGCTGTTCAGGCCGCTGGTCGCATGGTCGGAACGGTTCCGCTATGGCGATGCCGCGCCCACGGTCGGGCCGCGCAGCTGGATGCTCGACCTGTTCCACCGATCGCGATGGATCGGCCGTGCGGTCGGCCCGGTCCGGGCGGTGCTGCGTCGGGCGGCGCGCGCGCGGCTGCGCGGGTTCATGCCGGCATGGCGCGGCCGGATCGCGCTGCCGCGACACACGGGCGACGTGCTCTGGTTCGCGGCGTGCGGCGCGGGATGCGCGTATGCGGTGTTCGAACTGTTCCGGCTCGGACGCGCGACGCTGACCTGGACGGACCTGCGCGCCGTCGCAAGCGAAGGCGGGCTCACGTTCGTCCGCGTGACCGTGCTGGTCACCCTCGCGTCGGCGATCTGGGTGCCGATCGGCATCGCGATCGGCCTCCGCCCGGGCGTGGCCGCCCGCATCCAGCCGGTCACGCAGTTCCTCGCCGCGTTTCCGGCCAACCTGCTGTTTCCGGTCGCGGTGTTCGCGATCGTGCGCCTGCGGCTCGAACCCGACATCTGGCTGTGCCCGCTGATGATATTGGGCGCGCAATGGTACGTCCTGTTCAACGTGATCGCCGGTGCGAGCGCGTTCCCGGCCGACCTGCGCGAAGCGGCCGCCTGCTTCCGGGTGCGGCCGCCGACCTGGTGGCGTCACGTCATGCTGCCGGGCGTCCTGCCGTACTTAGTGACCGGCGCGATTACCGCGTCGGGCGGCGCATGGAACGCGAGCATCGTCGCCGAAGCGGTGAGCTGGGGCGGCACACGCCTGGATGCCGGCGGACTCGGCGCCTATATCGCGCGGATGACCGACGCCGGCGACTATCCGCGCATCGCGCTCGGCGTCGCCGTGATGTCGTTGCTCGTGATCGCGACCAATCGGCTCGTGTGGCGCCCGATGTACGCGTTCGCGGAGCGCCGCACGCGGCTCGACTGAGCCCTCGACCGATCCTTTACTCACGGGAGATCCGTGTGCCGAACCTCAGCGAATACACGGAAGGGAACGTCGCCGGCGCGGCTGCGTCGCCTCCGGACCCGGCGGCGGTCGTGCTGGAGATGCGGGCCGTATGCAAATCGTTCACGAAGCCGTCCGGCGAACCGCTGCACGTGCTGGCCGATATCGATCTCGCGCTGCACGAAGGCGAGATCCTGGGGCTGCTGGGCCGCTCCGGCTCGGGCAAGTCCACGCTGCTGAGGATCGCCGGCGGGCTCGTCAAGCCCTCGTCCGGCACGGTCGCGTATCGCGGTGCGCCGCTCGCCGGTCCGACCGACGGCATCGCGGTGGTGTTCCAGACCTTTGCGCTGTACCCGTGGCTGACCGTCATCGAAAACGTCGAGCTCGGCCTCGACGCGCTGGGCCTCGCGCCGGGCGACGCGCGCGCACGCGCGGCCGCCGCGATCGAGCTGATCGGGCTCGACGGGTTCGAATCGGCGTTTCCCCGCGAACTGTCGGGCGGCATGCGCCAGCGGGTCGGTTTCGCCCGCGCGCTCGTCAGCGAGCCCGCGCTGATGTTGATGGACGAACCGTTCTCGGCGCTCGACGTGCTGACCGCGGAAACGCTGCGCACGGATTTTCTCGACCTGTGGGACGCGCACCAGCTGTCGACCCGGTCGGTGCTGATGGTGACGCACAACATCGAGGAAGCCGTGCTCATGTGCGATCGCATCCTGGTGCTCGGCGCCGGTCCGGCGCGCATCGAGGCAACGCTGAACGTGCCGCTGCCGCGTCCGCGCAGTCGGCACGATCCGGCCGTTCAGGCGATCGCCGGCAAGATCTATGCGACGCTGACGGCACGCATCACCGACGCGACGGCAGGCCGGGAAGCGGCGGGCAGCGCGCTGGCCATGAAGCTGCCCGACGTGTCGAGCCATCATCTCGCCGGATTCGTCGACACGCTCGCTGCCGCGCCGTACGAGGGGCATGCCGAGCTCGGCACGATCGCATCGGCGCTCGCGCTCCGGGTTGACGCGTTGTATTCGACGGCGGCCGCGCTCCATCTGCTCGCGTTTGCCGAATGGCACGACCGGAGCATCCGGCTGAGTGCCGCGGGTCACGTGTTCGCGCAAAGCGACGACAACGCCCGGCGGCGTCTGTTTCGCGAGCATGTCGTCCGGTTCGTGCCGCTCGCCGGGCATATCGACGAAGTGCTGGGCGAACGCGAGGGGCATCGCGCGCCGCGCGAGCGTTTCGAGCTCGAACTGGAGGATCATCTCGATCCGCGCAGCGCCGACCAGGCGCTGAGGGTCGTGATCGACTGGGGCCGCTACGCGGGACTGTTCGACTACGACGACCATACCCGCACGTTCGGCCGCTGACCGCTCGGGCCGCGGGTCGGTCGCGTGCTTGGGCGGCATCAGGCGTCGCGCGCGGGGCGTGCGACGCTGGACGAACCGTCGACGCGACCGCGTCGATCCGGCAGGCAAGCTCCGCACCTCGGCGTCGATGTCCGTTCATGGGAGGACCGACCATGAACTGGCTTTCGGAATACTCCGCCCGGCGCACGAGCCGGGCCGCGTGCCGCAGGGATTCGCGCCGCGTGCCTACGCGTGCAGCGCGGCGAGCAACGGCGCCCAGAACGCGCCGCTTTCATACGCCGCGGCATCGCAATCGGTGTCGAAACGAATCGCGATCGCTGCTTCGGCTTCGGTCAGCGGATCGGCATGCTCGATCTGCCGGGCCAGCACGGCGGCATCGGCATCGGAGGCATCGCGTCCGCGTGCCGCCCGGGCAGCGACGCGCGCGGCGAGCGTTGCCCGGCTCGCGGTGAAGTCGAGCATCGCGACGCGCACGCCGAGCCGTGCGGCGAGCGCGATGAACGCCGCCCGGTTGCGCCGGCGCAGGAACGTCGCATCGACGATCGCCGTGTAGCCGCTGTCGATGACCACGCGAGCCTCCGAAAGCAGTCGGTCGTAGATCTCGTCGACCGCCGTATCCGAATAGGCAACGGCGGGCAGGCGGGTGCCGGCCGATGCCCCGGCCAGGCGCTTGCGCTCGACGTCGCTGGACAGGCGGATGGCGCCGAGCCGCTCGGCCAGCGCACGGCTCGCCAGCGACTTGCCCGAACCGGAAACCCCGTGACACAGGAGCAACGCCGGCTGCGCATCGCGTCGTGCGTCGGCCATTGCCGACGCAATGCGCAGATAGCGGGCGCGTGCCCCTGCGTCGCCGCGCAGCCGGGCGGTCAGCGCGCGCACCAGCGCACGGTAGACGAAGTAGCACGGCAGCACGCCGAGTGCAGCATGGTCGCCCGTACGCGCCAGCCAGCCGGAAAGGAGGCGGTGGGCGCAATCCTCGCGTCCGTGAGCGGAGAAATCCATCAGCGCGAACGCGAGATCGCTCGCCACGTCGATCCAGCGCAGCGCGTCGTCGAATTCGACGCAGTCGAACATCAGGATCCGGTTCCGCCAGCGCACGATGTTCTCGAGATGCAGGTCCCCGTGACATGCGCGCACGAAACCGAGCGCATGCCGATCGGCGAGCCGCGGTGCGATGCGGGTCAGTTCGGCTTCGTACCAGGCGTGCAGCACGGCTTCGTCCGGCACCGCGACGTCGAGCGTGTCGAGCAAGGGCCGGCACTGGGCCGCGACACTCGCCGCGCTGCCGGGATGGCCGCGCGGCACACGGCGCGACGCGCGCAGATGATGGCGGGCCAGCGTATCGGCGAGGGTGTCCGCGTCCGCGAGACCGTCGTCGTGCGATGCGCTGCGAGCCGACAGCATCGCGTGCGCGTCGAACCGGCGCATGCGCACCACGTACTCGCCCGGCGCCGTCCGCTGCCGGCGCCCGCCGGTCGGCACCGGTGCACCGAACGCGCACCGCCGGCCATGCGTGACGAGCGGCCAGACACCCAGGTACAGCGGGCCGGCGAACGGGCGGTTGAGCGTGCACTCCGCGAGCGCGCAGCGGCGCCGCCGCGCCGGCTGCACGAGATCCACGAAGTCGAAGCGCACCGGCTTGATGCGCTTGTACGCGTAGCGCCCGGCCAGATAAACGACGGACAGATGGGTTTCGATCCGCTCGATCCGGCCGGCGGGATGGGGATAGGTATCTGGCCGGCGCAACGCGCGATCGAATTGTCTCGACTTTCGTCGTGCGTTTCCGCGGCTCGGCGCGAACGGGACATGCGGCGCTCGGGACATGATGAACGGATCGGTTATACGGGGCGCGCGTACGCGTTGCCGCGCCGCGCCCGGCGGGTTGGATACGGAACGAGTATGCGCGTTCTCGTTCGCCCGATGTCGCCGGATCCGGCCGGCAGGCCCGGAATTGCCGACGCGACGAACCCTATTGCAGCCGACCACGGCGTATCGCGGCTTGATGCCGGTCAAGCCGGACGCCCGACAGATGCGCGAGCAGACGCTTGACGCAGGTCAACCGCATTCCCCGGGGCGGCAATACAGTCGGTTCGAGCGCCCGCGCAAAGCGGCGCGTGACCGTATGCGGAATTCACGGCCGGACGAGGCATAGACGATGAAACGACGGGCGTTGGCGATGGCTGTGCTGCTCGCGCTGGGCGCATGTGCCGGGGCGGAGCGAACCGGGACCTTCAGGACGATGGAAACACGACTGCTCGAGATGCGTCAGGCCACCTCGCTGCAGTGTTCGACGCCGTCCGAGTGCGACCGTGCGTGGAGCCGCACGCGGCGCTACGTCCAGGATCATTCGTCGACCCGAATCACGCGATTCAGTGCGGACCGGATCGAGACGGCGCAACCGTATGTGGCCGGAGAAGTCTATCTCTGGGCGTCGCGCGCGGAATCGGGTGGCGGCGGCTCGGTGATCCGGCTCAAGGCGATGTGCAAGGGCATGTATGACAGCAACGGCGGCCCGGGATGGCAATACGACGCGTGCGCCAGGAAGATCCTTGAAATCGAGCAAGGCTTTCGGTCGGACGAGAACCCGCCGGGCTAGCGGCGGATGCCGTCGGTCTTCGGCAATGCGGCGCCTCGCCTCCCGGTCGGCCGGACGCCGGCCAACGGCCGACCGCCGACCGCTTCGGCCCGCATGCCGCGACGAGCGCGAGTCGCCACGCGTGCCGGTTTCGCGGCGGCTCCCGACCGTTGACCTTGGTCAACGCCTGCCCGCGGCGAGCGCCGATGATGGAAGCGAAGCCGAGCACCGCCGGCGCGTCCGTTCATCAGCGAGGTTCGCATGTACACGAATATCATGGTTGCCACGGACGGTAGTCCTTCGGCGCATCGCGCGCTCGACGAAGGTCTCAGGATGGCCAGGCTGTGCGGCGCCCGCCTGTTTGCCGTGTTCGTCGTCGACAAGTCCACGCTGTTCGCCTACGGCGGCCGGATGGAGCCGGAAGCCTTGCTCGACGAAATCCGGCGCCACGGCGCCGCGATCCTGCGAGACGCCGACCGGACGATCTCGCGCGCGGCAGTCAACGGCGAGACGGACCTCATCGAGACCGATTTCGGCCAGGACGTCGCGGCGCGCCTGCAGCGCTACGTCGTCGATCGTTCGATCGATCTGGCCGTGGTCGGCACGCACGGTCGGCGCGGGGTCCGGCGGCTGGTGCTCGGCAGCGTCGCCGAACGTTTCCTGCGCGCATCGAGTTGCCCGGTCCTGCTCGTGCGCGGTGAGGATGCCGCGCCCGCGACGGTCGCGGCGGCCTAGTGTCGCCGTCGGCCAGCGCGTACCTCCCCAGGTGATCATCATGCAGATATCGTTTCCTTCCGAACAGCCGACGTATTGCGGATTCGACCCGGCGTTGAGCTTTCCGGCGCTCGTGGAAGGCCGGCGCGTACGCTGTTCGATCACTGCGGCCGCGCTGGAAGATCACTTCCGCGCGGCGTCGCCTCGCGAGCAGGATCTCGTCGACGCGTTTGCGCGCCATCGTCCCGCCATCGAACGGGCGGCACGCTGCCTGCTCGAGGAAATCGGCGGCCGGCCGGTCCTGCTTCACAGCGGCTATTTCCGCTTCTGTACGTAACTGGCCGCCGCCCTTGACGCGCGTCAAGCGCGCGCCGGGGCGCGCAGGTACGCTGGACTTCCAAGGATCAATCGTCCCATGCGCGACATGGGGTGTCGCGCCCTCCGATCTTCATTGCGGCCGCTGCTGTCGGGACGAGCGCACCGGCCGCATGTCACCATATGAGGAGTACGAATCATGAGCAACATGACGCGTTACGATCCGTTTTCGATCGAACCCGTATCCGACCTGTTCCAGGGGCTGTTCAGGCCGCTGCGCGGCATGGCGCTGGCAGACCAGCCCGATCTTGCATCGATGAAGATCGACGTCACCGAAAACGACAAGGCGTATACCGTCAATGCGGAGCTGCCCGGCGTCGCCAAGGACGATATCGACGTCCAGGTGACGGGCAATACCGTATCGATCCACGCGAAGATCGAGCGCAACAACGAGCAGAAGGAAGGCGAGCGCGTGATCCGGCGCGAGCGCTACAGCGGTGCGATCAGCCGCTCGTTCTCGCTGTCCGGCGACATCGACGATGCGAGCGCGACGGCGACGTATCAGGATGGCGTGCTGTCGCTGACGCTGCCGAAGAAGGCGCCGGTCGGGCAGAAGAAACTCACGATCAGCTGATCGGACGACGGGCAGCGGGCGAGGCAGGCACGCGTCGCCCATCGGCAGGAGCCGACGCGCGGAGCGATCCGCGCGCCGCTTCGCCGCGCTACGACGTGCGGCATCCGTTGACCTGCATCAGCGATCGAAAGCCGCGCGTGTGCAACGCTGGCTGCGTGCGGCCAACAGGCACGCCGCGGGCTCACAGGAGAGCAGACGATGAAAACCGACAAGCAGTTGAAAGAGGATGTCCAGGACGAACTGGAGTCCGACCCGGCGATCGATTCGACCCGCATCGGCGTCGAGGTGGCCGACCGGATCGTGACGCTTTCCGGGCACCCGCCGAGCTACGCGGAGAAGCTGGCAATCGAGCGCGCGGCGAACCGCGTGGCCGGCGTCAAGGCGCTCGTCGTCGACATGACCGTGCATCTGCCGGACGACGACGTGCGCACCGACGAGGACATCGCGAAAGCGGTGCGTTCGGTGCTGCACTGGACGGTCGGGCTGCATGACGACGCGGTCAAGGTGCAGGTCGAACGCGGCTGGATCACGTTGTCCGGCAAGGTCGACTGGGCGTACCAGAGCCACCTGGCCGTGCGCGCGATCTCGCAGATGCGCAGCGTGACGGGCGTGACCGACCACATCGCGGTACAGGGGACGGTCGGTTCGGCCGACATCGGCGGCAACATCAAGCGCGCGATCATGCGCCATGCGGAGCGCGAGGCGAGGCACATCGCGATCGACGTGCACGACGGCACCGTGCGGCTGTCCGGCAAGGTCGGCTCGTTCTCCGAGCGCAAGGCCGTGCGGGGTGCCGCGTGGTCCGCGCGCGGCGTGCGTGCCGTGATCGACGACCTGGTGGTCGAGTAAGTCCGGCAGGCGCAGGAGCGGTTCGCGGCGATCCGGGAGGGCGGTCGAATGACGCTTTCAGGCGAACTTCACGAAACGGACTGGTCGGTCGCGATCGAGACGGTCGCGGCCGAAACGGGCGCCTTCCGCTGCCGGATCCACGTCACGCTCGAATCGCCGGACGGCACGTGCGAGCGGACGTTCGCGCACTGCAGGACGCATGCGACCGAGCGCGAAGCCGCGATCGACGCGCTGCGAGCCGGGATGACGTGGATCGAGATGCGCAAGTCGAACACCTTCACGACCTGAACCGGTGAGCGGGGCGGGGCGACGCAGGCGTCGGTCCCGTCGCGCGCTGCGCGAAGCCGCGCGGCGACGCGGGTGTCGCACCGGCGACAGATGCCGAGGCGCCACACCACGCCGTCGCGTATCACTCCACCTTGAGCGCGGAAAGCTGCAGCGCCTGGGCGAAGCGGGCCAGTGTGGCGATCGATCCCGTCACGCTTTCGTAGCGCTCGCGCCCGATCTGCCCGTCGAGTGTCACCAGCATGCCGGCGTCCCGGGCGAGCGCGACGAGTGCCAGCGTGTCGAGCGCGGCCGTGTCGGCCGTGTCGGATGCGGCGGCCCGCATCCCCGAATCGGAACGATAGTCGGCGTGTGACATGACGCTTCTCCTGGTTGTTGTGCGATCGGCGTGCCGGTCGGCCGGTATCCGTGATTTCAGTATCGTTGCCGCGCGCTCCCGATTCAATCAGCGTGCCCCGAAGTCGAGGTAGGAATCGCACCCGTTTCGTCGGCGGATTCCTACACGGCGCGTGGCTTCGAAGACCCGTTGCAGCGTGCCGGGGCGCGTTCGCGACGCCGCGCATACCAGCTGCCTATCGCGTCCCAGATCGCCTCGGCGGATTCGCAATACGTGAACAGTTCCAGGTCGCGGCGGTCGATCATCCCTTCGTCCGCGAGAAACGCCAGGTCGACCGCGCGGCGCCAGTACGCCTCGCCGACGAGGACGACCGGCAGCGGCGCGATCTTGCGCGTCTGCAGCAGGGTCAGCACTTCGAACAGCTCGTCGAACGTGCCGTAGCCGCCGGGGAAGAAGACGGCCGCTTTCGCGCGCTCGAGCAGGTGCAGCTTGCGGATCGCGAAATAGTGGAACCGGAAGCAGAGCGCCCGCGTGATGTACGGATTGGGCGCCTGTTCACGCGGCAGCTCGATATTGAAGCCGATGCTCGGCGCGCCGCGCTCGTACGCCCCGCGGTTGGCGGCCTCCATGATGCCGGGGCCGCCGCCGGTGACGATCGCGAGCCGCGCGGTGCGCGTGCACCGGTCGGCATGGGCGACGATGCGCCCGAACGCGCGCGCGACGCGGTAATACACGCTGTATTCGACGAGCCGGCTGGCGATCGTGACGGCGCGCCGCCGGCTCGCGTCGTACGGACGCTCCGCGAGCAGGCGATTCGCGTCGTCCAGCCGCGCCTTCGCGACCGACGGCGCGACGATGCGCGTGCTGCCGTAGATCACGACCGCATGGCCGATCCGTTCGTTCTGCAGGCGCTCCTCGGCTTTCCAGTAATCGAATTGCAGCCGGATGCCGCGCATGCCGGAACCCCGCAGAAGGGTCGCGTCTGCTTCGGCCGGGGCGCGGTTCGGGGATGGGGCGACGCGCCGCGCGCGGCGCGGGATGCGCGGGATGGCGGTCTCGCCGACGACGGCATCGGGCCTCGCGCGGGGCCGTTTGCCGCGCATCTTGGCGATCGTCGCGGCGGGGGCGGGGCGGCGGCGTGCGTGGCCGCGTGTCATGCCGGCGGGCGCGCGTTTGACGAGGGTCGACATGAACGGAAGCGCCGCGCGACGGTCACTGGCTCAACACCCATTGCACGAGCCGATGCGCGTCGTCGCGAGACAGCGGGCCGCCGCGATCGATGGCGGACGGCATCGGCGTGTCGCCCCAGTGCGCACGGCCGCCGACGCGCAGCTTGCGTTCCAGCTGCGCGGCGGCGTGCGGATCGCCGCGGTAGCGCTCGGCGATCTCGTGAAACGACGGCCCGAGGAACGTCTTGTCGGGCGTATGGCAGAACATGCAGTGCTGCGCATTGACGAGTTCGGTCGGCTCGGGCACGGTCGTCTGCGCGGCGGCCGTGCCGGCGAGCGCGGCGAGCGCGCAGAGGGCGGAGCAACGCACGATGTTCATGTTCGGTTCCTCGTCGAGATCAGGTGAAGGAGATCACTTCGTCGAGCGGGCGACGCGGCGAATGCGGCGTATGCGGGCCGCGCCCGACGCGCAGCAGCAACTGCGGCTCGCCGCGCAGCCCGAGCATGTGGCGCAGGTGGGCGCGCAACCCGGCCGTCTCGATCGGCTGGTTCAGGTACGACGCGGTATAGCCGGCGCGCGTCGCGACGAGCAGGATCCGCTCGAGCGCCTGCCCGGCGGCGAGCCACGCTTCGCGATCGTCGCGCACGGTCGCGATGCACACGATCAGCGGCGACGCGCCGACGAGCTGGTGATGCAGCGCGGCCAGCCCGTCGCCGAGATCGAAGGTCCGTACCGCCATCGTCACGACGGGCGCGGCGAAATCCAGCAGCGCCGGCACGCCGGCCGCGAATGCCGGCATGCCGTCGGCGTGCCGGCGCGGATCGATCCAGCTCGCCAGCTCGCGCCGGAAGCGCGGGTCCGCGAACTGCTGACGGTCGGCCTCGGCAACCAGTTCGGCCACGCGCGCACGGTGCGCGAGCGCGTCGACGCACGCGACGTCGGCGCCTTCCGCGACGCCGGCAGCAATCAGCGCCTGCTGGATCTCGTGCGGCACGGCCGTCGATTCGAACGGCGCGCGCGTCGTGACGCGCTCGGCAATCGCATCGAACAGCGCGCCGAGGGACGCATCGGAATAGCCGTCGTCGCAGACGCGGACGAGCGCCAGCAGATCGGGATCGACTTCGGAAGGAAACGTGCCGATCGTATGGGCGAGCCCGGCGTGATTGAGCGCGACCCGCAGGTTGAGCAACGCCGCGCCGCAGCTGATGATCAACTCGCGATCGAACGGATCGACCACCGGCAACGCGCGCACGCGGTCCGCGCAGACCGATATCGTGGCGCCGTTGACCAGGAAGCGCCACGGCTGGGAATTGTGGCTGGACGGCGCCAGCACCGCGTAGCCCAGCAGCTCCCTCAGCTGCTGGTCGGGATGGGCGCTTGCGGCAAGCGGGGGAACGGATATCATCGATCATCTCCAGGTCGCCGCGCGGGCGGCGTCGTGCCACTTCATCGTGTCAGCAACCGTCCGGCGGCCGTTGACCCACGTCAAGCGCCGGTCATCGCGCCGAACGCACGCGGGGCGGAGCGACTAGCCTTGGATGGCGAAGCGCGCGAAACCGGTCGCGCAGGGAGGCGAGCATGCTTGCGATGATGTTTGACGGCACGACGCCGCATTTGCGCGAAGCGCGCGTGCCGGAGCCGTCGCCCGCGGCGGGCCAGCTGCTGATCGACGTCCACGCGTGCGGCGTCTGCCGGACCGATCTGCACGTCGTCGACGGCGAGCTCGCGCACCCGAAGCTGCCGTTGATTCCGGGTCACGAAATCGTCGGGACGGTGCGCAGGCTGGGCGAAGGCGCGACGGGCTTCGCCGTCGGCGACCGGGTCGGCGTGCCGTGGCTGGGCTCGACGTGCGGGCATTGCGCGTATTGCACGTCCGGCCGCGAGAATCTGTGCGACACCCCCGGATTCACCGGCTATACGATCGACGGCGGCTACGCCGAGTGCGCGCTCGCCGACCATCGCTATTGCGTGCATCTGCCGCAGCGCTACTCCGATCTGGAAGCCGCGCCGCTGCTGTGCGCGGGCCTGATCGGTTATCGCACCCTGCGGATGGCGGGCGACGCGCGCCGCATCGGCATCTACGGCTTCGGTGCGGCGGCCCATCTCGTCGCGCAGGTCGCGCATTGCGAAGGACGCGAGGTGTTCGCGCTGACGAAGCCCGGCGACACGGCCGCGCAGCAGCTCGCGCTGTCGCTGGGTGCGGCGTGGGCCGGCGGCAGCGACGAAGCGCCGCCGGAGCCGCTCGATGCCGCGCTGATCTTCGCGCCGGTGGGGGCGCTGGTGCCGGCCGCGCTGCGCGCGCTCGACAAGGGCGGGATCGTCGTGTGCGGCGGCATTCACATGAGCGACATCCCGGGCTTTCCGTATGCGTGGCTGTGGGGCGAGCGCCGCATCGCGTCGGTGGCCAACCTGACACGCGCGGATGCGGTCGAATTCATGCGGATCGCGGCCGCGATGCCGCTGCGGGTCGAGGCGGTGCGCTATGCGCTGACCGACGCGAACCGCGCACTCGACGACCTGCGCGGCGGCCGCGTATCGGGCGCCGCCGTGCTGGGCATGCGCGGTTGATCGGCTCGACGGCGCCGCGGCGCGCTCAGATCTGCTGCAGGCCTTCCGAATCGACGATCCGGATCTGCTTGCCTTGCGCCGCGACGAGCCCCTTGTGCTGGAACTTCGACAGCATGCGGCTGACGGTTTCGAGCTTCATGCCGAGATATTCGCCGATCTCGTCGCGCGTCATCCGCAGCACGAATTCCGCGGCCGAGTAGCCGCGTGCCTTGAAGCGCGCGGACAGATTCAGCAGGAACGCGGCCACCCGCTGTTCGGCGCTCATCGTGCCGAGCAGCAGCATCTGCGAGGATTCGCGCACGATCTCGCCGCCCATCATCTGGTACACGTGGTGCTGCATCGGGCGCACTTCGCGGCACATCTGCTCGAGCTGGCCGAACGGGATGATGCAGACCGTGCTGTCCTCGAGCGCGATCGCGTCGCCGTTGTGGTGCCCGGTGTACACGCCGTCGAGCCCGAGCGACTCGCCGACGATCTGGAAGCCGGTGATCTGCTCGTCGCCGTCGCGATGCATCACGATCGTCTTGAACGACCCGGTTCTCACTGCGTAGATGCTGTTGAACGCATCGCCCGCGCGAAACAGCGTTTCACCGCGCTTGACGTGGCGCGTCGTGCAGATCATCGCGTCGACGCGCGCGAAATCGTCGGGCGACAGATCGGACGGCATGCAGACGGTACGCAATGCGCACGTCGAACAGCGGGACGCGGCGCGCTTGGGTTGATCCGCCGCTTCGACGCGATGCAGCGGGATGAACGGGCGCATCGGCATGGTCGTCGTGGCTTCGGCACTGCTCTGCATGATCGGCTCCAGTTCGG
The DNA here is from genome assembly GCF_905339915.1 of Burkholderia sp. BCC1985. Taxonomy (NCBI): domain Bacteria; kingdom Pseudomonadati; phylum Pseudomonadota; class Betaproteobacteria; order Burkholderiales; family Burkholderiaceae; genus Burkholderia; species Burkholderia sp. BCC1985. The sequence goes on from NZ_CAJPGY010000004.1 coordinate 171,796, forward strand.
GGACAGCGGCGGCCCGCCGTCGGGCGGGGTCGTGCTGGCCGTTGTACCGGCGGCTTTGGTCTCTGCCGCCTTCCTCTCGGAAAAGCCCCGCCGGACGCGCCGGGAGACCGATACGCCGGTCTCGACGATGATGCGGCCGTTGCTCCGGGAGGCACGTTTGCTCGTTTTTACTGATGCCAGTATGGATGTTGCGCGGCGTCAAGAAAATCAGCCGGAATTGAAGTTGCGGTAGGTGAGACGGAAGTCTTGTAGGACGTTTCCTACAGGGGTGCGGCAACTTGTCGCGAGCGTCGCGGGCGGGTGCCGGACGCCGATGAAGGGCGCGGCGCCGGCCCGGCCGCCGTCAACGATGCCGCCGTCAGAGCTCGTCCGGGTCCTCGAACAGCTTGTGGCGCATCGCGTAGCGTACGAGTGCCGTGTCGTTCGGCATCTGCATCTTCTCGAGGATCCGCGTCTTGTACGTGCTGACGGTCTTGACGCTGACGCACAGCGCCTGCGCGATTTCGGAAATCGACTCGCCGGTGGTGACGCGCCGGAACACGTCGAACTCGCGGTCGGACAGGCGCTGGTGCGGCAGGAGATCGGTCGGCTCGTTCAGGCTCTGCGCGAACTGCTCGGCCATGGTCAGGCTGACGTAGACGCCGCCGGCCGCGATCTTGGTCAAAGCGGCAACCAGTTCGGCGCTGGCGCTTTCCTTGGTCATGTAGCCCGAGGCGCCCGCGCGGAATGCCCGCACCGCGTACTGCTGCTCGGCATGCATCGTCAGCACGAGGACATGCAATCCCGGCTTCTCGTCCTTGATCTGCTTGATGAGTTCGACGCCGTTGCGGCCGGGCATCGACAGGTCGAGCACCAGCACGTCGGCATCGGTGCCGCGCATGAGCGCGATCGTCGACGCGCTGTCCTGCGCTTCCCCGACGACCTCGAAACCGCTCGCGCTCTGCAGGATGTGCCGCAGGCCGTCCCTGACGAGCGCGTGGTCGTCGGCAATGAGTACCCTGATCATGAAGGCACTTCTCCTTGCTGGATGGCGTGCAGCGGCAACGCCACGGTGATCGTGAAACCCGCGCCCGGCCGGTTGTCGATCGTCACCGTCCCGTCGAGCATGTGCGCGCGCTCGCGGATCCCGATCAGGCCGAACGACGGGCGGTCCTGCCCGTTGCGGGCGGGCTCCGGCGCGCCGTGACCGTTGTCCGCGATGCGCAGCATGCAATAACCGTCTTCCACTTTCAATGCCAGTTTCACGTTCGTCGCGTCCGAGTGCCGCGCGACGTTGGTCAGCGCCTCCTGCACGATGCGGAACAGCGTCGTCGCACCGGCGCCGGTGAACGCGGTATCGACGGGGGCGATGTCCCGCTCGACCGTGATCCGGTAGCGGCGCGTGAAATCGTTTGCAAGCCATTCGATCGCCGGAACGAGACCCAGGTCGTCGAGCATCACCGGCCGCAGATCGGCCGCGATGCGCCGGACCGACGCAACGGTCGAATCGATCAGGCGGTGCATGCCGTTCAGTTGCTCGCGCACGCCGGTATTGGGAGCGACGATGCCCGCGAGCCCCAGCTCGACGGCCGACAGATCCATCTTGAGCGCGGTGAGTTGCTGGCCGAGGTCGTCGTGCAGTTCGCGCGCGATCCGCGTTTTCTCTTCCTCCCGCACGTTCTGCAGGTTGGCGGACAGCTCGCGCAGTTCCTCGCGCGACCGCTTGAGCGCATTTTCCGCACGCACCCGCTCGGTCACGTCGCGCAGCATGACCGTGTACAGCTTGCCGGTGCCGTCGCGAATCTGCGAGATCGACGCCTCGATCGGAAACTCGGTGCCGTCGGCGCGCAAGCCGAACAGCACGCGTTGCCGCCCCATCTGGCGCTCCGACACGCCCGTCACGCCGAACTGCTCGACGTGTCGCGCATGCGCGGCGCGAAAGCGCTCGGGGATGAAGCGGGACAGCGGCGCGCCGATCGCCTCCATCGCGCTGACGCCGAACACGTGTTCGGCGGCCGGGTTGAAGATCACGATCGTCTGACGCTCGTCGACGGTGATGACGGCCTCCATCGACGACCGGATGATGCCCATCATCCGCGCCTCGGTGGGTTGGCTGTCGCCGGCGGGGGCCGGCGCGCGTTTCGCGACGACCTGCCGCACGAGCGCGGCCAGCGTCAGCGAGAGCACAGTGCCGGCCAGCAGGACGGCCGTCGTCGGACCGGACGTGTCGGCGCGCGGCGCGCTGTAGCGCAGCGCGAGCGGCGTGCCGCCGAACGTGACGGAATCGGTTCGCCGGAACATGTCGCCGGCGGCGCTCGAGTCGCCGGCGCCGAAGCCGCCCGCATACACCGGCGCGGCCGGATTGTCGGCCATGATTTCCACGCGCAGCCGATCGAGTACGGATGAATCGACGAGACGAGCCGGATTCAGCGCGGCATAAACGTATCCGGTCGCCGTGGCGTGCCGCGTCCCGGACGAAGCGAGGTCTTCAGCGTTCGCATAAATCGGCAGGTACAGCGTCAGCTCCGTCCGCGCGAGCGCGGCATCGGTGGCGTCCTGGATCGCGTTCGTGGCGAGCGCGACCTTGCCGGTTTCCGCCGCGCGCTGCAGCGCCTGCCGCGTCGCCTGATCGTCTTCCGCCGCGCTCGGCTCGATTCTTCCGAGGCTGCGGACCGGCGACTGCAATTCGTCCAGATTCAGGCTCGCGAGATAGCGGCGCCACGCCGCTCCGGATTGCGGCGCGGGCAGGGTCGACGCGAAGCCGCGCGCGCCGCGCAATACGGCAGCCGCACCGAGGAGGCTGCGCCGGAGGTCGGCCGTCGCGAGTGTCGCGGTTTGCGCGAACCTCGCCTGGGCGGCGTGCTGCGCCCCGTTCTGCAGTACGCGGGATGCCGCGAACGTTGCAGCCAGGCCAAGCGCCAGCGTCAGCAGCGCGGCCGCGGCTGCATATCGGGCGGGCCGAATCCGGTGCGAAGCCGGTCCGGCCTGGAGGGAAGGCGCATTCACTGTCATTGCCGTTCATCCTGGCGGATTTCGTCGACGGCTGGCTGGCGGCGGGCCGGACGCGGGGCACGAAAGGCGGAGTGGGACGCAACTGCGATATCGCACGGAATTGTGCGCGTTTTGCCGACGTTCGCCAATCGGGACCGATGCGCAAGGGGGCGGCGCCGCGCGTGTTTGACCCGCGTCAACGGAGCGTCGCCTGCGAGGATCAGACTGGCTTCACGAACCGGTCGACCCCTGACGACAACTGGGAGGCGTCATGTACCAAAGGATCTTTGCGGCGCTCGACGCCAGCCGTGGCGCGCGCCTCGCGCTCGACGAGGCGATCTCGCTCGCCCGCGAGTCGGGCGGTCTGGTCATCGCCAGGTGCGTGGTGTCGGATGCGCCGCGGCTGGCCGACCAGCGCGACCTGGCCGGGCTGGACACGAACGAGGCCGCGGTCGCGGTCTCGGACGCGGAAACGGCGTTCCGGCTGTCCGGCGTACGCGGCATCGCGCACACGATCGACGCGCGCGGAGAGAACGTATCGGACGTGCTGGCGCGTGCCGCCGCCGAATGCGACGCGGACCTGATCGTGATGGGCACGCATGGGCGGCGCGGTTTCCGGCGCATGTTCGTCGGCAGCGTCGCCGAATCGCTGGTGCGCATCGCGGACCGGCCGGTGCTGGTCGTACGGGAGGGGCCGGGCGCGTGTGCCGGCATGTTGTGACGGTCGTGACGGGACGAGGGCAGCCGCGCGCGGCTGCCCCGTTTTCGTTCGTTCAGTGAGACAGCAGGACCGGCACCGTCATCGTTTCGAGGATCGTGCGCGTCGCGCCGCCCAGCACGCGTTCATGCATGCGCGCATGGCTGTACAGGCCCATCACCAGCAGATCCGCATGCAGGTCGGTCACCCGGTTCAGCAGCGTCGCGCCCACGCTCACCGGCCGTTCGCGCGGCGTGGTCGAGAACGACGCGCGAATGCCGTGCCGTTCGAGATACGCGGCGACGTCGACGCCCGCCGGCGTCTTGTCCGGATCGGGTTGCCCGCGGGTGACCGTCTCGACGTTGACGAAGCGCGCGCGGGCGAGCAGCGGCAGCGCGTCGGCCAGCGCGCGGGCGGCTTCGCGCCCGCCGTCCCAGCCGATCAGCACGTTCTCGCCGAGCGTGCGCACGTCGCCCGCGTAGGGCACGACGAGCGCCGGGCGTCCGCTGCCCATTACGACATCCTCGACGAAATGACGTGCGACGTAGGTCAGCCGGTCGTCGGGGTCTTCCTGGCCGAGCACCAGCAGATCGGCATGGCGCGCGTGCAGGACCGCGGCGGCGGTCGCCTCGCCGGCCGGCGCTTGCCACTCGACTTGGTTGTGCCCCGCGCGCTCGGCGGCCGCGAGGAATCGCTCCTCGGCCTCCTTGCGCCGCTGTTCGCACAGGCGTTCGTAGACGGCCAGCTTCAGCGGTTCGTCCGGCCGCCGCAGCGGCTCGAGGAGGTCCTGGCAGACCACGTAGAGGCCGATCAGATGGGCGTTCCAGCGTCGCGCGAGCTGGAGCGCGAGGTCGACGCGCGTCGCACAGCGCTCGCTGTCGTCGAGATGGACGAGCAGGGTCTTGTAGCTCATGACGGCTCCTTTTCGGTTGATGCCGCGGTGGTTTCGGCGGGCGCCTGCCCGGCGCAGCTCGCCGGTATCGTCAGGACCGGGCACGTGGCCTGACGCAGCACGCGCTCGGCGACGCTGCCGAGGAACATGCGCCGGAAACCGCGCCGGCCATGCGTGCCGATCACGACCAGGTCGGCGCCGATCTCGCCTGCGAGACCGACGATCCGGTGCGCAACGTCTTCGCCGGCCGGCGCGACGTTGGAGATCTGCGGCGTGCCGGCCACGTCGCGCGCTTTCATGCGGCGTGCCGCGTCATCCGTGACGCGCAGTCCTTCCTCGCGGAATGCATCGATCAGGATCGACGGATCGTATCCGTACGTGTCGTAGGCCGGCACCAGGAAGTCGACGACGTAGACCGGGGTCAGCCGCGCACCCGTTTCCGCCGCGAGGTTCAGCGCGGCGTCGAGTGCGCGGGACGACGTATCGCTGCCGTCGAGCGCGACCAGAATGTTCGAGTACATGACGTTTCCCTTCAACGGATGCCGATGGAACCATCATCGGCGCGTATGCGCCGCTCGCGCTGATCTGGATCAAGCGTCGCGATTGGCGCGCAGCACGCGCACCGCGGCGCGCGCCGCGACCCACGCCTCGTTGGTCGGCTCGACGACCACCGCGACCGCACTCGACGCGCACGACACGACGTGCGCATGATCGGCATTCGCGCGCGCGTCGAGCGCGATGCCGAGCCAGCCGAGCGACGCGCAGATCCGCTCGCGCAACACCGCCGAGTGTTCGCCGATGCCGGCCGTGAAGACCAGCATGTCGAGGCCGCCGAGCAGCGCGGTCAGCGCACCCGTCTCGCGCACGATGCGATGGACGTACAGCGCCAGCGCATCGCGGGCGGCTTCGTCCCCGGCCGCCTCGCGCGCGAGCAGCACGCGCGGGTCGCCCGACGCGCCCGACACGCCCTTGAGCCCCGATTCGTGATACAGCATGTGTCCCAGCTCGTCGCCGGACAGCTTGCCGGCCTCGAGCAGGTGCAGGACGACACCGGGATCGAGCGTTCCGCAGCGGGTGCTCATCATCAATCCGTCGAGCGCGGAGAAGCCCATGGTCGTCGCGACGCTGCGGCAGTCGCGCAGCGCGCACAGGCTCGCGCCGCTGCCGAGATGGGCGGCGATCACGCGGCCGTGCGCACGGGCGCCGAACGACTCGTCGAGCGCGACGGACAGGTATTCGTACGACAGCCCATGGAATCCGTAGCGGCGCACGCCCTGGTCGAACCACGCATGCGGCAGCGGCAGCAGCTGCTCGACGCGCGGCAGCGTGCGATGAAACGCCGTGTCGAACACGGCGATCTGCGGGACGTCCGGAAACGCGTCGCGCAGCACGTCGATCGCATCGAGGCTGTGCGGCTGATGCAGCGGCGCGAGCGGCGTCAGCGTGCGCAGCGCGTCCAGCACGTCGTCGTCGACGACCGTCGGCTCCACGTAGCGTGCGCCGCCGTGCACGACGCGATGCGCGATCGCGCCCAGCGTGACGTGCGGCAACTTCACGCGGATCCACGCCGCGATCCGCGCGAGCACGGCGCGGTAGGGATCGTCCGCCGTGCCGAGCGGCAGCGAACCGTCCGGCTCGGCGTCGAAGCGGATCGACACGCTGTTGCCGGCCGCGACCGCTTCGCCCTCGTGCAGCGGCCGCCGCGCGGGGTCGCCGTGCGGCGGGCAGGCAAAGAGCGCGAACTTCACGCTCGACGAACCGGCATTGACGACGAGCAGGGCGAGCGTACGCATCGGCCGGCTCAGTGCGACATCAGGACCGGCAGCGTCATCGACGCCAGCACCGTGCGGGTGGCGCCGCCCATCACCAGCTCGCGCCAGCGCGGATGGCCGTAGGCGCCCATCACGAGGAGGTCGGAACCCGTTTCATACGCGCGCGACAGCAACGTATCGCCGACCGCGGGGCCGGCACCGGCATCGATGTCGAGCACGTTCACGTCGCGTGCGTGGCGCGCCAGCATCAGCGCGGCATCGGCGGCCGGAATGCGCGTGGCCGCCGCTTCCGAAGCGCCGTCGACCACGGCCGCGACCGTCGTGCGCTTCGCGTGTTCGAGAAAGGGCAGCGCGTCGTGCGCGGCGCGGGCCGCTTCCCGGCTGCCGTCCCACGCGATGAACACCCGTTCGCCGACCGACGGGAATTCGCCCGCGCACGGCACGAACAGCACCGGGCGGCCGGCGGACAACACGAGGTTCTCCGGAAACTGGTCGTCGATGTAGGTCTCGGGATCGTTCGGGTCGCTCTGGCCCGCGATCACGAGGTCGGCCAGGCGTGCGGCGCGCGGCACGGCCAGGTTCGCGCGCTCGTCGGCTCGCACCCACGCGGCCGGCACTTTCGCGCGGGCCGTCTCGGCGTGGAACAGGCGTTCCAGCGCGGCGAGCCGCTCGTCGCGCTGTTCGCGGCGCTCACGGAAGTAATCGGCGGACCCGGCCATTACGTAGAACGAATGCGGTTCCGGCGTGTAGACCGCGAACAGGCCGGTCAGGTGCGCACCGAAGCGCCGCGCGAGGCGCAATGCGAACTCGAGGCGCGAATGCGCGCGGGCGCTCGTATCGAGGTGCACGAGCATGCTCTTGTAGCTCATCGGAATCGCTCCATCGACGGGGGAACCGCCAGTGCAATCCAGTCTACGGAGCAGGGTTTCCGCGTACTTGACTCAGATCAACGGCTCCCCTGCGCGATGCCCGCACAGTGAAGCGGTCGCGATGCCGATCCCGGGCAGGCGGCACGAGGCGCGATGCCAACCCATTGACCGGATCGAACGAGGGACGCCGATGAGTACGTACGCTTTGACGACACCGAACGACGCTTGCCGCGCGGGCTGCGATCTCGCGCTGCGCATGGTCGCGCTGAATAGCGACTGGCAGCATGAATGGCATGCGCTGGCAGGGCGGCGCATCGAGCGGGACCGCGCCGCGGTTCGCCACCTGCAGCAGGCGCTGGCTGACACGAACGAGTGGCCGGCCTTCGGCGAGGCGACCCGGCAGGTGATGCGCGACTACGCGATCGCGAGCGTCGCGATCTGGCAGGATGCCGCCGAGCTGTGCATGCGTGCGCAATACGAGAACGCCGGCGCATGGCGCACCTGGTTGCGCGAATACGGCGCGGGCGCGATGTCGCGTTATCAGACCGACTGGCTGCCCGACCTGGGGCGACTGGCCGTGGTCAACGAAGCCAGCATGCCGTGGGCCGACTGGATGACGGCGCTGGAGCGCGGGATCGAGGACGCGAGCGACGGGGCGCCAGTTGCCGCCCGCCGCCTGAACGGCACGACCGGCGCGCAGGAGAACGACCATGTGCGCTGACCGGGTCGCGTTCGTCACGGGCGGCATGGGGAGCCTCGGCGCCGCGATCAGCCGTCGCCTGCACGATGCAGGCATGACGGTGGCGGTGTCGCATACGGAGCGCAACGACCACGTCGCGACGTGGCTCACGCACGAACGCGAGGCGGGCCGGACGTTCCACGCGTTCGAGGTCGACGTCGCCGACTACGATTCGTGCCAGCACTGCGCGGCACGCGTGCTGGCCGAGTTCGGGCGCGTCGACGTGCTCGTCAACAACGCCGGCGTCACGCAGGACGCCACCTTCGTGAAGATGACCAAGAGCATGTGGGACGCGGTGCTGCGCACCAACCTCGACGGCATGTTCAACATGACGAAGCCGTTCGTGCCGGGCATGATCGAGGCGGGCTTCGGGCGGATCGTGAACATCGGCTCGGTGAACGGTTCGCGCGGCGCATACGGGCAGGCGAACTACGCGGCCGCGAAGGCCGGCATCCATGGCTTCACGAAGGCGCTGGCGCTCGAGCTCGCGCGCCACGGCGTGACGGTCAACACGGTGGCCCCCGGCTATCTGGCGACCGCGATGCTCGAAACCGTGCCGAAGGACGTGCTCGACACGAAGATCCTGCCGCAGATTCCGGTCGGCCGCCTCGGCAATCCCGGCGAGATCGCCGAGCTCGTCGCGTTCCTGTGTTCCGACGCGGGGGCGTTCGCGACCGGCGCGGAATTCGATGTCAACGGCGGCATGCACATGCGATGAACGCATCCGTCATGCGCATGCCGATCGAGCACGAGTCGATGCGGCCAACGGCTACGAACGCACCGGCGTCGAGTTCGGCCGGATGCACGCCGGTCCGGCTGTCGCCCGCCGAACAATGGAACCGCGCCGCGCATGCGAACGTGGCCGCGATGACCTTCGGGCTGTCGCCCGTGTCGCTCGCTCTGGCCACGCTCGACTGGGGCGCGCATCTGGCCGTGTCGCCGGGGAAATGCTTCGAGCTTGCGACGCAGGCGTGGCTGGCTGCCGTGGCACCCGCGGCCAACCCGGAAGGCGAAGGCGAGGGCGAGGCCGACGATGCCGGCGCGGGCGGCCTGGCCGTGCACGCCGGGCAGGCCGATGCGCGCTTCGCCGCGCCCGCGTGGTCCGGATGGCCGTTTCGCGCGTACCGCGACGGCTTCCTGTCGATCCAGCGCTGGTGGCGCGACGCGACGCGCGGCGTGCCGGGCGTCGAACGGCATCACGAGGAACTGGTCGGATTCGTCGCGCGACAGTGGCTCGACGCGTGCTCGCCGGGCAATTTCCTCGCGACCAACCCGGTCGTGCTCGACGCGACGATGCGCAGCGGCGGCGCGAATCTCGCGGCAGGCTGGCGGCACTGGCTGGAAGACGCGCACGCGCTGCTCGAGCGCACGCACGGCACGCGGGCCCGCGATACGCGCGCCTATCTGCCGGGGCGCGACGTGGCGATCACGCCGGGCCGCGTCGTCTGGCGCAACGCGTTGTGCGAGCTGCTGCAATACGACCCGACGACGGCCGGTGTGGCGCGCGAGCCGATCCTGATCGTGCCGTCGTGGATCATGAAGTACTACATCCTCGACCTGCAGCCGCGCGATTCGCTGATCCGCTTCCTGGTCGATGCCGGCTACACGGTGTTTGCCGTGTCGTGGCGCAATCCGGGTGCGGAAGCGCGCGAGCTCGGGCTCGACGATTATCTGCGCGACGGGTGCATGGCGGCGCTCGACGCCGCCCGCTCGATCTGCGGCGAAGCGGTCCACGCGGTCGGCTACTGCCTCGGCGGCACGCTGCTGGCGATCGGCGCGGCGGCGCTCGCGCGCGACGGCCGCCAACACGAGGCGTTGCGCTCCGTCACGTTGCTCGCGGCCCAGACCGATTTCAGCGAACCCGGCGAACTCGGCCTCTTCATCGACGCGAGCGAACTGTCCGCGCTCGATGCGCTGATGTGGCGGCAGGGCTACCTGGACGGCGCGCAGATGTCCGCCGCGTTCCAGCTGCTGAACGCGCGCGACCTGATCTGGTCGCGCATGATGAGCGAATACCTGCTCGGCACGCGCACGAAGCCGAACGACCTGATGTCGTGGAACGAGGACACCACGCGCATGCCGTACCGGATGCATACCGAATACCTGACGCGCCTCTTTCTCGACAACGATCTCGCGGCCGGCCGCTACTGCGTCGACGGGCGGCCGGTCGCGCTGTCGGATATCGACGTGCCGACGTTCGTGGTCGGGACCGAGCGCGATCACGTGTCGCCCTGGCGTTCCGTCTACAAGCTCCATCTGCTCACGCACCACGCGCTGACGTTCGTGCTGACCTCCGGCGGCCACAATGCCGGGATCGTGTCCGAACCCGGCCATCCGGGACGCCACTATCGCTGCGCGACGCGCGAGCCCGGCGCGCCTTACCGCAACCGGCGCGACTTCGTGAGCGAAACGCCCGCGCTCGACGGATCGTGGTGGACGTGCTGGCACGACTGGCTGCACGCGCATTCGTCGGGCGAGGTGCCCGCACGCGTGCCGGCCGCCGGCTTCGGCGCGGCGCCCGGCAGCTACGTGCTGGAGACCTGAACATGAACCTGAACCTGCATCCGGATCCGTCCGCCGGCGCGTGCCTGCCCGGCCTGTTGCCGCGCGCGGACGGCGAACTGCCCGCCCTGATCGCGCGTGCGCGCCATGCGCCGCCGCTGACGGTGGCCGTCGTGCACCCGTGCGACACGGCCAGCCTCGTCGCGCTTGCCGCGCTCAACGCGTCGCCGCTGGGCGCATCGATCGAACCGCTGATCGTCGCGCCGCGCGCGAAGGTGTTGCGCGCGGCGAGCGAAGCGGGCGTCGATCTCGCGAAATGGACGATCGAGGACGTTCCCCACAGCCACGCGGCGGCGGCCCGCGCGGTGGCACTCGCGGCGTCGGGCCGCGCCGGCGCGCTGATGAAGGGCAGCCTGCACACGGACGAGCTGATGGGGGCCGTCGTCGCCGCGGAATCGGGCCTGCGCACGGACAAGCGCATGTCTCACTGCTTCCTGATCGAGGCGCCGGCGTATCCGCGGCCGTTCATCCTGACCGATGCCGCGGTGAACATCGCACCGGACCTCGCGCAGAAGGCGGCCATCACGCAGAACGCGATCGACGTCGCGCATGCGCTGGGCGTCGCGCGCCCGCGCGTCGCGGTGCTGTGCGCGGTCGAGACCGTCAATCCGGCGATGCGTTCGACGCTCGACGCGGCGGCCCTCGCGAAGATGGCCGAGCGCGGGCAGATCACGGGGGCGGTCGTCGACGGCCCGCTCGCGTTCGACAACGCGATATCGCAACGGGCCGCGCGCGAGAAGGGGATCGACTCGCCGGTTGCCGGCCGTGCCGACATCCTCGTCGTGCCCGATATCGAAGCGGGCAACATGCTCGCGAAACAGCTCGAATACCTGGGCGGTGCCGCGAACGCGGGCGTCGTCGTGGGCGCGCGCGTGCCGATCGTGCTGACGAGTCGCGCCGACGGCGTCGCCGTCCGGGTCGCGTCCTGCGCGCTCGCGGTGTTGCTGGCACAGGTCCGGCATGACGCCGCGCCGATGCCTGAACAGGCCCCCCTTTCGATGGAGGAATTGCGATGAAAGCACTCGTGTACCACGGCCCCGGGCGCAAGGCGCTCGAACGGCGGCCCAAACCGGAACTGCAGTCGCCCACCGACGCGATCGTCCGCGTGACGCGCACGACGATCTGCGGCACCGATCTGCACATCCTCAAGGGCGACGTGCCGACGTGCGAGCCGGGCCGCGTTCTCGGCCATGAAGGCGTGGGCATCGTCGAGCAGGTCGGCGCGGCGGTCGATTCGCTGAAGCCGGGCGACCACGTGCTGATTTCGTGCATCTCGTCGTGCGGCCGCTGCGAGTACTGCCGCCGCGGACTGTATTCGCATTGCACGACCGGCGGCTGGATCCTCGGCAACCGGATCGACGGCACGCAGGCCGAGTTCGTGCGCATCCCGCATGCGCCGACCAGCCTGTACCGGATCCCGGCCGGCGCGGACGAGGACGCGCTCGTGATGCTGTCCGACATCCTGCCGACCGGATTCGAATGCGGCGTGCTGAACGGCAAGGTGCAGCCGGGCTGCTCCGTCGCGATCGTCGGCGCGGGGCCGATCGGGCTGGCGGCGTTGCTGACCGCGCAGTTCTATTCGCCCGCGCGGATCATCATGATCGACCCGGACGGCAACCGGCTCGAGGTCGCGCGGCGCTTCGGCGCGACCGACTGCATCGACGGCCACGGCGGCGACCCGGTTGCGGAAGTGATGAAGCTGACCGACGGCGTGGGCGTGGATTGCGCGATCGAAGCGGTCGGCATTCCGGCGACGTTCGAGATGTGCACGGCGCTCGTGGCGCCTGGCGGGGTCGTCGCGAACGTCGGCGTGCACGGCGTCAAGGCCGATCTGCACCTCGAGAAGCTGTGGGATCGCAACATCTCGATCACGACGCGGCTCGTCGACACGGTCAGCACGCCGATGCTGCTGAAGACGGTAGGCGCCGGGCGCCTCGATCCGGCGCGCCTGATCACGCACCGGTTCTCGCTCGACGAAGTGGAAAGCGCGTACGACACGTTCGGGCGCGCCGCGCAGACCCACGCGCTGAAGGTCATCATCGAAGTCGGCTGAGTGCCGGGCCGCGCGTGGCGGAAACCGGGTGCTTCCGCCGCCCGTCACGCGCGGCCGGCGTTGCGCCGGCAGTCAGGACGACAGCGCGGTGGGTTCCTGCGTGTTGTTTGATTCAATCGCGTCCAGATCGACGCACTGCTCGTAGGTCGGCACCTCGCACGGCCAATGCAGGCGCTCCGAGATGCGCCGGCGCATCGCATCCGCGGCAGCGGGTTCGCCGTGCGTGACGAAGGTCCGCACGGGCGCGCCCTGCATCGTGCCGAGCCACTTCAGGATCTCTTCGTAGTCGGCATGGGCCGACAGCGTCGTGATCGACTCGACCTGCGCGCGCACGCGCACGTACTCGCCGTGAATCTTCAGCGTCGGCTCGTGCGCGGCGAGCGCCGCGCCGCGCGTGCCGGCGGCCTGGTAGCCGACCAGCGCGATCGTGTTGCGCGCATCGGGCGCATGGCGGCTCAGGTGATGCAGCACGCGCCCGCCGGTCGCCATCCCGCTGCCGGCGATGATGACCATCGGGCCGTGGTGTTCGGCGATCGCCTTGGACTGCTCGACCGAGCGGATCATCGTGGCCGCGTGGCCGAGCGCATTCGCTTCGGAGGCCGTCAGTCGGTGTTCGAGGATATGGTGGCGATAGATTTCGGTCACGTCCGTCGCCATCGGGCTGTCGACGAACACCGGGACGCGCGCCATGCGGCCGGCCGCCTTCAGCCGCGCGATGTAGTGCAGGATCTCCTGCGCGCGGCCGACGGTGAAGCAGGGCATCACAACGACCCCGCCGCGCGCGAAGGTCTTGTCGAACATCCCGGCCAGTTCGTTTTCGGGATCCGACGCCGGATGCAGCCGGTCGCCGTACGTCGATTCGACCACCAGGTAGTCGGCATGCGCGGGCGGGCGCGGCGGTTGCATGATCGGGTCGTGATACCGGCCGAGATCGCCGGAGAACGCGAGCACCTTGTGGTCCCAGTGCATCACGACGCTCGCCGCGCCGAGGATGTGCCCGGCCGGCAGCAGGCGGAACGACAGGCTGCCGCCCAGCGCGGTGCATTCGTCGAAGGCGACGGGTTGCAGCAGGCGCAGCGCGCGCTGCGCGTCGTCCAGCGTGTAGAGCGGTTGCGCGGGATGATGCTTCGAATAACCGTGCCGGTTCGCGAAGTCGGCTTCCTCCTCCTGCAGCCGCGCGCTGTCGCGCAGCATGATGTCGCAGAGTTCGGCCGTGGCCGCCGTGCAGTACACCGGCCCGCGATAGCCTTCGCGCGCCAGCACCGGGAGATAGCCGGTGTGATCGAGATGCGCGTGCGTGAGCACGACCGCGTCCAGCGTGTCCGGCGCGAATGGCAGCGCGCGCCAGTTGCGCAGCCGCAGGTTCTTGGTCCCCTGGAACAGGCCGCAATCGACCAGGACGCGCCGGCCGCCGTGCTCGAGCAGATATTTCGAGCCGGTCACGGTTTCGGTCGCACCGAGAAAAGTCAGTTTCATGGGTTGCCTCCCCGGGAGTCGACGGAACAGTAAGTCGATTACATCCCGAACGCGCGCGCGGCAGTTGACCGAAATCACGAATGGCGGGATTCCGATGACGAACGGCTTGAACGCGACGCGTAAGATGCCGCTTACGATGCCCCGAATGCAATGCGTCCGGGCGGTGCCGCTAGCGCCCGGGCGGCGCCGGATCCAGCTGCGCGACGAACGCCACGATGCCCGACACCAGCGCAACGATCGCGTACGGCACGACCCGCTCGTCGATCAGCATCGCATGCACGACGCCCAGCAGCGACGCGAGCGCGATGAATACGCAGAGCGTCGCGAACGCGTTTCGGTATCGCAGGCCCATCATGACGTTCTCCCGGGAAGCGGCCGCCGTGGACGGCGTTGCCGTCGGCGCATGCCATCGGTTGCGCAAGACATGTGCCATGATCGCGTGCCGCGCGCCGGCGCGATTGATCTGTATCAACCGACGGATCCCGGCATCACGGAATCACGCCCCGCTCAAGTCATCTGACCAATCGTCTTGCGGAACCGCGTCAGCGACAGCAGGAACAGCACGCAACCGATCGCGAACAGCGCCGCGAACTGGGCCCACACCGCATCGAACCCGGCACCGCGATACAGGATCCGCTGCGCGAGTTCGACGAAATGCGTGGTCGGCGCGGCCAGCATGATGTCCTGCACGACGGGCGGCATGCTTTCGCGCGGCGTCAGGCCGCCCGACAACAATTGCAGCGGCAGCAGCACGAGGACGAGCAGCATGCCGAACTGCGGCATGCTGCGCACGAGCGTCGCGAGAAAGATCCCCATCGACGTCGTCGCGAACAGGTGCAGCGCCATGCCGGCCACGAACAGCGGTACCGATCCCGGAATCGGCACGTGCAGCGCGCCGCCCACGACGAACGTCAGTGACGCAACGGCCGCCGCCGCGACGACGAGCCCCATCGACCAGACCTTCGCGAGCATGATTTCCGCCGCGGTCACCGGCATGACGAGCAGATGCTCGATCGTGCCGTGCTCGCGCTCGCGAATCAGCGCGGCGCCGGTGAGGATCATCGACAGCATCGTCACGTTGTTGATCAGCTCCATCAGCGCGCCGAACCAGACTTCGTCGAGATTCGGGTTGAAGCGCATCCGCATCGCGAGATCGACGGGCGGCAAGGACGTGCCGCGCTGGCGCCGCACGAATGCATCGATCTCGCCCGACACGATCTGCTGGACGTAACCGCCGCCGGTGAACGCCTGCGTCATGCGGGTCGCATCGACGTTCAGCTGGACCATCGCGTGACGGCCGGCGAGCACGTCGCGCTGGAAGTCGGGCGGAATGTCGAGCGAGAACGTGTAGTCGCCGTTGTCCAGCCCGCGATCGGCCGCGCCGGCGTCGACGAGCGGGGGCGGCGCGAACTGCGGCGGGAAGAACGCCGCCGCGATGCGCGCCGACAGCGGCGACGCATCCTCGTCGACGATCGCGATCGGCACCTTGTGCAGCGTTTCCGGGCGCGCGGTGGCCGCGACGTAGATCGACGCGCTGAACGTGTAGACGATCAGCGCGAGCAGGATCGGGTCGCGGGCGAGGCTCCACAGTTCCTTGACCCCGAGCCGGAAAATGACGAGCAGGCGCGACATGGTCAGCGCTCCTGCTTGCGCAGCAGCACGCCGGTCATGACCAGGATGACCGGCGCGGCCGCGAGCATCGGCCAGAACTGGGACGACAGGTCGGCCAGCCCGAGCGCCTTGTTGTAGACGCCGCGGCTGATCGCGAGCATGTAGGTGGCCGGATAGACGGTGCCGACCCACTTGCCGCTGCCCTCGAGCGACGACAGCGGCGTGAGCAGGCCCGAG
The DNA here is from genome assembly GCF_905339915.1 of Burkholderia sp. BCC1985. Taxonomy (NCBI): domain Bacteria; kingdom Pseudomonadati; phylum Pseudomonadota; class Betaproteobacteria; order Burkholderiales; family Burkholderiaceae; genus Burkholderia; species Burkholderia sp. BCC1985. Next base: position 187,674 of record NZ_CAJPGY010000004.1, read on the forward strand.
AACTGCACGACGGGAATCAGCGTGCCGACGATCGTCATGAAGATCGCGGCGATCTGGCTGCGGGTAAACGTCGAGGCGAACAGCCCGATGCCGGTGGCCACGACGTTGAAGATCAGCACCGCGGCCGCCAGCGTCGCGAAACTGCCCTTGATCCGCACGCCGAACACGAGGTCGGCCAGCACGACCATCAGCAGGAAGTTCAGCATGGCCAGCATCACGTACGGCGCCTGCTTGCCGAGCAGGAATTCGGCCCGCGTGACGGGCGTCACGTAGAGGTTGACGATCGACCCGAGCTCCCGTTCCCGCACGACGGCGAGCGCCGTCAGCATCGCGGGCAGCATCAGCAGCAGCATCGGCATGATCGCGGGAATCATGGCCGGCAGGCTCTTGACGTCCGGGTTGTAGCGATAGCGGATCGCGATGTCGACGGCCGGCGCGAGCGACACGCCGAGCCGGCGCTTCGCCTGGTCGCGCAGCCAGTTTTCGTGCATGCCGGCCACGTAGCCGCGGATCGTCTCCGCGCGCATCGGCATCGCGCCGTCGACCCATGCACCGATCTCCACGCGGCGGCCGCGTGCGACGTCGCGCGCGAAACCGGGCGGGATCTCGAGCGCGAGCGACAGCTGGCCGTTGCGCATGCGGCGCTCGATGTCGCGGTCGTCGGCGAGCGGCGCGCGCGGCACGAAGTAGCGGGAACCGGCGAGGTTCTGCGCATAGTCCTGGCTCAGGATCGACTGATCGCGGTCGAGCACCGCGAACGTCAGGTTGTCGACGTCGAGACTGATCCCGATGCTGATCACGCACATCAGCACGAGCGAGCCGAACAGCGCCAGCGTCGCGCGCAACGGGTCGCGTCGCAGCTCCAGCACTTCGCGCCACAGATAGCTGCCGGCGCGCGCCGGGCTGAACCATGCCGCCGCATGGCCGGCGCCGGCCGCCGCGGGCGGCGCGGCGAGCCAGCCGGCGTCGGACGGCGCATCGGCCGGCGCACCGTCCGCGCCATCCGCTTTCTGCGCGTCGCTCAGGTAGCCGATGAACGCGTCCTCGAGCGTGGCGGCGCCGCGCAGGCGCACCAGTTCGTCGGGGGCGGCGCTCGCGAGCACGCGGCCCGCATGCATCAGCGAGATGCGGTCGCAGCGCGCGGCCTCGTTCATGAAGTGCGTCGAAATGAAGATGGTGACGCGATCGTTGCGCGCGAGCTCGATCATCAGCCGCCAGAAGTCGTCCCGCGCGACCGGATCCACGCCCGACGTCGGTTCGTCCAGGATCAGCAGCTCGGGCTTGTGCACCATCGCCACCGCGAGCGAGAGCCGCTGCCGCATGCCGAGCGGCAGGCGCTCGGGCAGCGCGTCGAGGGCGTCGGCCAGCCCGAAGCGCGCGACCATTTCGGTCACGCGCGCGGGCACGTCCGCCTCCGGCACGCCGAACAGGCGCGCGTGCAGCACGAGGTTCTGCCGGACGGTCAGTTCGCCGTAGAGCGAAAACCCTTGCGACATGTAGCCGACGCGCCGGCGCGTGTCGATGTCGTTCGCGGCGACCGGCCGGCCGAACAGCGTTGCGGTGCCTTCGGATGCGGGCAGCAGGCCGGTGAGCATCTTCATGGTCGTCGACTTGCCGCAGCCGTTGGAGCCGAGAAAGCCGAAGATTTCGCCGCGGCGGATCTGCAGGCTCACGTGGTCGACCGCGACGAAATCGCCGAACCGCATCGTCAGCCCGTCCGCCTCGATCGCGTAGCCGGCCGCCCGATCGGCCTGGAACGGCGCGATCACGACCGGCTGGTGTCCGTGCCGGCGCGCCTCCGGGAGCAGCGCGATGAACGCGGCTTCCAGCGTGTCGCAACCGGTGCGCTCGAGCAGCTCGCCGGGGCTGCCGGTGGCCAGCACGCGGCCGGCGTCCATCGCGATCAGCCGGTCGAACCGGCGGGCCTCGTCCATGTACGCGGTGGCGACCAGCACGCTCATCGCGGGGCGGGCGGCGCGAATGCGGCCGATCAGCTCCCAGAACTGCGCGCGCGACAGCGGATCGACGCCGGTCGTCGGCTCGTCCAGGATCAGCAGGTCGGGATCGTGGATCAACGCGCAGCACAAGCCGAGCTTCTGCTTCATGCCGCCGGACAACTTGCCGGCCGGGCGGTCCAGGAACGGCTGCAGGCCGGTGCTGCGCGTCAGCGCGTCGATCCTTCGGCGCCGCTCCGCCGCATCGTGGCCGAACAGTCTCGCGAAGAACTGCAGGTTTTCCTCGACCGACAGCGTCGCGTACAGGTTCCGGCCGAGGCCTTGCGGCATGTAGGCGATGCGCCGGCACACGCGCGCGCGATGGCGGCGCGACGACAGGTCGCCGTCGAGCGTCCATACGCGGCCCTGCTGGATCGCGCGCGCGCCGGAAACGAGCGCGAGCAGGCTCGACTTGCCGACGCCGTCCGGCCCGATCAGCCCGATCATGCGGCCGGCCGGGATATCGAGCGTCACGTCGTCGAGCGCGGCCTTGTCGCCGTAGCGCAGCGAGACGCCGGACAGCCGTGCGACCCAGCCCGGATCGGCCGACACCGGCGCAGCGCCGGTCGCGCCGGCATCCGTCTCGACGGGCGGCGCCGCCTTCATTGCGGCACCCTGATCGCGAGACGATCCGGCCAGCCCGCGTGCGGGTCGGTCTTCAGCCACGCCACGCCCGGCAAGCCGGTCTTGACGAGCTTCAGGTGGCGCTGCAACAGGTCGCGATCGATGCGTGCCTTCACCCGGAACATCAGCTTCTGCCGCTCGGTGGCCGTTTCGACCGTCTTCGGCGTGAACTGCGCGGTGCTCGACACATAGGACACGCGTGCCGGAATCACGTATTCCGGTGCCGCATCGAGCACGATCCGCACGTCGGCGCCGAGCGGGACCCGGCCGACGACCGCTTCGGGCAGGAAGAACGTCATGTACACGTCGGACAGGTCGACGACGTTGAGCACCTTGCCGCCTGCCGGCAGGACTTCGCCCGACTCGGCAATCCGGTACTGGACGCGCCCGTCGCGCGGCGAGGTCAGTTCGCTGTCCGAGAGGTCGGCCCGCACGCGCGCCACGGTCGCCTGCGCGGCCGTCACGGCCGAGCGCGCCGCGACGAGCTGGGCCTGCGTGGCGTCGATCGCGGCCTGAGCGGCTTCCACCTGGGCCCGCGCGGCATTCACGGTCGCGCGCAGGCTGCCGGCGCGCGCGCGATCGTCGTCCAGTTCCTGCATCGACGACGCACCGTCGCGCGACAGCGTTTCGGACCGCGCGAGCCGCCGCGTGGCCGCGTCCAGCTCGCTTTCCCGCTGCACGACGACGGCCGCGGCCGCGGCCTTGTCGCTGCGGCGCTGCGCGACCTGCGCGTCGATGCTCGCCGCGGTGTTCACCGCCTGCTGCTCGCGTGCCCGTGCCTCGTCGAGCTGCGCCTGCAGGACGACGACGTCCATGCGTGCGAGCGGCTGGCCGGCCGTCACGAAGTCGCCTTCGTCGACGAGCATGGCGGTGACGCGCCCCGGCAGCTTGGTCGCGACGTCGATTTCGGTCGCCTCGATGCGGCCGTTGCCGCTGACGAGCCCCGCATCCGCCTGGCCGTCGTGCCAGCGCGTCCACCCGTAGTACGCGAGGCCGATCGCAAGCACGGCCGCACCGATACCGATCAGAAGAGGGCGCGGGATGGTTTTCATGGTGTGTTGTCCGAGTCTGTCGAAAGGGGCGCCGTTGCCGCGGCAGTCTTGCCGGTGTCGATCACGCCGCCGCCGAGCGCGCCGTACAGCGCGACGCGGCTCGACAGCAGCGCACGACGGGTCGTGACCAGCTGCTGCTCGGCGTTCATCAGGTCCCGCTGCGCATCGAGCACCTCGAGGAAGCGGGTTGCCCCGCTGTCGTAGCGCAGCTTCGCGAGGCGCGCCCGCTGGGCCTGCGACGCCTGCGTGGCGCGCTCGATGGCGACCTGGTCGCCGAGCCAATGGCGCGCGGCGAGCGCATCGGACACGTCGCGGAACGCACGCTGCAGCGTCTGCTCGTAGCGGGCGAGCGCTTCTTCGCGTTGCGCGCGCGCCAGTGCGAGATTCGACCGGTTGCGGCCGCCGTCGACGAGCGGCAGCGTGACGTTGGGAATCACCGACCACACGCCGGAGCCCGACGACAGCAGGTCGCGCAGCGCGCTGCTTCCCGAACCGATCGCACTCGTCAACGCGATGCGCGGAAAGAATGCCGCGCGCGCCGCGCCGATGTTCGCGCGGCTCGCCTGCAGTTCGCGCTCCGCCGCAATCACGTCCGGGCGCCGGGTCAGCAGCGACGAAGGCAGGCCGGGGGTTAGCGACGGCAGCACCGCGCCGTCGTCGAGCGCGAGCGGCGTGGCGCCCAGCGCCGGCGGCGCACCGACGAGCAACGCCAGCGCATCGGCCGACGTCGCGCGGGCCTGCTGCAACTGCACGCCGAGCGATTCCGCCTGCTGCAGCAGGATCTCCGATTGCGTGAGATCGAGGCGCGAGATCGCGCCGGCCGCGTGACGAAGCCGGAAAATCCGCAGCGATTCGCGGCGGGTGTCGATCGTCGCGCGGGTCAGCGCGATGCGTTCGTCGATCTCGCACAGGGTCAGATACGCGTCCGCGACACCGGTGACGACGCTCAGCGTCACCGCCTGCCTGGCCGCGTCGCTCGCGAGGTAGCGCTGAAGCGCTGCTTCCTTCAGGTTGCGCACGCGGCCCCAGAAATCGATCTCCCATTGCGTCTCGGCCAGCTGGACTTGATAGACCTGCCCGATGACGGGCACCGGAGCGAGAAAGCCGCCCGGCGTGCGAAACCGCGCGTAGGCCGCGCCCGCACCGATCGTCGGCCATTGATCCGCGCCGCGGATGCCGTACACCGCGCGAGCCTGCTCGACGCGTGCGACCGCCGCGCGCAGATCCCGGTTGTCGGCGAGCGCCTGGCCGATCAGCGCGCGCAGGCGCGGGTCGACGAAGTAAGCCTGCCAGTCGGGCACGGGCGCGGCGGGTGTCGCGTCGGCGGACGGCTCCGGAAAGGACGCGGGAATCGGTGCGGCGGGACGCTCGTCCGGTGGCGCAAGCGACAGGCAGCCCGACAGCAGCCCCATGCCCGCCGCCAGCGCAATGGCACGCATGCGCCGCACGACGGCAGGATGACAGCGAACGGGAAGCGCGGCAGCGCGCATGGAATGCCTCGTCGAATACGGAAATGCGGGAATTCGGGATGGCGCCGCCCGCGGGCGCCGCCGCTTCGGATTCACTTATATCCGACGATTACCGGGTTTCCCCTTGATCTGTGTCACTTGGGCGGGGATGCGTTTCGAGGGGCCGCTCGCTTGACGCGCGTGCCGGAGCATGCGTCGGACGCTTTCGCGACGGCGAGCCGGACCGGGCCGCGCAATGCCTGTCACGGACGGCACGCCTGGTGCGGCAACGTCCGTCGCGAGCCCGCGGTTGATTGATCCTCGTCAAGCCGCCGGCGCGGCCGTGCGCGATGCTGAACACGGTGCGGCACGCATTCGCTCGCAGGCATTGCGGCCGGCATGGACCGACGGGAGACCGACATGAAGTCCGATGCAGTACTCAAGCAGGATGTCGAGCAGGCGTTGTTCTGGAATCCGGCGATCGAGGCGCGCCGGATCGACGTCGAGGTTCACGACCGGATCGTCACGTTGCGCGGCACGGTCGACAGCTGGGCCCAGAAGCTCGAGGCGCAGAAGACGGCGCTGCACGTCGCCGACGCGCGCGCGCTGGTGCTCGAACTGAACGTCACCCCGCCGGAGAACGCGTGCGCGGACCAGGAACTGGCGATCGCGATCACGTTCGCGCTCGGCTGGCAGGAGGCGTTGCGCGATCACAAGATCAGCGTCGAGGTCGATCACGGCTGCGTGACGCTCGACGGCGAAGTCGATCATGCGTATCAGAGCCGCGCGGCGGAAGCGATGGTGAGCCGGATGATCGGCGTCGTCGGCGTGGCCAACCGCATCCGGGTGCGTGCCGACCATACGGTGCCCGACGTCGGCGCCCGGATCGCCGAGGCGCTTGCGCGCCGCGCGCAGCGCGAAACCGCGGGAATCTCGATCGACGCAACCGACGGCATCGTCACGCTGACGGGCACGGTCGCGTCGCTGGCCGAAAGGCGCGCCGCGTGCGGTGCGGCCGGGTCGGTGAGGGGTGTCCGGCAGGTCGTCGACCAATTGACCGTCGCCTGACCGGCTTGCCTGCATGGTCCGTTACCAGGAGAAGCCGCGATGAACCGTCCGCATTCCGGCCCCGGCGAAACCATCTGCGCCGCGACAGGCACATGCAGCCGCATACGAAGGGTCGTCTCGACCGTCGCGACGGCGAGGACGTGCTGCGTGCGCACTGGAAGCGCGACGATGCGTGAGCGGATGCTGGCCTGCCGGAGAGGTTCGACCCCGTGAAAAAATCATTCGACTACTCCGGGCTGCTGATTCCGGTCGCGTTCGCCGTGCTGGTCGCGGTTCAACTGCTGGCGCGCCAGCCGGCGTCGACGTCGATTTCCTACAGCGATTTTCACCGCCTGGTGGACGCACGGCTCGTCGACGATCTCGAGATCGGCCCGGCGACGATCTCGGGCACGCTGCGCATGCCGCAAGCCGGCGCCGCGCTGCCCGCGTCCGACGCGGCCGGCGTGAAGGAGGCCGGCGCGCCGTGGCGCTTCACGACGAACCGGGTGAGCGACGAAGGGCTGGTCGCCACGCTGACGACTGCCGGGATTCGCTACCGCGGCGCGACGGATACGGGCTGGATCGGGACGCTGGCGACCTGGATCTTCCCGTTGATCGGCTTCGTCCTGATCTGGAATTTCATGATGCGAAGGCCGGGCGGGATGCGGGATCTGAGCGGCATGGGCAAAAGCCGCGCCCGCGTCTACATGCAGAAGGAAACCGGCATCACGTTCGACGACATCGCGGGCATCGACGAGGCGAAGGCCGAGCTGCAGCAGATCGTCGCGTTCCTGCGCAGCCCCGAACGCTACCAGCGGCTTGGCGGCAAGATCCCGAAGGGCGTGCTGATCGTCGGCGCGCCCGGCACCGGCAAGACGCTGCTCGCCCGCGCGGTCGCCGGCGAGGCGGCGGTGCCGTTCTTCACGATCAGCGGCTCGGCGTTCGTCGAGATGTTCGTCGGCGTGGGCGCGGCGCGCGTGCGCGATCTGTTCGAGCAGGCCCAGCAGAGCGCGCCGTGCATCGTGTTCATCGACGAGCTCGACGCGCTCGGCAAGGCGCGCGGCGTCGGCCTGATGTCGGGCAACGACGAGCGCGAGCAGACGCTGAACCAGCTGCTCGTCGAGATGGACGGCTTTCAGGCCAATTCCGGCGTCATCATCATGGCCGCGACCAACCGGCCGGAGATCCTCGATCCCGCGCTGCTGCGCCCGGGCCGCTTCGACCGGCACATCGCGATCGACCGGCCGGACCTGACCGGACGCAAGCAGATCCTGGCCGTGCATACGAAGCGCGTGAAGCTCGCGCCGGAAGTCGACCTGGCCGAGCTGGCACAGCGCACGCCGGGCTTCGTCGGCGCCGATCTCGCGAACGTCGTCAACGAAGCCGCGCTGCATGCGGCGGAACTGGGCAAGCCCGCGATCGGGATGGCTGATTTCGACGAAGCCATCGATCGCGCGATGACGGGCATGGAGCGCAAGAGCCGCGTGATGAACGAACAGGAAAAGCTGACCATCGCGTACCACGAATCGGGGCATGCGCTCGTCGCGCAAAGCCGCGCGCACTGCGATCCGGTGAAGAAGGTGTCGATCATCCCGCGCGGGATCGCGGCGCTCGGTTATACGCAGCAGGTGCCGACCGAGGATCGCTACGTGCTGCGCAGGAGCGAGTTGCTCGACCGGCTCGACGTGTTGCTCGGCGGACGCGTGGCCGAGGAAATCGCGTTCGGCGACGTGTCGACCGGCGCGCAGAACGATCTCGACCGCGCGACCGCGCTGGCGCGTCATATGGTGATGCAGTACGGGATGAGCGAGAAGATCGGCCTGGCGACACTCGACGATGGCGCACGCCAGGGCGGGGCGCCGGGCGTGTGGACGCCGGGCGACGGCCGCTGCAGCGAGCACACGGCACAACTGATCGACGAAGAGGTGCGCGCGCTGCTAGAGGACGCGCATGCGCGCGTGACGGCGACGCTCGGCGCGCACCGCGACGCGCTCGAACGGATCGCGCGCAGCTTGCTGCAGCACGAATCGATCGATCACGACATGCTGGTGGCGCTCATCATGCCGCCGGGCGATGACGGCGAGCCGCCCCGGGCGCCGGAAGCCGACACGGAAACGACCACGGGCGTCTCCGCCTGAAGGAGCGATCGGCGCCCGCTATCGCCCCGGACGTTTGCCCGGACGCTCGCCGCCGCTCATCGTGTCGCTCAACAGCCGCTGCAGACGGGGCCGTCGCGCCGCGCGTGCGCCGCGTCGTCGGCGACGACCGACGCGAGCCGCGCATCGGGCCGGAAAATCGTGATGCCCTTGAGCCCTTCGCGCCACGCCTGGAAGAACAGCGCGTCGACCGCCGCGAGCGAACACTGGCCGGGCATCGTCACCGTCTTGGAGATACCGGCGTCGACGCACGGCTGCAGCGCCGCGAGCATCGCGACGTGATCGGCCGGCGCGATATCCGCCGCCGTGACGAAATAGCCCGGCAGCCTGACGTTGTCGCCATGCAGTGCGCGAAACAGCCGGTAAGCGTGATTCTCCGCACGAAACGGCCGGACCCGCCCGTCCGCGGTGCGGACCATGCGGCGCTGCGTCCAGCCGACGGCCGGCTCGATTCCGTTCGAACAGTTGTCGCAGAACGCGAGGCTCACGCTGCCGGCCGGCGCGAACGACAGCAGGTGGCTGTTGCGCAGCCCGTGCCGCGCGATCGCGTGATGCACCTTCAGCGGCAACAGCGTTCGATACGCGGGGCCGCTCAGATAGGCGGCCGGGTCGTAGGCCGGAAAGACGCCGCGCTCGGCGGCAAGCGCGGCCGACGCGGCGAACGCATGCTCGCGCATCGCGAGCGCGATCCTGCGTGCAAGCGCGCGTGCTTCCGCGCGGTCGTAGCGCAGCCTCAACATCGTCAGCGCGTCGCCCAGCCCGGTCACGCCGACCCCGATGCGGCGCGTGCGGCGCGCTTCGTGCTCGTGCGCGGCGAGCGGCCACGCGGTCAGATCGAGCACGTTGTCGAGCATGCGGACCTGGATGCGCACCGCGTCGGCGAACGTCGCGAAATCGAAGCGCGGCTCGCCGTCGACACCGAACGGGTGCAGAACGAACCGCGACAGGTCGATCGGTCCGAGCACGCAGCTGCCGTAGGGCGGCAGCGGCTGCTCGCCGCACGGGTTCGTCGCGTCGATCCGCTCGTGCTCGCGCAGCGGATTCGCGGCGCGGATCGTGTCGAGAAACAGCAGCCCCGGTTCGGCGCTGTCGCGCGCGGCAGTGACGATCGCGTGCCAGAGCGTGCGGGCCGGCACCGTTGTGTAAAGGTAGCGTCCGTCGGGCAGCCGGGGCGATGCGCCGGACGTGCAGGCGGGTGGCGCGTGGTGGAAGAGCGCCCACGGCAGGTCGTGCCGGACCGCCTCCATGAATGCGTTCGTAACGCCGACCGACAGGTTGAACGTCGGCCAGCGCGCGCGTCCGCGCTTGGCCGCGACGAACGCGACGAGATCCGGATGATCGCAGCGCAGCACGCCCATCTGCGCGCCGCGGCGCGGGCCGGTGAACGGGAGCGCCCGGCACATCGCATCGAATCGGTCGATCGCCGCGCATACGCCGCGTCCGGACGACAGGCGCCGTTCGTACGCGTCGGCGGGCGGCACCGGCGAGAAGTCGTAGCCGATTCCGCCGCCCATCAGCAGCGTGACCCGGGCGTCGTCGAGCGCATGCGCGAGCGCTGTGTCGAGGGCGTGCACGGGGGCGTCGGCCGGAATCGCGAGCGGATGGACGAAGCAGTTGACCATCGTTCCGCCGTGGTCCGCGCCGGCGTTCGCGAGGATGCGGCCCGCGCCGATCGCACCGCGCTGCAGGTTCAGGTAGAACACGCGCTCCACCTGCGCACGGCGCTCGGCCGGCTCGGCGAGCGACAGCGCACGGGCGACGCGATGGAAGACGGCCGCGCGAGACGTGTCGCCGGGCTGCGCATAGCGCTCGGCGAACACGGTGCTGCAAAGCGGCTGCTCGTCCATGGCGGGGCTCGGCGACGACGAATGACTCAATGTAGGCGCCTGCCCGAACGTGTCGTTGATCGAACGCAACCGGGCGCTTTCGCGGCACCGCTTGATGGCGGTCAACGCCGCGGCCGGCGTCGAACGTAACGTGTAGCCACGGCCGGCACGCCGCGGTGGGCCGGGAATCGCCACGCGGGCACCCGGCGCGCCTGCCATCGACTGCGAGCGACGCACCATGACCGATATCGTTACCGTCACGTTGAATCCTGCCGTCGATGTCTCGACCTCGGTCGAGCACATCGTCGATACCCACAAGCTGCGCTGTACACGGCCACGGCGCGACCCCGGCGGCGGCGGGATTAACGTCGCCCGAACCATTCGCCGGCTCGGGGGCGACTGCGTCGCGCTGTACCTGGCCGGCGGGCCGACCGGCGACGTGTTGACGCTGCTGCTCGAAGCCGAGCGCCTGCCGTCGGTGCGCGTGCGGATCGCCGGCGAGACGCGCGAGAACGTCTGCGTGAGCGAGACCGCGACCGGGCGCGAATACCGGTTCGTGATGCCGGGGCCGCTGGTCACGCAGGCCGAGTGGCGCGACTGCGCGGCCCGCATCGACGCCATGCAGCCGGCGCCGCGCTATCTCGTGCTGAGCGGGAGCCTGCCGCCCGGCGCGCCCGACGACCTGTATGCGACGCTCGCGCGCACGGCCAGGGCAAGAGGAAGCCGGGTGGTCGTCGATGCGGCGGGCCGGGCGCTGCAAGCGGCCCTCGAGGCCGGCGTTCATCTCGTGAAGCCCAGCCTCGGCGAACTGAGTGCGCTGGCCGGCGAACCGCTCGACGACACGGCGGCCGGCCGCAAGGCGAGCGAACTCGTGGCGCGCGGGCAGGCCGACATCGTCGCGTTGACGCTCGGTGCGCGCGGCGCCTGGGTCGTCACGCGCGATCGCGCGCTGCGCCTGCCCGGCAGGCCGGCAGCGGTATGCAGCACGGTCGGCGCCGGCGACAGTTTCGTCGGCGGCATGGTCTGGGCGCTGGCGCGCGGCGTGCCGTTCGACGATGCGTGCCGCTATGCGCTGGCGGCATCCGCCGCCTCGGTCGAGCATCCGGGCACGGCGCTTTGCACGCGCGACGACGTCGAGCGGATTCATGCCGAACTGGTTGCGCAGGCAAGCTGACGTCCAGGCGACCCGACGCGTGCACGATCGCGTCGACGCGCGATCGATCGTTGATCTGGCTCAGCGGATTGCGTGCCGCCATCGCGAAAAATGGGGCAGCCATTCCACGAGGTCCGCCATGGCCGTTCGCCTGACCGCCTTGATCGCCAGCCTGCTCCTGCTGTCGGCCGCGTCGCCGGTTTCGTCCGCCGACGTCGCGACCGTCGATTCGCCCCCGCGGCGTGTGCTGATCCTGGTCTATCACCGGTTCGCCACCGCGCGCCTGGATTCGATGACGGTGCGTACCGAAACCTTCCGGCACCAGCTGCAGGCGATCGAGGCGAACGGCTACCGCATCGTGCCGCTCGCCGACGTCGTGCGCTGGCACGACGGCCAGGCCGATGCCGTGCCGGCGCGGGCGGTCGCGATCACCGTCGACGACGGTCATCGCTCCGTCTACGACGTGCTGCGCCCGTTGCTGGCCGCCCATCCGATGCCGGTCACGCTGTTCATCTATCCATCCGCCATCTCCAACGCCGGCTATGCGATGACCTGGGACCAGCTGCGCACGCTCGGGCGGGCCGGCGGGTTCGACATCGAGTCCCATACGTACTGGCATCCGAATTTCCGCACCGAGCGCGCCCGGCTCACGCCGGACGACTACCGGCGCTTCGTGTCGTTCCAGCTGGGCCGGTCCCGCGAACGGCTCGAGGCCGAAACCGGTGAGCCGGTCAGGCTGCTGGCCTGGCCGTTCGGCGTCCATGATGCGCAGACCGACCAGTTGGCCGCACGCGAAGGCTACGTCGCGGCATTCACGCTCGACGCGCGCCCCGTTCGTGCCACCGACCCGGCAATGGCACTGCCGCGCTATCTGATGACGGACGATTGCGACACACGATGCATGAACGGATTGCTGAGAACCGCCGGGAGTCAGCCGTGATGAAACGCCTGATCATCTGCCTGCTCGTGTCGCTCGCCGGCTTCGCTGCCCGGGCGGCGCCCGTCACGATCACCGTCGTCGACGCCACGAACGGGCACCCGCTCGCCGGCGCGATCGGGCATGCGTCGGGCGTGAACCGGACCGCGGATCGCGACGGCGCGTTTTCACTGGAGATCGACGCGGCGGGCACGCGCCTGAGCGTGCGTGCGCCGGGCTACGCGCGAACCGAAGTCACGCTCGCGCCGGCCGGGGTCGCGCAGACGATCCGGATGACGCCCGTGCGTCCGAAGGCGGTCTATCTGTCCGCCTATGGCGTCGCCGATCGCACGCTGCGCGAGGCGGCGCTGTCCCTCCAGGACAAGACGGCGATCAACGCGCTCGTCATCGACGTGAAGGGCGACAGCGGCGTGACGCCGTATCGCAGCCTGGCGCGTGAAATCTCGGGTGCCGCGAACCATGCCGCCGGCGCCGTCGTGCATCCGCCCGATCTGCCGGACCTGCTGCGGACGTTCCACGCGCGCGGTCTTTACGTGATTGGCCGCATCGTCGTGTTCAAGGACGACGCGCTGGCGCGCGCTCATCCCGAGTGGGCCGTGCGCGACGCGGCCGGCGAGATCTGGCAGGACCGCGAGCATCAGCGCTGGATCGACCCGACGTCGCGCGCGGCCTGGCAACACAATTACGATGTCGCCGAAGAGGCTGCCCGCATGGGTTTCGACGAAATCCAGTTCGACTACCTGCGTTTTCCCGACGCCAACGGCCTCCGGTTCGGCGAGCCCAATACCGAGGCCAACCGGGTCGCGGCGATCACCGGATTCCTGACCGGCGCGCGCGAACGACTGCGGCCGTACAACCTGTACATGTCGGCCGACATCTTCGGGTACGTCTGCTGGAATGCAGACGACACCGCGATCGGGCAGCGGCTCGACGCGCTCGGACCGGTCGTCGACTATGTGTCGCCGATGCTGTATCCGTCCGGCTTCACGTGGGGCCTGCCCGGTTGCCGCAAGCCGACCGAGCATCCGGGCGAGATCGTGTCGCGGTCGCTGGCCGAGGCGAAGCGCCGGACCGGACTGGACGGTGTCCGGTTTCGGCCGTGGCTCCAGGCGTTTCGCGACTATGCGTTCGATCGCCGGCCATTCGATGCCGACGAGATTCGCGCGCAGGTCGACGCGGCCGACGCGGCGGGCACGGACGGCTGGATGCTGTGGAATCCGCGCAATCGCTACGATCCTGCCGCGTTGCCGCGCTGAGCGGCACGTGCGGAGCGGCGCGAACGCGTAAAGGCGCATGGCGCATGGCGCATGGCGCGCAGGACGCGAATCGATCATGCCGTGGAATGACGAACGTTATCCGCCTTCGATGCGGAATCTGCCGCTGCCGGTTCGCGGCAAGGCGATCGGGATTGCCAACGCGCTGCTGCGGCAGGGGCGTGCCGAGGGCAGCGCGATCCGCATCGCGATCGCGCAGGCGAAACGGTGGGGGCGTGCGCATGCCGGCTTCGTCCGGCTTCCACAGGCGCGCACTTGACTTGAGTCAACGGGAAATCGGCGTTCCGCGCGACGCTGACAGCGTCGTCGACTCGAACGAGCGACGTCACCGCACGCGACACGTTCCGCGACCGGACGGGCGGCATTGCAGCCATGCGTGCTCGATCAGGAGAGTGAAGATGTGGACCGGAACCGTGAAGATGCTGCTGCTCGCAACCTGCCTGCTGAATATCGGTGCGAACGCGCTGGCTGAAACGTCGACCGAGCCGATCATGCGCAACGGCGTCGCTTATATCACCGGCGGAATCGGCCAGGACGAGGTCACCGCGTTTCGCGATGTCGCGCCTCGCTACAACCTGCGGATCACGTTCGCGTCGAAGCGGGGCCATTATCTTTCCGATGTCGACGTCACGCTGTCGTCCGGCAAGGCGACGCTTCTCGACGCGCACACGAACGGGCCGTTCCTGTTCGCCCGCGTGCCGCCGGGGCGATATACCGTGTCCGCGCACGACAGGGCCGTCCAGGAAGTCCGGCACGTCGTCGTACCGGCGCGCGGCGCCGTCGATGTGCGCTTCTACTGGCACGACCCCGAACGGCAAGGCGCTATGCGTCTGTGTGCGGATTGTTCCGCATCGCCGCAATAACCGGCACGCCAGTCGCGCTTTCGATCAGGACCGGCGAGGCGGCGATGCGCGGCGCTCGCGCCATCGGCGCGGCGGTCCTCCGCGCGCGGCTCGACTCCGCCGATGCGGCCGGCACGAAGGAATGAATGCAGTGGAACAGGCTCGATCGCTACGATCCCGCTGCGCTGCCGCGCTGACCGGCGCGCTGCTGTTCGCGCTTGCGCCGGCCGGTGCAAGCGCGGAATCCGGGATGCCCGCGACCCAGCGGCAGGCCGTCTCGATCGACGAGGCGATCGCCGCCGAGATCGCCGACGGCCATCTTGCCGGCGCGGTGGTCGTGACGGGCGATGCGGACGGCGTGCGGGTGCGCGTCGCGCGCGGCCTGCGCGTGGCGGGCGAGCACGCCGAGGCGATGACGGCCGATACCGTCTTCGATCTCGCGTCGCTGACCAAGCCGGTGGCGACGGCGGTTGCGGTCATGCAACTCGCGGAACGCGGCATGCTGAGCCTCGACGCGCCGGCCGCGCGCTACTGGCCCGCGTTCGGCGTGCACGGCAAGGCCGGCATCACGATCCGCCAGTTGCTCGCGCACGTGTCGGGGCTGCCGGCCGGCGTGTCGTCGTCCCGCGCGCTGCGCAGCCGTGCCGCCGTGCTGGCCGACATCGTCGCGATGACACCCGGCGCGCCGGCCGGCACCCGCGTGCGCTACAGCGACGTCAACTACGTGGCACTCGGCGAGATCGTCGAGCGTGTGTCGCACCGGCCGCTCGACGCGTGGTGCGCCGCACACGTGTTCGCGCCGCTCGGGATGGCGAGCACCGCGTTCCGGCCGCCGGCGCCGCTGCTCGCGCGCGTGGCGCCCACCGCCGTGCGCAATGGCCGGCTGCTCCGCGGGAGCGTGCACGATCCCGTCGCGGCCGCGATGGGCGGCGTGGCCGGCAATGCGGGCCTGTTCGCGAGTGCGGACGATCTGGCGCGCTTCGCTCGCATGCTGCTGAACGACGGTGCGCTCGGCCCGGCGCGCGTGCTGGCGCGCCGCAGCGTCGCCACGCTCGAGACACCGGCCACGCTCGACGCGCCAGGGGACCCGCACACGCCCGGCTGGGCGGTCGCGCCGCCGCTCGTCGCGAACCGCTACCGGTTGCCGCCGGTCGGCGCGCTGCAACACCTCGGCTACACGGGCACGGCGCTGTGGATCGATCCCGTGACGCGCCGCTTCGCGGTCGTGTTCACGAGCCGGCTGTATCCCGACGAAACCGGCACGGCGCTGCCGTTGCGCTCGCTCGTGCTCGGCATCGTATCGAGCGAAGCCGCTCCCGTGACGCGGGCGCGGATCGCGACGCGCGTGCCCGCGATGGCGGCGGCCGTCGCGCAGGCCGCCCGGTTGCCGGTATCGCGCGGGCCGGTACTGGCCGGCATCGACGTGCTCGCGGCGAACGGCTTCGCGGCCGTCGCGGGCAAGCGCATCGCGCTCGTCACGAACCGCAGCGGCTTCGACCGGTTCGGCCGGCGCACGGCCGACCTGCTCGCACAGGCGCCGGGCGCGCGGCTCGTCGCGCTGTTCGCACCCGAGCACGGGCTCGGCACCGACGTCGACGAGACGTTCGGCGACACGCTCGACGCCGCGACCGGTGTGGTGGTTCACAGCCTCTACGGCGACCGGCGCAGGATCGCGCCCGCGCTGTTCGCCGACGTCGACGTGCTGGTGCTCGACCTGCAGGACGCCGGCGTACGCTTCTTCACCTATCTGGCCACACTCGGTTACGCGCTCGAGGCCGGCGCCGCCGCGCAGCGCCCGGTGCTGGTGCTCGACCGTCCGGACCCGCTGGGCGGCGATGCGTTCGGCGGCCCCGTGGCCGATGCCGGGCCGGCCACGTTCACCGGTTATTACCCGTTGCCGCTCCAGCCCGGCATGACGCTCGGCGAGCTCGCGCGGCTGTTCAACGACCGCCTGCACGTCGGCGCGGCGCTGACCGTGGTGCCGATGGCGCACTACGTGCGCGCGATGCGCTTCGGCGACACCGGGCTCGGCCAGGTGCCGCCATCGCCGAACCTGCGCGATGGCGCCGCGCTGTCGCTCTACCCGGAGACGGGGCTCATCGAAGGGGCGGCGGTCAGTGTCGGGCGCGGCACCGCGACGCCGTTCGGCGTGGTCGGCGCGCCGTGGATCGACGGGCGCATCCTCGCCGACGATCTTCGCGCGATGCGGCTGGACGTGACGTTCTCGCCGGTGCGCTTCGTGCCGGCGGAGGGGCCGTATCGCGGCAGGATGTGCGAGGGCGTCCGCATCGAACGGGTGCCCGGCGCGACGCGGCCAGGCGAGATCGGGTTGGCACTCGCGCTGGCGCTGCACCGGCGTTATCCGGCGCAGTTCCGGATCGATGCGATCCGTGCATCGATCGGCTCGCGCGAGGTGGCGGACATGCTGGAGGCGGGGCGCTCGCTCGACGAGATCGAACGTGTCGTCGACGCGCAAAATGCCGCGTTCGCGCGCGAACGGGCGGCGTTTTTACTGTACTGAGTCCGTGCCGCGCGCCGACGGGCGCCCGATTCACCGGTCCGATGCATCCTGCTTTCCCGACAGGCTTGATTTGAGTCAAGCGTGAACGAGCCGGCAGCGGGATCCTGATCGCGAGCGCGACGGAACGCGTGCACGATGTCTCCACGGTCGATTCATGGTCGCTTCACGTGTCGTCGCGCTGATGCAATGGCACGCCGGTGGCCGCACGTCCGAACCTTAAGAATGCGGTAAGGAGCCGGCCCGAACATGAACGCATCGCCCAGGAGAATCACGATGCGGATATCCCGTTGCGTTCGCACGCTGTGTCACCCGCGCCTTGCCGTATCGATGCTGTTCGCCGTCGTGGCTTGCGCCCATGCCGAAACGCCCGCCCGGCTGCTGGACGGCTATGCGGCGCAGGCCGGCACGAGCGCCGCGCCATCGCGGGGACAGCAGTTCTTCACGTCCCGGCATGGGCGCGACTGGAGTTGCGCGACTTGTCACGGAAGCACGCCGACCGGCCCGGGCCGGCACGTCGTCACCGGCAAGACCATCGAGCCGCTCGCGCCCGCGTTCAATCCCGCGCGGTTCACGGACGAGGCGCGGACCGAAAAATGGTTCCGCAGAAACTGCAAGGACGTCGTCGGGCGTGAATGCTCGGCAGCCGAGAAGGCGGATGTCCTGAGCTGGCTCATGAGCCTGAAACCCTGACGGCGAACGATCATGAACCACGTCGACTCGACCACTGTTCCGGGCAGGATCGCCCCGCTGCGACATGTGCGGGCAAGCCTGCTCGCGATGCTGATGATGTCGCTGCTGCCGCGCGCGGCACTGGCGGAAGACGAGATGCGGAGCGTCGCGACTCCGTTGCTGCCCAGGTACCAGCAGGAGTGCGCGACCTGCCATGTCGCCTATCCGCCCGGGGCGCTGCCCGCCGAGTCGTGGCGCCGCATCGTGAACGGTCTCGATCGCCACTTCGGCACCGATGCGACGCTGGACCCGGCGACCATCGGGCAACTGGAAACCTGGCTGACGGCACACGCGGCGACGGGTGCCGCGGCGCGCCGTCCGCCGGAAGACCGGATTACCCGGTCGGCATGGTTCGCCGCCACCCACGGAGGTTCCCGCCTCCGTGTGGCGCAGCCCCGCCGTGAAGCGGCCGTCGAATTGCGCCGCATGTCATACGCAGGCAGACAAAGGAAATTTCGATGAACGATTCGTCCGCATCCCCGGCACACGATGAACCGGAGCGCTCGCGTCCCGCGCGGATACTGGTCTGGGACGCTCCGCTGCGCGTATTCCACTGGCTGACGGCCGTCTCCTTTGCCGGTGCGTGGCTGACCGCCGAGAGCGAGCGGTGGCGGCTGATGCACGTCGCGTTCGGGTACACGATGCTGGCGCTCGTCGCGTTTCGCGTCGTGTGGGGCGTGGCCGGCACGCGTCATGCGCGGTTCTCGTCGTTCGTGCGTTCGCCGGCCGCCGTTTTTCGCTACGCGCTGAGCCTGGCGAAAGGCCGGCCGGAACACCATGTCGGCCACAATCCGGCCGGCGCGGTCGCGATCGTCGCGATGCTGGCGATGACGGTCGTCACCGGAGTCGCCGGCTGGGCGGCCTACACCGGCAGCGGCGCATCGTTCGGCGATCTTCATGAAGGCGCGGCGAACGCGATGCTCGCGCTCGTTGCGGTACACGTCGCTGCCGTACTCGTCAGCAGCGTCGTGCATCGGGAGAATCTGGCCCGGGCGATGGTGACGGGCTACAAGCGCGGCGCGCCGATCGACGGCATCCGGCGTGCCGGGTGGGGGATTGCCGTCGTCATGACGGCGGCGGTGCTCGGCTGGTGGTGGACGCAATGGCACGCGGCGCCGCAGCCCGTGCAAACCGACCGGCCCGTCGCGACGGACGCCGGCCGCCCCGGATACGGGGCGGGCCGGGACGACGATTGACGGCCGCAGGCGGAGTGCTCGATCGTGCGCATCCTGCTCGTGGAAGACGATGTCCTGCTCGGCGACGGGATCCGTGCCGGATTGCGCCAGCAAGGGTTCCAGGTCGACTGGGTACGCGACGGCGACGCGGCCCAGCGCGAACTGCGCGCGCATGCGCATGCCGCGGCGGTCCTCGATCTCGGGTTGCCGCTCGTGGACGGCATGGACGTCCTGCAGCGCATTCGTCGCGACGGCATAGCGTTGCCGGTCCTGATCCTGACCGCGCGCGATGCCGTGCCCGACCGCATCAGGGCACTCGACGGGGGCGCCGACGACTACGTGGTCAAGCCCGTCGACCTGTACGAACTCGGCGCGCGCCTGAGAGCGCTGGTCCGGCGCGCCCACGGCCGGCCGGCGGAGCGGCTCCATGCGCGGGACGTCGAGCTGGAGCCCGCGTCGCGAACCGCCCGCCGCGCCGGCGTGGCCGTTGCGCTGTCCACGCGCGAGTTCGACCTGCTGCACATCCTGATGCTGAATGCAGGCCGGGTCCTGTCGCGCGAGCAGATCGAGCAGTATCTGTACAGCTGGGGGCAGGAGGTGGAAAGCAACGCCGTCGAGGTGCACATCCATCGCCTGCGTGCGAAGCTCGGCAGCGAGCTGATCCGGACGGTTCGCGGCGTGGGTTACGTGCTCATGCGGGACGCTGCATGAAAGCCTTGTTGCCAGCTCGCTCGCTGCACGGCCGGCTGCTGACGCTCGTGCCGGCCGTGGTCCTGGCTGTCTGGCTGTCGACGCTGCTGCTGACCTGGCTCGATGCGCGGCGCGAGATCGACCGGCTGCTCGACGGCCACCTCGCGCAGGCGGCGGCACTGCTCGTCGCGCAACAGGCGCGCGGGCCGGATGACGACGACCATGCGATCGACGCGCCGATCCTTCATCCATACGGCCCCCGTGTTGCCTTTCAGGTGTTTCATGAAGGCCGGCTCGGCCTGCATTCCGAAAACGCGCCGTCGCGGCCGATGGTGGCGCCCGAGCTGACCGCGCGCGATCGGGCCTCCGGATTCTGGACCGTCGTGATCGACGGGAATGCCTGGCGGGTATTCGTCGTGCACGGCGTGCGCGGCGACGTTCAGGTATTCGTGGGCGAACGAATCGAATCACGCAAGGCGATCCTGGGCGCCGTCATGCGCAGCGCATTCTGGCCGATGGCGGCTGCGTTGCCGTTGCTGGTGCTGGCCATCGGCTGGGCGGTTCGTCGCGGCACGGCACCGCTGCGCGATTTCGGGCGAACGCTGGCGAAGCGCAATCCGCAGGCGCTCGACACGATCCGGCTGGACCGGACGCCGCTCGAGATGCGGCCGATGCTGGATGCGCTGAACGGCCTGTTCGAGCGGATTCGTGCCGTGATGGACGCGGAGCGCCGATTCACCGCCGATGCCGCGCACGAGTTGCGCACGCCGATCGCGGCCGTCAAGGCGCAGGCGCAGGTTGCATTGGCGGAGCGCCATGACGAGCGGCGCCGCCATGCGTTGCGGGGCGTGCTCGAAGGGTGCGACCGCGCGGCGCGTCTGGTCGACCAGCTCCTGCTGCTTTCCCGTCTCGATGCAGGCGCACTGGCGGAGCGCGCACCGGTCGATGTATCGGCCCTGGCGAAAGGGGTGGTCGCGGAGGCCGCGCCGCAGTCGATCGGGAAGCAGCAGAAGCTGGCACTCGATGCGCCGTCGCCATGCATCGTCGCCGGCAACGAAGCCTTGCTCGCGGCGATGGTGCGCAATCTGGTCGACAACGCGATTCGCTACAGCCCGCCGCTGGCGTGCATCACCGTTTCCGTTGGCCAGCGAGACCGGCGCACCGTGCTGCGGGTCGAGGACAGCGGCCCGGGCATCGGCGACGCCGATCTGCGCAGGCTGAGCGAACGGTTCTTTCGGCCGGCGGGAACCCGGCCGGGCGGGAGCGGCCTCGGCTGGTCGATCGTGCGGCGAATCGCAGCGGCGCACGAGGCCGACATCCAGGTGGATCGTTCGCCCGCGTTCGGTGGACTGCGCGTGGCCGTTTCGTGGCCGCCTGCCGATGCAGCCGATGGAGCCGGTGCGGCCGCGCGCTGATCGATCATGTACGCCGCCGGTCAGACGGCACGCGTTCGCCGGGCGGCCGGACGTTCCGGAAGCGGCCGATCGCGACCGGGATCGCGCGTTCGCCACCGGACACACCGAATCCGGACGTGATGACGCACGTCGATCCGCGCAAGCGGGAAAGCGTTGCATGACTTCATGCGCGGCATTCGCGGCCGGCAGGCAGGACCGGGCAGCCGACGTGCCCGCCCGGGGCGCCGCATACGCGAACGTCAATCGGAACCGCGCGGACGATGGCCGCGCCGGAACGTCACCCGACGTTCGTTGACGAGCGCGCGCCAGTCGAGCTTCATCAACACGAACACGAGGCCGAGCAACACCAGTTGCGTGACGACGAAGTATCCGCCGAGATAAGTGCCTTCGAGTTCGGATTCCAGGTCCAGCCGGGTCGACGCGAAGCGGCCGAGATGCGCCCAGATCGCATAGGTGGTTGCGCGGCCGATGAAGAAGGCCGCCGCGATGATCCTGAGCGGCAACCCGGACAGTCCGTACGCGATGAACAGATAGTTCGACGGAAGCGGGCTCAATGCATAGAAGAAGAACGCGCCGGCGGTGAGCGTTCGGTGCTTTCGCAGCCAGCGTGTGGCGACGTCGATATTCTCGCGATCCGATTCGCGTATCCAGCGGGAGCGGACGAGCGATCTTGCGAAGGTCGCCAGGATCACGCGGCCGGTCGTGGCCGCGCCGGCCGCCACGACGGCGAAGATGAACGGATTGCCGTCCGGCAGGTTGAAGCCGACCCACGACATCGCCATCCAGGTTGGCGGGGCGAATGCCGGCATGAGATTCAGCAGCAGAATCAGCAGAAAGAGTACCGCCAGCGTCAGCACGATATCGACTCCGGGCCATCCGGTTTCACGATTCAATTTTGCTGAGGAAAGTGGCTGACGGCTTGACTCACGTCAAGCCGCGCGCCGTGCCGGCATGTCGCGGGAGGCGCGTCGTGCTGACCCATGTCAACGGTCGAGCCGCGGCGTTTACTAGACTGGTGCCACGCCGTCCGCAACCGCAACCCGAACCGGATGCGGCGAACGCCGCCATGCGCGGCGATCGGAACAATCGTCATGTCGCGAATCCGCTGGTCGATCGATCTCGTGTTGCTGGTTCTGGCGGCGGTCACGCTCGCCGCAGGAGGCGTGTGCGTTGCGTTCGGCCTGCCTTCGTTCGCGCGCGTCGTCTGGCTGGTCGGTGCGCTGCCGGTCCTGCTCGCGTTGACGGTATCCGTTGCCAGGGCCGTGGCGAGACGGCAAGCCGGCATCGATGTGCTCGCATGGCTGGCGATCGGCCTGGCGATCGCGCTCGACGAGACGCTGACCGCCGCGGTCATTGCGTTGATGCTGGCCAGCGGGCGGACGCTGGAGCGGTATGCGCAAGACCGCGCGCAACGCGAGATGACCGCGCTGCTCGGCCGTGCCCCTCGGCAGGCAACCCGGTTCGAGAACGGTGAGTGGCGTTCCGTTGGCGTGGAAACGCTCGTTCCCGGTGACAGGCTGCTCGTGCGAAGCGGCGAATTCGTGCCGGTCGACGGCACCTTGACCGATGATGCGGAACTCGACGAATCCATGTTGACGGGCGAGTCGAGCACACAGCGGCGACGCTCCGGAGAAAGCGCGTGCAGCGGCGTGGTCAACGCCGGCGCGCCGTTCGAAATGGTGGCCCGCACGACGGCGGGTGACAGCACGTTTGCCGGTATCGTCCGCCTGGTCGCACGCGCGCAGCGCGAGCGCAGCCCGTCCGTGCGTCTCGCGGATCGCTATGCCGCGTTCTTCGTACTCGCTTCGCTGCTCGTCGCGGGCATCGCGTGGCTGCTGGCCGGGGATGTCGCACGTGCGCTCGCCGTGCTCGTCGTGGCCACGCCGTGTCCGTTGATCCTCGCCGTCCCGGTCGCCATCGTGTCCGGCATGTCGCGCTGTTCGAAACGCGGCATCCTGGTCAAGGGCGGGGGCGCGCTGGAACGACTCGCGCAAGCGACGATCCTGTTCTTCGACAAGACCGGGACGCTGACGGGAGGGCGCGCCCGCATTGTTGCGATCGAATGCGGCGCGGACGTCGGCACGGACGATGTGCTGCATTTCGCCGCGTCGTTGGCCCAGGCTTCGGGCCACGTCATTTCGGATGCGCTGACGGTCGCCGCGCGGGAGCGCCGGATCACGCTGTCGCCGCCGTCGGTCGTCGTGGAAACGGCGGGCGAGGGCGTGACGGGCCGGGTCGACGGCCGGGCCGTCGCGATCGGCAAGTTCGGGTACGTCCGCGCCTGCTCGACGGCCGCCCCGTGGAGCGACGCATTCCTGAAACGGGTCGGCAACGAGGGCGGGGCTGCCGTGTTCGTCGGTGTCGACGGTGTGATGATCGGCGCGATCCAGATGGCCGACCAGGTGCGGCTGGAAACGCCGCGGGCGTTGCGGCTGTTGAAACGCGAAGGCGTCGCGCGCCTCGTCATGCTGACCGGCGATCGGCGCGACATCGCCCAGGCCGTCGGCGAGTTGCTGGGCGTCACCGACGTGCGCGCCGAGCAGACGCCGACGGACAAGCTCGCCGCCATCCAGGCCGCGCGCAAGGAAGGCGTGACGATCATGGTCGGCGACGGCGTGAACGACGCGCCGGCGCTGGCGGCGGCCGACGTCGGTATCGCGATGGGCGCGCGGGGCGCGGCCGCGTCATCCGAAGCGGCCGACGTGGTTCTGCTGGTGGATCGGCTCGATCGGCTCGTGGATGCGATGCGAATCGCCCGACGCTCGCGCCGGATCGCGCTCGAGAGCGTGGTGACCGGCATGTCGCTGTCGATCGTCGCGATGATGATTGCGGCGGCCGGATTCCTGCCGCCGATTGCCGGCGCGGTGATTCAGGAAGTCATCGACGTCGCCGTCATCGTCAATGCGTTGCGCGTGTTGCTGGTTCGCCCGAGGCAGACGGACGCCCGGCTCGCGGATGTCGACGTCGAGCAACTCAAGCGCGAGCACACGGCATTGTCACCGTTGCTGGACCAGATCAGGGATCTCGCGGATCGCCTGCCGCACCTGTCCGGGGCCGCCATCGCCGGCGAGCTTGTCCGCCTGATCGACTCGCTCGACGAACGGCTGCTGCCGCACGAACGCGCCGACGATCGGGACGTCTACGCGCGCCTCGCCCCGCTGCTCGGTGGCGAGGACCCGCTGGCGGCGATGAGCGGCGCACACCGGGAGATCTTCAGGATGGTTCGATCGCTCAGGCAGATGGTCGCGGACCTGCCGGGCGATGCGGGGAACGCCACGCAGGTGCAGGCGATACAACGCCTGCTGTACGGGCTGGAAGCGATCGTACGCCTGCATTGCGCTCAGGAGGAGGAACTGTTCCACGCCGTCGGAGCGGATGCGTGACGCCGAGACGCATCATGCACGCGGCGCACTCACGAGCAGGACCGGCGTTTTCGTGATGCGCGCAACGCGTCCGGCCACGCTGCCGACCAGCCAGCGCGTGGCGCCGCGCCGCCCGTGGGTGCCCATGACGATCAAGTCCGCATTCCATTCGATCGCGTCGTGCACGATCAGGTGCGGCACGTCTTCGCCCGTTCGATCCGTTTCGATCAGCTGCGACTGCGAGCGCCCGGCGGGGATGCCGTCGAGCAGGGCCATGGCTTTTTGCAGTGCGTGATTGCCTTCGCCAAGCAACGCCTTTTCCAGCGTCTCGACGGGGACGAAATCACCCAGCGACGAGGGGCGATCGAGCACGCATATCGCCCGGAATTCGGTGTCGGGCCACGAGAGTTTCAACCCCGTGCGCAATGCGTGAAGCGCAATCGAGCTTCCGTCGACCGCGAACAGCATCCGCCGCGGCAGGCGCTCGGCCACCGACCCGAAACCTTCCGGCACGATGAGCAGCGGGCAGCCGACGAGCGTGCCGAGCGGGCCGGAAACCGTTCCTTCGATCCACGCGCGCAGGCCGTGATGCTGGCGTGCCCCGACGATCACGAGTTCGGCCTGCCAAGCTTGCGCACTGTCGGCCAGCGCATGCGCGATATCCCCGCCGTGCGTGGACAGGTCGACGACTTCCGTGTCGACCGCGATGTCGTCGCGCGCCATTGCGCTTCGGGCGCGCGATAGCACGTCGGATGCGTCTCGCAGCAATTCGTCGCGGGCCGATTCGAGAAACGCCGCGGATCTCGACCCGCGCGGGACGAGTGTGCGCGGACTATCCGCAACGCTGACGATGCGTACCGATGCATTCGGTGGAACGAACGCCCTGGCATACGCCAGCGCCTGATCGGATGCGGTGGAACCGTCGATGGCGATCAACACCCGCTGGAGCGCGGGTGCCGCCTGGCAGGTTGAAGTGCTGGCGCTCATGAATGTCTCCCGGTGGCAATCGGCGATCCTGCATACGCAATTTTTTGCACCTGTCGTCTCCACGGGTTTGACTTTCGTCAAGCGCGTTTGTCTTCGTGGTCCCCGGGGCCGGATGCGGTCACGTCGACGTCTTCGATCAGTCGCGGCGGCGATGCGGTGCACGTTCGACGAGCGGCGATTCGTCTGGTTTATGGCGCCCCCGGAGCGTGCCGCGTGACGCAGTGCCGATTGCGATTCGCCGATCGTGGCGTCCCGGATCGATGCCCAGGAACCGGCATGCGCCCCCAAGCACCGGCCCCGCTTCGTGGAATGAACCGGTTAGGTAATTTGGTGCGCCGGCGCGCGCTGCGAGGGCAGCGGCTGGCGCCGGCGCCGGCCCACGCACCGAAATGGGGAATGCGGTGCGCCGGAATTTCCGTCGAGTGCCGGTACGGCAAGCGTTTCGCACCGGTGGCCCGGTTTTTGCTGGAATACCCGCGGCCGCGCAACGGTTGCGCGCTGCCCGACGACATACCAGACAAGGAAGATTCACCGTGAGCCCGACGACTCGACCGTTCCCCCGACGCACCTGGCTGGCTGCGCTGATCGCCGCCCCCGTGATGGCGCTGTTCGCTGCCGCGCCGGCGCATGCCGACGCGCTCGACACCATCGCGAAAAACGGCGCGCTGCGCGTCGCGGTGCCCGAAGACTATCCGCCGTTCGGCTCGGTCGGCACGGACATGCAGCCGCAGGGCTACGACATCGACATGGCCGAACTCCTCGCCAAGTCGCTCGGCGTGAAACTGAAGCTCGTGCCCGTGAACAGTGCGAACCGGATTCCGTACCTGACGACCAACAAGGTCGACATGGTGATCTCGTCGCTCGGCAGGACACCTGAGCGCGAGAAGGTCATCGACTTCTCGAGCGCGTACGCACCGTATTTCCAGGGCGTGTTCGGGCCGGCCGACGTGAAGGTGAGCGCGCCCGCCGACCTGAACGGCAAGACGGTCGGCGCCACCCGCGGCGCGCTCGAGGAGATCGCGCTGTCGCAGCTCGCACCGAACGCGACGATCAAGCGCTTCGAGGACAACAACGCTACGATCCAGGCGTTCCTGTCGGGGCAAGTGCAACTGATCGCGGCCGGCAACATCGTCGCGGCGGCGATTCTCGCGAAGAATCCGCCGCGCCGGCCCGAGGTCAAGTTCGTGATCAAGAATTCGCCGTGCTTCGTCGGCGTCAACAAGAACGAACCGCGCCTGCTCGCGAAGATCGACGACACGATCGCCCATGCGAAGCAGGACGGCACGCTGGGCGCGATGTCGAAGAAGTGGCTCGGCCAGCCGTTGCCGGCCGGACTGTGACGAATCGCAGTGTCGCCTGATACATCGCCGCGGCCGGCATCGCCGGCGCGGCGGGTGTCGTTGTCCGAACCCGAATTTACTCCATCGTCATGAGCTACCAGCTTCAATTCGGCGAGCTCGCCGAATACGCCGGCGTGTTCGCGAGCGGCGCGGCGATCACGCTCGCGCTCACCGCGGTCGCGACCGTACTCGGCGTGGCGCTCGGCGTGCTCGGCGCGGCCGCGTACAGCGCCGACGCGCGCGCGGCCGTGCGGCTGCGCCCGCTGATCGGCGCGTACGTCGAGGCGATCCGCAACACGCCGTTCGTCGTCCAGCTGTTCTTCATCTTCTTCGGCTTGCCCGCGCTCGGCGTGCACATCGACGAATACACGGCCGCGATCCTCGCGATGACGCTCAATCTCGGCGCGTACTCGGTCGAGATCGTGCGCGCGGGCGTCGCCGCCGTTCCGAAAGGGCATCTGGAGGCGGCGTCCGCGCTTGCGATGTCGCGCGCGCAGATGCTGCGCCACGTCGTGCTGCCGCAGGCGCTGGCCAAGGTGTTTCCGGCGCTGTCGAGCCAGATCGTGATCACGATGCTCGGCTCGGCGGTCGTGTCGCAGATCTCGGTGGCTGACCTGACCTATGCGGCCGGCTACATTCAGTCGCGAAACTTCCGCGCGTTCGAGACGTACTTCGTCATCGCGCTCGCGTATCTGGCGATGGCGCTGCTGCTGCGTGCCACGCTCGGCTCGATGGGGCGCCGCCTGTTCTCCCGTCGCGTGCGAGGTGCGCGATGATCGACTTCACGTTCGGGCAGATTCTCGCGAACCTGCTGCTGGCCGCGCGCTGGACGATCGTACTGTCGATCGTGTCGTTCCTGTCCGGCGGCCTCGTCGGCCTCGGGCTGCTCGTGATGCGCGTGTCGAGCTCCACGCTGCTGCGCGGCGTCGCGAAGCTGTACATCGAGATATTCCAGGGCACCCCGTTGCTGATGCAACTGTTCATCGTGTTCTTCGGCCTGCCGCTCGTCGGGCTCGACGTGCCGCCGTGGATCGCGGCCACCGCAGGGCTCACGTTCTTCACCAGCGCGTATCTCGCGGAAATCTGGCGCGGCTGCGTCGAGGCGGTGCCGAAAGGGCAGTGGGAGGCGTCGGCGAGCCTGGCCATGAGCTACGTCGAGCAGTTGCGTCACGTGATCCTGCCGCAGGCCGCGCGCATCGCGATCGCACCGACGGTCGGCTTCGGCGTGCAGGCCGTGAAGGATACGGCACTCGTGTCGATCATCGGCTTCACCGAGCTGACGAAGGTCGGCATCGCGATCTCGAACGCGACGTTCCGGCCGTTCGTCGTGTACGGCCTCGTCGCGCTGATCTATTTCGCGCTCTGTTATCCGCTTACCCGTTATGCGCGCACGTTGCAAAGGAGATGGCATGCCGCTCGTTGAAACCCGTGGTCTCGAAAAGAACTTCGGCACCCATCATGTGCTCAAGGGCATCGATTTCTCCGTCGAGCGCGGGCAGGTCGTCTCGATCATCGGCCGCAGCGGCTCGGGCAAGAGCACGTTGCTGCGCACGCTCAACGGACTCGAGAGCATCGACGCGGGCACGATCTCGATCGACGGCGAACGCGTCGATGCGCGGCACGCGGACCTGCGTGCGCTGCGGCTGAAGGTCGGCATGGTGTTCCAGCAATACAACCTGTTTCCGCACCTGAGCGCCGGGCAGAACGTGATGCTCGCGCAGTCGGTCGTGAAAAAGTCGCATCGCCAGCAGGCGCGCGCGATCGCGGAACTGATGCTCGAGCGCGTCGGCCTCGGCGACAAGTTCGACGCGTTTCCGGAACAGCTGTCGGGCGGCCAGCAGCAGCGCGTCGCGATCGCGCGTGCGCTCGCGATGAAGCCGAGCGTGCTGCTGTGCGACGAAATCACGTCCGCGCTCGATCCCGAGCTCGTCGGCGAGGTGCTGGGCGTCGTCGCGCAGCTTGCGCGCGAGGACATGACGTTGATCATGGTCACCCACGAGATGAACTTCGCGCGTGCGGTGAGCGACCGGATCGTGTTCATGCATCAGGGCAGGGTGTGGGAGAGCGGGACGGCCGAAGAGATTTTCGAGCGGCCGCAGACGGTGGAGCTGACGCGGTTCCTGGGCAGCGTCCGGAACACGGAAGCGGTTACGCGCTGATACGTGATGCCCGCGGGTGCTGACACGGTCGCCCGGATCGTCGACAATCCGGCTCGTGCGCCGCGCCCGCGTGTGCCAAGCCAGCCGAGAGAGTCTTCCATGTCCGTAATATCCGTCAGGACCGCCCACCTCGACGATGCGCAGGCGATCGCCGATTTTCACGTCAAGGTCTGGCGGCATACCTATCGCGATCTCGCGCCGGCGCAGGCGCATGCCGTCCTCGACGAGCGCCATCGCGGCAGGACATGGCGGGAAAAGCTGGCGTCGAACGAGCGCGACCAATTGGTGCTCGTGGCGGAAGCCGACGGCACGATCGTCGGCATCGGCGCGGCCGGCGCGCCGTCGGAGCCGATCTTCGGCGGCCGTGGCGAGATCAAGTTCCTGTACGTCGATCCCGGGTTCAAGCGTCGCGGCATCGGCCGCACGCTGCTCGCCCGGCTCGCAACGCATCTGCAAACGATGCGGTACCAGGGCGCGGCGTTGAGCGTCGTCAAGGGAAACGACGCCGCGATCGCCTTTTACGCGTCGTTGAACGGCCGGCTGGCCGGCGAGTACGTCGATGCGGGGCCGATCTGGCGATCGCGGAACATCGTGATGGTGTGGGACGATTTCGCGAGTCTCGTTTCCTGACTTTCCGCCTCGCTGCAAACACGTGCGCGCATCACGCGACGCGCGCGCGCAGCCACGCCGTGAACGCGGTCACGAGCGGCGCCTCGGTCATCTCGTGACGCGCGACGAGATAGTACGCATGGCGTGACGGCACGGTTTCGCTGAAGGGCCGCACGAGCGTGCCGTCGATCAGGTCGTCGCGCACCGACAGGCTGTCGCCGAGTGCGACGCCCTGGCCATGCACCGCGGCTTCGACACCGATGTGCGCGTTGCCGATCTCGAGGATGCGGATGCCCGGCAGCCGGTCGGCTTTCGCTTCGGCCAACCAGCGCATCCACGAGCCCGCATGCTCGCAGAACAGCGTGCGCCCCGCGAGATCCTGCACCTTGCGGATCGCATCGGGCCCGTTCATCAACGCCGGGCTCACGACCGGGAACAGCGCCGGATGCGCGAGCAGCTCGACCGCCCGGTTGCGCCAGTTGCCTTCCCCGTAGCGGATGCAGACGTCGACGTCCGGCGAATAGACCTCGCGATCGTCGTTCGACGGAACCACCTTCAGGTGGATGCCCGGATAACGCTCGACAAAGTCGCCGATATGCCGGGCAAGCCAGCGCGACGTCAGCGACAGCGGCGTCGACACGACGAGATCGCCGGCGGCCACCGGCGAATCGAGCCTGACGGCGGCGTTCGCGATCAGGTCGAACGCGGCGCCGACCGGTTCCAGCAACGCCTCGCCTTGCGGCGTGAGCTTCACGCGGGCCTTTGATCTGACGAATAGCGCGACGCCGAGCGTGCTCTCGAGAATGCGAATCTGGTGGCTGACCGCGCTCGCGGTGACGTGCAGTTCATCCGCGGCCGCCGACACGCTGCCGCGCCGCGCAGCGGCTTCAAACGCACGAAGAGGGTTCAGCGGCGGCAGGCGATTGCGCATCGGGAGGCTCGTCGGACGCGACGATGCTGAGAAAAATTTCATTAAAGCGGATTCAATTTCTCGCTACAACAAAAAAAATTGAATGCCTACAGTAGGGGCAATCCAACCGAGTCGAGGTCGACCGCAATGAGCCTTACCGAACCGATCGAGCGCCTGTGGGGTGGCCGCTTCCAGTCGAAACCGTCGAACGCGCTGCAGGACCTGTCGCGCTCCGATCCGAGTTTCTTCCGCCTCGTGCCGTACGACCTGGCAGGCTCCCGCGCGCATGCGCGCGAATTGAACCGCGCCGGCATCGTGAACGACGACGAGCTCGCGCAACTGCTGACCGCGATGGACGGCATCGCACGCGACTACGCGGCCGGCGCGATCGCGCCGTCGCTCGCCGACGAGGACGTGCACACCTTCCTCGAGCGCGTGCTCACGCAGCGGCTGCCGGCGCTGGGCGGCAAGCTGCGCGCCGGGCGCTCGCGCAACGACCAGGCGGCGAACGACCTGCGCCTGTACCTGCGCGACAAGGCGCGCGCGCTCGTGCGCGGCGTGCTCGATCTGCAGGACGCGCTGGTCGGCCAGGCGAGCCGGCACGTCGACACGGTGACCGCCGGATTCACCCATCTGCAGCCGGCGCAGCCGATCGTGTTCGGCCATCAGTTGCTCGCGCATGCGCAGTCGCTGTACCGCGACGCCGACCGGCTGGTCGACTGGGACCGCCGCACCGCGCGTTCGCCGCTCGGCGCGGCCGCGCTCGCGGGCTCGGCCATCTGCGTGCGGCCCGAGCTGTCCGCGCAGGAGCTCGGTTACGACGCGCCCTGCGAGAACTCGATCGATGCGGTGGCCGCGCGCGATCACGTCGCCGAATTCGTGTTCGTCACGAGCATGCTGGCCGTGAATCTGTCGCGCCTGTCGGAAGAGGTGATCCTGTGGACGTCGCGGCAATTCCGCTGGGTGGAACTCGACGACGGCTACGCAACGGGCAGCTCGATCATGCCGCAGAAGAAGAACCCGGACATCGCGGAACTCACGCGCGGCAAGGCGGGGCGCCTGATCGGCAACCTGACGGGGCTGCTGGCGACGCTGAAGTCGCTGCCGCTCGCGTACAACCGCGATCTCGCGGAAGACAAGATCGCGGCGTTCGATTCGATCGATACGCTCGAGCTCGTGCTGCCCGCGATGGCGGGAATGATCCGCACGATGCGCGTGAACGTCGACGAGATGCGTCGCCAGGCGCCGCTCGGCTTCACGCTCGCGACCGAGGTCGCGGACTGGCTCGCGTTGACGGGCGTACCGTTCAGCGAAGCGCACGAGATCACCGGCACGCTCGTGCGCGCGTGCGAGCGGGACGGCATCGAGCTCGCCGATGCGAGCGCCGAACAGCTGCAGGCCGTCGACACGCGCCTCGCCCCGGCGGTGCGCGCGCATCTGACGCTCGACGCGGCCGTCGCGGCCCGCGGCGGTGCGGGCGGCACGTCTCCCGCGCGCGTGCGCGAGCAGATCGGCCGCCTGAGCGCCGCGATCGAACGCCAGGCCGCGTGGGCCGCCGACTACCGGGGGCCGTCATGCTGAGCGCCTCCGATTCGAGCCGGCTCGACGGCGCATCGGGGCCGGCCGCCCGCGCCGCGGACGACATCGCCGGGCTGGTTCGCGTGCGCCGGCGCTACTGGGGGCGCTATGTCGCGTCGATCGCGATCGTTGCCGCGCTCGGCTATGTGGCGTTCGCGTTCGCGCGCGGACAGATCGAATGGCGCGTCGTAGGCCAGTTCCTGACCGCGCGCTCGATCCTGACGGGGCTCGGCAACACGATCGTGATGACCGTCCTCGCGATGACGCTCGGCATCGTGCTCGGCGTCGCGACCGCGGTGATGCGGCTGTCGTCGAACCCGGTGCTCGGCGCGATCGCGCAGGGCTACATCTGGCTGTTTCGCGGCACGCCGGTGATCCTGCAGCTGCTGCTATGGTTCAACCTCGCGCTGGTGTTCCCGACGCTGGGCATCCCGGGGATCGCGGAATTCCGCACCGTCGACGTGATGACGCCGTTCCTCGCGGCGGTGCTCGGACTCGGCATCAACCAGGGCGCCTATACGTCGGAAGTCGTGCGCGCCGGACTGCTGTCGGTCGACACCGGCCAGTACGAGGCCGCCAAATCGATCGGCATGGCACGCCTGCAGGCGCTGCGCCGCATCATCCTGCCGCAGGCGATGCGCGTGATCGTGCCGCCGATCGGCAACGAGCTGATCGGCATGGTCAAGCTGACCTCGCTCGCGAGCGTCGTCCAGTACGCGGAGATGCTGCACAACGCGCAGAACATCTATTACGCGAACGCTCGCGTGATCGAGCTGCTGATCGTCGCCGGCATCTGGTATCTCGCGGTCGTCACCGTGCTGTCGCTTGCGCAGGCGCGCGTCGAACGGCGCTTCGCGCGCGGCGCGGGCCGGGCGGCGGGCCGCAAATGAACGACACGATCCAACCCCATCGGGAGAACGTCATGACGAACGCAGTCGTTCGCGCGATAGACGTACGCAAGTCGTACGGCGATTTCCAGGCGCTGCACGGCATCACGCTCGACGTCGTGCAGGGTGAAGTGCTGTGCATCATCGGACCGTCGGGTTCGGGCAAGAGCACCTTCCTGCGCTGCATCAACCAGCTGGAGACGATCAGCGCCGGTGCGCTGTGGGTCAACGGCGAGCTGGCCGGCTACCGGCGTGCCGGCGACCGCCTGCACGAGCTGTCGGAGCGCCAGGTCGCGCGGCAGCGGCTCGCGACCAGCATGGTGTTCCAGCGCTTCAACCTGTTTCCGCACAAGACCGCGCTCGAGAACGTGATCGAGGGCCCGGTACAGGTGCTCAAGCGCCGCCGCGCGCAAGCGCTGGAAGAAGGGCGCGCGCTGCTCGCGCGCGTCGGGCTCGGCCACAAGTGCGACGCGTTCCCCGTCGAGCTGTCGGGCGGCCAGCAGCAGCGCGTCGCCATTGCGCGGGCACTCGCGATGCATCCGCAACTGATCCTGTTCGACGAACCGACGTCGGCGCTCGATCCCGAACTCGTCGGGGAAGTGCTGGCCGTGATGCGCGATCTCGCGAAGAGCGGGATGACGATGATCGTCGTCACGCACGAGCTCGGCTTCGCGCGCGAGGTCGCCGATCGCGTCGTCTTCATGGATGGCGGCCGGATCGTCGAGAGCGGACCGCCCGACCAGGTGCTGTCCGCGCCGACGCAGGCGCGCACCCGCGACTTCATCTCGGCCGTGATTGCCTGAACGGACCGGGCGCACCGCACCGCGGCGCCCGATCGAGCGAACCGTCGACGAGACGGGCAACGCAGCCCTGCAGTACCCATTACACCACCACGACAAGGCGACATCCCCATGAAAGCATCCGTCCTGACCCGCACGCTGGCCGCTGTCGCATTCGGCGCGCTCGCGCTCCATGCGTCGTTCGCGGTCGCCCAGGCCGCGAACGCGAAGCGCACGCTGAACGTCGCGATCGTGCCGAACTATCCGCCGTTCGAATACAAGGATCCGGCGACCGACAAGCTCGCGGGCTTCGACGTCGATCTCGGCGAGGCGCTCGCCGCGAAGATGGGCGCGAAGCTGAACTGGGTGGAGACGAGCTTCGACCAGATGATGAGCGCGGTCGCGACGCAGCGCGTCGACATGATCCTGTCCGGCATGACCGACCTGCCGACGCGCCGCGACGCGGTGACGTTCGTCGACTACATCGAGACGGGCCCGCAGTTCTACGTGCTGAAGACGCGCGCCGGCGAGTTCGCGCAGATGAACGCGCTGTGCGGCAAGCGCGTCGGGTCGAGCCGGCGCACGTCGTTCCCCGACAACACGACCGCGTGGAGCGCGGAGAACTGCGTGAAGGCCGGCAAGCCGGCGATCGTCGTCGTCGGCACCGACGGTTCGTCGGACGCGCGCATGCAGTTGCGCCAGAACCGCATCGACGCGGCCGTGCAGGGCGGCGAGACGCTGCCGTACCAGAACAGCCTCGAGCAGAACGCGTACGCACCGGTCGGCAAGCCGTTCCTGTCGCAATACACGGGCATCGGCGTCGCGAAGAGCAATACCGCGCTGAGCAGTGCGCTGACGACGGCGCTCAACCAGATGATCGCGGACGGGTCGTATCACAAGCTGCTCGCGAAATGGGGGCTCCAGGAGCACGCGGTCGCGAAGGCGACGATCAACGGCACGCACTGAGCGCGCGATGACGGACCTGGCTCCCCGCTGGCCGCACGCGCGGCGCGCGTGTGTCGCGCTCGCGTTCGACCTCGACGGCCCGACCGGCGACGCGATGCTGAACGGATCGATCTGGCGCAACCCCGCGTATTTCACGCTCGGCAGCTACGGGCCGTGGCGCGCGCTCGGCCGGCTGCTCGACGTGCTCGCGTCGTTCGACCTGCCCGCGACGTTCTTCGTACCCGCATGGATCGCGCGGACGTGGCCCGCGCAATGCGCGGCAATCGTCGAGCGCGGCCACGAGATCGGTTATCACGGTTACCGGCACGAAGCGTTCTGGACGCTCGAACCCGCGCGGCAGCGCGAGATCATGGCACAGTCGGCCGACGTCTTCGCGCGCACGCTCGGGGTGCGGCCGGTCGGATTCCGCACGCCGTCCGGCGACTGGAGCGCGGCGACGCTGGGCGTGCTGCGCGAAGCCGGGGTGCGCTATTCGAGCTCGATGCGCGGCGACGACCGTCCGTACCTGCTGCCCGGCGCCGACGGCGAGCCGCCGCTCGTCGAGATTCCCGGCCGCTGGGAGACCGACGATTACGCGTCGCTCGCGTATCACCGCAACCCCGACTATCCGGCCGGACTTGACCGGATCGCCGGCTACGATGCGACGCTCGACAACTGGACACGCGAATTCGACGGCGTCTACCGCGAAGGGCTATGCCTGACGACCCTGCTGCATCCGAAAGTCTGCGGCAAGCCGGGGCGCCTCGCGTTACTCGAAGCGTGGTTCGAACACATGCGCGCGCAGGACGGCGTCTGGTTCGCGCGCTGTCGTGACGTGGCCGACTGGTGGCTCGCGCAGCACGCGCACGGCAGGCAATCGACGCAATCGACGCAACGGAGCAGCCCGTGACGACACTTCCAGCCTGGCCGGGCGGCGCGCGCTGCGCGGTCGCGATCACGGTCGATTTCAACGACATACACGGCATCGAGACGCGCGAGCCGCGCATCGTCGGCCGCGAGAAATCGCTGTCGGCATGGCGCTACGGCGCGACGCGCGGCGTCGATCGGCTGCTCGCGGCCTTCGACGAATTCAGCGTGCCGACGAGCTGGTTCGTGCCCGGCCGCGTCGCGCAAACGCATGGCGCTGCCGTGCGCGCGATCGCGGCCGCCGGGCATGAGCTCGGCGTGAGCGGCTATCGCTGCGAAGACTTCGACGTGCTGCCGCTCGCCGCGCAGATCGACGCGTGCCGTATCGGGCGCACGGCGCTCGCGGACACGATCGGCCGCGACGTGGAAGGGTTTCGCTCGTTCACCGGCAACTGGGCCGACGGCTTCGCGGACTGGCTCGTCGCGGAAGGCTTCACGTGGTCGTCGTCGTGGCGCGGCGACGATCTGCCGTACGTGCATCCGCGCGGCGAGGATCGCGCGGACGGCGCCCGGCTCGTCGAGCTGCCGCTGCACTACGAGCTCGAGGACGAGCCGTACTTCGAGTTCAACCTGTCGCCCCCCGTACCGGCCGGCCAGCCGCGTATCGCCGCGTACCGCGACGTGCTCGACAACTGGCGGCGCGACGTCGACGGGTTTCGCCGCTTCGGGCTCTGCTGCGTGCTGCGCCTGCATCCGGAGATCATCGGCACCGCGGGGCGCGTCGACTTGCTGCGCGCGTTGCTTGCGCATCTGCGTGACGCGGGCGACGTCTGGTTCGCGACCGGGCGCGACATCGCACGCTGGTGGCGTGCCCGGGTGCCCGTCAATCCGCCGGGCCATCCGGTCGACGTATTCGCGCATTGCGTGGCGCAGGCGTCGGCGCGATGAAGACGGTGACGCAAACGCGCGCCACGCGGCTTGCGACGTTCGTCGCGCAGACGGCCGCCGACGCAATGCCGGACGACGTGGTCTCGAAAGCGAAGCGTCATGTGCTCGACACGTTCGGGGCGGCGCTGGCCGGTACGTTCGCCGTCGAGACCTGCAGTGCGCGGGCGCTGACCGGCACGGTCGCGCATGGCGGCGCGACGCTGTGGGGCACCCGGCGGGCCGCGGGCGCGCGCGATGCGGCGTTCGTGAACGGGATCGCCGCACACGCGCTCGAGCTCGACGATTCCGGCGGCTGCGATCATTCGGGCGCGGTCGTGCTGCCGGCCGTGCTGGCCGCGCTGTCGTGCGCGGGCCGCCCGGTGGCCGGCCGGGAATGCGTGGCGGCGGTCGTGCTCGGCTACGACGTCGGCCGGCGCGTGCTCGAGGCGGCCGGCGGGTACTCCGCCCACAACGGTGCCGGCTGGCACTCGACGCTCAGTTGCGGCGTGTTCGGCGCGGCGGCAGCGAGCGCGCGCGTGTTCGGACTCGACGCCGCGCGCATGCGCGACGCGCTCGGCCATGCGGCGAGTTTCTCCGGCGGCTTGTGGGGCTTCATCCACGACGGTTCGCAGACGAAGCGGCTGCATGCCGGGCGGGCGGCGGAGGGCGGCGTGCTCGCGGCGCTGCTCGCGCGCGAAGGCGTGAGCGGCCCCGCGCAGGTGTTCGACGACGTGTGGGGCGGCTTCTTCAGCGCGTTCGCCGCGCAATCGCAGGTGCCCGACGCATTGACCGACGGCCTCGGCGCGCACTGGAAGGTGATGCGCTGCTCGATCAAGCCGCACGCGTCGTGCCGCAGCGCGCACGCCGCGGTCGACGCGGCGCTGCAGCTTGCGGACGGGCGCACCTTCGAAGCCGGCGAGATCGAGCGGGTGGTCGTGCGCGCGAGTGCATTCGTCGCCCGGATGTGCGGCGGCCGCGACCTGTCGACGCTGTCGTCGGCGCAGATGAGCCTCGCGTACGCGGTGGCAGCGGCCCTTGCGTTCGGCGACACGGGAATCGACGCTTATCGCGATGACAGGCGCACCGATGCGCGCATCACGGCGCTGCTCGCACGCATCGCGATCGAGGTCGATCCGGCGCTCGGCGATCTCGACGAGCCGACCGTGATCCTGCATCGCGCGGACGGACGGCGGGAATCGCGTCACGTGCCGATCGCGCTCGGCGACCCGCGCAATCCGCTGTCCGACGCGGCGCTGCTGGCGAAGTTTCGGGCGCTGGCCGGCATGGCGCTCGAGCAGCGTGCGCAGATCGATGCGTTGAGCGAAACGTGCCTGTCGTTGGAGCGGTTGACGGACGCGCGGGTGTTGAACGCGTTGCTCGCGACGGACGGCGGCGCTTCGGTTGACACGCCGAAATCATCTCCGTCATCGAAGGCATTGCATTCCAGACCAACATCCCGTCGCTGACACGGCGGCCGGCCGTTCTCGAACCGAGATCCGCCTACTTCAAGTCCCGCGCCACACGAAACCCGTTTGCCGAATAACGTACGCTGCTGTCGTACTTGAAGCGTGTCGAAACGGGCATGTAGCCTGCACCATCCCGCCACGAGCCGCCGCGGATGACGCGGACCTGGCAATTCGGCTCGTCCCATGAGCGGCCGTCGGCAGGCGCATTCCTGTACGAGTTGTGCCAGCAATCGCTGACCCATTCCCATACGCTGCCGCCCATGTCGTAGAAGCCGAGCGGATTGGCCGCGAACGAGCCGACGTTGTCCGGTGCGTCGGCATGCCACGGCTGACCGCAGTCCTTGCAGTTGGCGTTGCCCGGGCGCATCTCGTTGCCCCACCAGTAGCGCGTCGCGGTGCCGCCCCGGGCCGCGAATTCCCATTCGGCCTCGGTCGGCAGCCGGTAAGACTTGCCGCTGATTTTCGACAGCCACTTGACGTACAGTTGCGCATCGTCCCAACTCAGGTCGCGCACCGGCGCGTTCGCCGCCGTGTTGCTGTCGTTGGGCAGGCGCGGGCAGGCGCCCGCGTCGCGGCACGCGTTCCACTGCGCAACGGTCACGCCGTACTTCGCCAGCGCAAAAGAATGATCGAGCGTCACGCGATGCGCAGGCTTTTCCGACGGATCGCCCGAATTGCTGCCCATCGTGAAAGCCCCCGGACTGACCGCCAGCATGGCCGGGCAGGCAGGGCAATCGTGGATTTCATTGGCGGCCGTCGCGCCGCCTTTCTGCGGCGGTGCCGACGGGGCCGCCGCGGCAGGGGGCGGCGGCGCTTTCGGCGTCGAGCCGGACGTGTGCGCGGGCTGCGCCGGCGCAGGTGCCGGAGCCGGAGCCGGAGCCGGAGCCGGAGCCGAAACGGCGGCGGGGGCCGGCGCGGCGCTCGCCGTCTGCGCGGGCGCGGAGGCCGCGGGCGCCTTGGGCGCGGCCGCGCGCAGTCGTGCGAGACGAGCCTGCGCCAACTGCGCGAAGCGGCCGTTCGGGTAGGTCTTCAGATAGGCTTCGTAGTCGCCCGCCTCCTTGCTGTCCTTGATCGATTCCCAGAACGTGATTTCGTACTGTTCGGCGCTGTCTTTCGGCATCACGCCGCGGCTATCGAGCGCCACGACGCCGACGTCGGCCAGCACGTCGGATCGTTGCGCCGTGGCGCCGCCGGCATGCGCGTCGCCGGTTCCAGCGCGACGCGCCCCGGTGAACGCCAACGTCGCTGCCGCACCGGACAGGGAAGACGCGATCCACGGCGTCTGCCGATGCCCGGTGGCGCGTTCGACCATCGCGCCGGCACGGTCGAAGACCTGTGCGATCCCGAGCCCCGGCACCGCGAGCGTCTGCAGCAGCGCTGCCGTGTAGACACCATGCGCGGTACCGTCGGCGGCGCCTGCGCCGGGCGCTGCCGCGTATGCGACGAGCGTGTGCGGCGGCGGCTCGCGGGCCGCCACGTGGCCGGCACCGGGAGGCGCGATCAGACAGGAATCCAGAATGATCAGATCAATCCGGTCGCCGCGCGGCCGCGACGTCGCATCGAACACGGTTTGCAGGTCGATACCCGTTCGCGACAGGCCGGCCGGCGCGCCGACGTCGGCATCGACCGGCGCGAGCCATGTCGTTGCGCCGACGCTGGCGCCGTGGCCCGCGAAATAGACCAGCCCGGTGCCGCCGGCCGCGCCGTGGCGTTCGAACGCGGCAAGCCCGTCGAGCATCTGCTGCCGGGTCGCATTGCGCAACGTGATGACGTCGAAGCCGAGCGCGCGCAGCGCGTCGCTCATTGCATCGGCGTCATGAACGGGATTGGCGAGCGGATGATCGCGATAGGCGCCGTTGCCGATCACGAGCGCGACGCGCCGCGGTTCGACTGACGGGGCGCGCGCGGACGCCGACGGCGGTGCGGGAAAAGCATGCATGTCCTCGCCGGAGCACGTGCTCGATGCCACCGAGATCGACGCAAGCAGGCATGCGGGCAGGAGTATTCGCCACATGTTGAGCCCCCCAGGGTGCGCCGTCGGACCCGATGCCGAAGGCGGAGCGCAGCCATTGCCGGGTGTTCGGTCGCGGCGAGCGCAATGCCGGCTTGCGGCAGGCACGGGCGCGGCCGGGACACATTCAAGATAGCACGTGCGCCTGGCGGCGATCACCGGATCCACCCGCGGGTCTTGCAAAAAACGGACATACGGATCCGCGCATCGCGGCCGGCCCGTTACCCTGGAACATCGTTATGTGCCTTCCTGTCGATTACGTCCTAAGCTGTTAGACACGCTCCACTGTCCGACGCCGCGCGCCGCCATCCACGCGAGGAGCAACACGATGCGAAGAAGGGCTACCTTGTTGGCTTTGGCCGCCACCGTCCTGGCGCCGAGGATCGCGTTCGCCGCCGGGCGTACGACTTCGCCGCCCGGCGCCGAGGCCTACATCATCTGGCCGTCCGACGGCGCAACGATCACGGGCGGCAAGTTCTGGGTGCGCATGGGCCTGCGCAACATGGGCATCTGCCCGAAAGGCATCGAGCGGCCCAACGTGGGCCACCATCATCTGCTCATCGATACCGATCTCCCGCCGCTGGACCAGCCGATACCGTCGGACCGGAATCACCTCCATTACGGTGCCGGTCAAACCGAGGCGCGCATCGAGCTGCCACCCGGCAAGCACACGCTGCAGCTGCTGATGGGCGACCACGACCACGTGCCGCACGATCCGCCGGTGTACTCGAAGAAGATCACGATCACGGTCAAGTAGCGCGCCATGCCGCGCCTGCCGCCCGAACCGGGAATTGCCGCCATGAACAAGCTCATCCTCTTCGCCGTTGCCGTGACGCTGCTATGGACGGGGGCGGCGACCGCAGAGACCGGCACGCATCCCCCGAAGGCCGTCGTCTACATCGGCTGGCCCAACGATGGCCAGGTGATGCCGGCCGGACGTCCGTTCCGCGTGTGGTTCGGCTTGCGCGACATGGGTGTCGCGCCGTCGCACGTGCAGTTTCCGAACACGGGCCACCATCACCTGCTGGTCGATACGGACCTGCCGCCGATGGACCAGCCGATTCCGTCCGACCGCAATCACCTGCATTTCGGCGCGGGCGAGACCGAGACCACGCTGGAGCTTCCGCCGGGCAAGCACACGCTGCAACTTCTGATGGGCGACGCCAACCACGTGCCGCACAATCCGCCCGTCTACTCGAAGAAAATCACGATCTACGTGAAGTGACGTCGCGCACGCCGATCGGCGATCGCTGACGTACGCGCGCTCGCGCTCACGCGAGCAGGTGAGCAGCCCGGCGCCGGACGGCGACGCGGCCGCCCGATGCGCCAAGTGTCGGCGCACACCCGACATCCCGAGCCCGAACTGTCTGCGACGCCCCATCACGCACCGTTGATCCCGGTGCCGCGCACACGTCGCTCCAATTCCCGTCTTCGTGACCCGGACCCGCGCCAGCAAGCCTGCCGGCGCGATTGCCGCCGCCCCCGCGAGCGGCTGGCACGCCCCATGCGAGATGAGACGCGAGCGTGCCACGCTGCAGCATCGACACCAACACTTCCGCCGATCCCGCATCGTCGCCGCGTTCCGCCCAAGGAGTCGATCGTGAACACCTGCCTGTCGCCGACTGCCACGCGCAACTGCCGCGGCCTCATGCGTTCGCTGGCCCGCATCGCCGGTTCCGCCGGCGCATGCGCGGCGTTGCTGTCCGGCTGCATGGACCTGAACGTGCCCGTCTACCAGCGCCCCGAGATGCCGGCAAAGACCACCTGGGCGCATGCGCGCGGGCCGGTATCCGCGTCGGACGCGGTCAACGCCGAGTGGTGGAAGAGCTTCGACGATCCGACGCTCGACGCGCTCATCGACAAGGCCATCGCGGGCAACGTCGATATCAAGGTGCTGGCGGCGCGCATCGGCG
This sequence comes from Burkholderia sp. BCC1985, assembly GCF_905339915.1. NCBI lineage: Bacteria > Pseudomonadati > Pseudomonadota > Betaproteobacteria > Burkholderiales > Burkholderiaceae > Burkholderia > Burkholderia sp. BCC1985. Next base: position 229,297 of record NZ_CAJPGY010000004.1, read on the forward strand.
TGGCCGGCGCGCAGGTCGGCGAAGTCCAGGCGGGCGCGCTGCCGAGCGCCGATCTCGGCGCGGGCGTGGACTTCGAGAAGAACACGCATCAGACGCTGTCGAAGTCCTACAACCTCGGCAGCCAGGTGAACTGGGAGATCGACATCTGGGGCAAGGTCGAGAAAGGCGTGCAGGCGCAGAAGGCCGAATACCGCGCGACCGAGGCCGACTGGCGCGCCGGCTACCTGACGCTCGTCGCCGACGTGTCGAGCACGTATTTCCGGATCCTCCAGTTCGACGACCAGATCGAGCAGGAACAGCGCACGCTCGACAAGAACCGGAAGATCCTCGCGATCTACCAGTCGATGCTGGCGAACGGCATCGCGCCGCAGACCGAAGTGCTGCGGCAGAGCGCGGAGATCAACGGGCTGGCGAACGAACTGATCGAACTGCACCGCTCGCGCGACACGGCCGAGAACGCGCTCGCGACGCTGCTGGGCGTGCCGGCCGGCGAATTCAGGATGCCTGCCGGCCATCTCCGGCAGCGCGTCAAGCTGCCGGACGTGCCGATGGGGCTGCCCGCGCAACTGCTGGCGCGCCGGCCGGATGTCGTCGCCGCGCAGTACCGCGTGCTCGAATCGTATGACGAAGTGGGCGCGGCGAAGTTGGCGCAGCTGCCGTCGATCAGCCTGACCGGGCGTGGCGGCACCGCGGCGTTCGCGCTGTCGGATCTCTTCAAGGCCTTCACGTTCAGCTTCCTGCCGAGCATCAACCTGCCGATGTTCGACCCGGGCGTGCGCGCGCACATCAAGACGACCGAGGCGCAGACCAAGGTCGCCGAGCAGCAGTACCGGCAGACCGTGTTTACCGCGTTCAAGGAGGTGGAAAATGCACTCGTCGATCTCGACGCGCACAAGCAGCAGCGCATACAGCTTCAGCAGCAGAGCGCGCGTCTGCGCACCGTCGCAGCGCAGGTCGAGGCGCAGCTCAAGGAAGGGCTCGTCTCGCAACTCGAGGTGCTCGAATCGGAGCGTTCGGTGGCATCCGCGGAACTCGCGCTGCTCGCCAATCATCAGCAGATTCTGAGCGACACGGTCACGCTCTACAAGGCGATCGGCGGCGGCTGGCGCGCGGTCGAAATCTCGAATGCAGGCAGCGAGCCGACCGGCCACGCGCTGCAATGAACACGCCAGCCCTGCGCAGCCGCGCGATCGGCGCCAGCCGATTGACTACCGCCATCCGTCGCCTAAACTTTTTTCACGATCGTGCCGCCACGTGCGTTGGCGGTGCGGCTTCACTCAGGTGGTTCGAAAGCGCGTCGCGTTGCCTGCGCCGCGTCTCCATTGGCGGGCGCATGTCGATCGTTGGCCGAATCATGGTTCCAGACGCCGCTTCGATTGCCGAGAAACACGCCGCGCTCGACCGGCAGTTCGACATCGTGCTCAAGCCGGTTTCGCATCCGGAGCTGAGCGAGATCCGGATCGACCACGCGCTGTTCGCCGTCGGGCGCACCAACACGCCATTCGCGTCCGCGAGGCCCGAACTGGTGGCCGACCTGTCGCGCCGCCATGCGCGCATCTTCTTCGAAGGCAGCGCGGCCTACGTCGCCGATCTCGGCAGCAAGAACGGCACGGCCGTCAACGGTGTCGAGGTCGGCGACAAGCCGCACCTGCTGCGCGACGGCGACGAACTGCGCTTCGCCGGCGCGCTGGCGTACCGCGCCGCGTTCGTGCCGCGCGCGACGCATCGGCCGGCGCGGCCGGCCGTCGTCACGCTGGCGCCGGAGCGCGGCGATCTCGGCCTGCAACCGGTCATCATTACCGCCTTCCCGTTCCTCGTGAGCAAGACCGACGATACGTTCGCCTGCTACCGGAACGCGTATCCGCATCAGGTCAACTACCTGTCGCGGCGTCATGCGCACATCTACGTGCAGGACGGCGAGGTCTTCGTGGAAGACCTCGGCAGCACGAACGGCACGTTCGTCGACGGCCGGCGCCTCGACGAGCATGCGGTGCCGCTCGGCGACGGCGCGCTGCTCGCGTTCGGCGGCGATCATTTCGTCTATCGCGTCGGGGTGCAGCGCGAGCCGGGGCCGGACTCCACCGTGACGGCCGCATCGTTGCCCGGCGCCGCCGCGCATGCGGCCGCCGCGGACCCCGACCGGACCACCTTCGTCGATACCGCGCATTCGTTCCTCGACATCTTCTGCACGGTGCCGGCCGTTCAGCCGGACGACGAGGTCAACCCGCACGCCGCGCATGGCGCCGCCGAAACCGCGCATGACGCGCGCCGCCGGCGCGGCAGGATCGAAGTCTTCCTGTCGGAGCTGAGCGAGGCGTTCGGCGGCAGCGGGCACGTCAACCTGCGCCGGCTCGGCGGGTGGAGCGGCGCACTGCTCGCGGCGGTCGGCCTGCTGGTCGCGACGCTGTATTTCCAGGACGCGCCGCTGCGCGAGATGCACGCGCTGCTGGCGCGCGGCGACGCCGCGCAGGCGGCGCAACTCGCCGACCGCCATCTGGCCAGCCATCCCGACGACCCGGCGTTCGTCGCGCTGGGCACCGAGGCGCTCGTCCGGTCGAAAGTGCCGGACTGGATCGCCGCGATGAACGCGCGCGCCTTCGACCGCGCCCGTGCCGTCGTGCAGGACATGCGCACGCTGGCGCGCCACAACGCCGACGCGCGCCCGCTCGTCGACGAAGTCGCGTGGATCGGCGAGCTGCAGGCGTTCGTCGCCGGGCGCGGCGGGGCGGAAGCGCCGATCCGCATCTATCGCGACGAAGCGCCGATCAAGGCGCTGACCGGCCGCTGGAACGACGACCCGGGTGCGCATCAGCGGCTGCTCGACCGGATTTCGTCATACGTTCCCGCGTTTGGCGTGCTGTATGCCGACGCGCTCAGTCAGCTGCGCCGGCTGCAAAGCGACAACTCCGTCTACGTGGCCGCGCTCGAGCGGCTGCAGCGCGCGATCGCGTCGGCGCTCGACGACGACCGGCTCGACGGTCTCCCGGCGCTGCTCGCCGACGACGAGCAGCGCTATCCGCGCCTCGGCGGCCTCGACGCGGTGCGGGCCGACCTGCAGCAGTACCTGCAGTTCGAGAGCGACGCGCGGGCCGGCCACGGGCCGGCCGTACTCGATCGCCTCAGGCAGTTCCGCTTCGCGACGCCGCAATTCGCCGCCCATGTCGCGACGCTGGAGCGGCTCGCTTCGTCGGGAGGGCGCAGTGAAGCTCGATAGTCTGCTCAAGCGCGCGCGCCAGGCGCCGCCGCCGGAGCCGCCACGCTCGCTGGGCGAGGCGCTGGAGGATCACAGCGTCGAAGGGATCGCGATCCTGACGGCGCGGCCGTGGCGGCTCACGCAGGCGACCATCATCGCGATGGTCGGGCTCGTCGTGTGCGCGCTGCTGTGGTCGTTCGTCGGCCGCGCCGACGTCATCGTGACGGCGCAGGGCGCGCTCGCGCCGGAGTCCGAGGTGCGCCGCATCTACGCGCCCGTCGACGGCGAGCTGGTGGACATCTACATCGCCGAAGGCCAGCCGGTCGAAAAGAACGACGTGATCGGCCGGATCAACGCGCGCGGCGCGATCGAGGCGGCGACCAACGCGCTCGATGCGCGCCTCAAGCTCGACGACGCGGAGCGCGAATGGAAGCAGTTTCCGGACAAGAAGCAGCTGATGGAGCGCAAGGCCGACGCGCTGAAGCAACAGATCGAGGTCGAGGAGCACCTGCACCAGAACCGCATTGCCGAAGGCACCAGCAAGCTCGCGCAATCGCAGCACGCGCAGATCGACGAAGCGCGCAGCAATATCGACAACGCCCGCCACGCACTCGATCTCGCGAAGGACGAACAGGACAAGTACGCGCGCCTGTTCGCGCTGCCGGGCGGCGGCGGCGTGTCGCAGAGCCAGGTGGAACAGAAACGCAGCGCCTACCTGCAGGCCCAGGACAGCTACCGCGTCGCGCAGGCGCGGCTCACGCAGCTCGAGGCGCAGCAGAGCCACGAGTTCGCGCAGGCGAAGGCGCAACTCGAAGGCAGCGGCGAGACGCTCGCCGGGCTGCGCATCCAGTACGACGCGACCGTGCGCGACATCGCGAACACCGAGGAGAAGCTGCGTCTGCAGGTGCAGACGGCGCGCCTCGCCGCGGATGCCGCCGCGCGGATCCGCTTCGAGAACATCGACAAGGACAATTTCCTGCTCGTGCTGGCGCCCGTATCCGGCGTGATCACCGATGTGACCACGACGCAGCCCGGCGACAAGATCCTCGCCAACACGCCGCTCGGCAGCATCGCGCCGTCGGATGCGCGGCCGGTGGTGAAGGTCGCGATCGCGGAGCAGGACCGCGCGTTCCTTCACGAGGGCCTGCCCGTGAAGCTCAAGTTCAATGCGTTTCCGTATCAACGCTATGGCGTGATCGACGGCACGCTCGAATACATTTCGCCGGCGACGAAGCCGCAGGCGCAGACGAAGGAACCCGTCTACGAGGGCAGGGTGGCGCTCGTGCGCAACGCGTACACGATTGCCGGCACGACCTACCCGCTGCGCTACGGCATGACGGCCACGGCGGAAATCGTGGTGCGCGAGCGCCGCCTGATCGGGTTCGCGCTGGACCCGTTCAGGCAGATCGCGGGCTGACGGGCGCCGCCACGGCGCAGTGGAACGCAGGCAAGCGGTGAGGCGAGGCACCGGCGGCGCATCACGGCGAACCGCCGCTGACAGGGATCAAGGGGAACGAGATGACGGCAATAGTGCGTATCGACGACGAGGTGATCGGCACCGACGACTTCATCCGCGTGCTGAAGCTCAGCGGGCAGTTCGAGGGCCTCGTCGAACAGCAGGTTCGCGACCGGCTGACGGTGATCGCGGCGAGGAAGATGGGCATGCAGGTCACGCCGGAAGAGATCCAGGAGCGTGCCGACCAGTTTCGCCGCGTGCGCGGGCTGCACCGCGCCGCGGACATGAACCGCTACCTGGACGTGTTCGGCGTCAGTCTCGACGAGTTCGAGCGCTTCATCACCGATACGCTGTACCAGGAAAAGACGCTCGACACGGTGTGCAGCGATGCGGCCGTCGACGCGTACTTCAAGCTCAATTCGCCGAAGTTCGACAGCATCGAGGTCAGTCACATCGTGCTCGATTCGGAAGGCAAGGCGCGCGAGATGATGGCGATCCTCGAGGACGACCCGAGCTGCTTCGGCGACATGGCGCGCGAGCATTCGATCGCCGACACGAGCGAGCGCGGCGGCGTGATCGGCAAGGTGCTGCGCGGCTCGCTGAAGACGGATATCGAGGCCAAGGTGTTCAACGCGCACGTGGGCGATCTGCTCGGGCCGTTCGCGGCGCCCGACGGCGCGTTCTTCGAGATCTTCTCGGTGACCGCGAAACACCCGGCCGCGCTCGACGCCGACGTCGCGTCGGAGGTGCGCCGCCTGCTGCGCGAGGAGTGGCTCGCCGAGCGCGCGCAGGAACACATCATCGAGGCACGCTGATCACGGAGAACCGCATCGATGGACGCACAAGCCCCCGCCCCGGCCAGCACCCCGTCGCTCGCGGCGTTTCTCGCGTCGGTGGAGCCGCTGTCGCTCTTCTCGCACGACGAACTCGATCGCATGGCCGCCCATGCGCAGGTGCGCACCTATGGGTTCGGCGACACCGTCTGCAATCGCGGCGACCTCGCCGAGGGCCTGTATGTGCTGCGCAGCGGGTCCGTGCGCCTGATCGCCGACGAGCGCGGCAAGGAAACCAGCGTCGGCGTGCGCAAGGAACGCGAGGTGTTCGGCGAAATGGCGATGCTGCGCGAATACTGGCACGAGGTGTCGGTGCGCGCGTCGACGAAGACCGAGGTGCTGTGCATCCCGCGCAGCGCGATCGAACCGATCGTGCGCGACAACCCGGCCGCGCAGTCGTTCGTGACGAGCTATGTCGCGATCAGCTCGGCCGGCGGTTTCGTGACGCGGCTGTTCGACCTGCGCGGCAAGCTGACGCGCGCCGAGCTCGAGGAATACGTGTCGAGCGTCGGCGTGAAGCGCGTGCCGGCCGGCAAGGAGATCGTCCGGCAGGGCCCGGGCGGCGACCTGCGGCTGTACGTCGTGCGCCAGGGCGAGGTCAGCGTCTCGTGCCGCGAGGACGGCAACGACTATCCGCTCGCGACGCTCGGCGCGGGCGAGATCTTCGGCGAGCGCGCGTGCCTGCTGCGGCAGGAGCAGGCGGCGACCGTCACCGCCGTCACCGATACGCGCCTGCTCGTCATTCCGGAAAAGACCGTGCACTTCATGCTCGAGCGCAACCCGAAATTACGCGAGGTGCTCGAGGAGCGCATCCGCTTCGTCGACCAGGAACTGCAGCGGCAGAAGAAGCTCGCCGAACGGCGCCGCCATCCGCTGCAGATCGACATCGGCGCCGACGCCGCGTTCGGCGAGCGCATGATCAAGCGTTTCGTGCTGGTCGAGCAGGCGGAGGAAATGGATTGCGGGGCCGCGTGCCTCGCGATGATCTGCCGTCACTACGGCGTCGCGATGACGCTCGGCAAGCTGCGCGATCTGGCGAACGTGACGACCCAGGGCGCGACGCTCGACAGCCTCGCGCGCACCGGCGAGGCGGTCGGCTTCGCGACGCGCGGCGTGCAGTGCACGTACGAGGCGCTGCTCGGGTTCGACCTGCCGTTCATCGTGCACTGGGAGGGCTACCACTACGTCGTCGTGTACGGCGTGTCGAAGTCGTGGGTGCGCATCGCCGATCCGGCGCTCGGCTTCAGGAAGCTGAGCGTCGAGACGTTCGAGCGCGGCTGGAGCGGCACCTGCCTGCTGTTTACCGCGAGCGGGCCGGCCGCGGCGCCGGCCGAGTCGCGCTCGCCCTGGGTGCGCTTCATCGGCTATCTGCGCCCTTACCGGAAGATCCTCGCGCACCTGTTCCTCGCGACGTTCGTGATCCAGATGCTGGGCGTCATACCGCCGCTCATCATCCAGAACATCCTCGACGGGGTCGTCGTGCACCAGAACGTGAGCCTGCTGCACCTGCTGATCGCCGGGCTCGTCGTTTCGCACGTGTTCACCCAGTTGATGACCACGATCCGCGCGCATCTCTCCAACTTCATGGTGCGCAGCCTCGACTTCGCGATGATGTCGCAGTTCTACAAACACACGATGTCGCTGCCGTATTCGTTCTTCGCGCGCCGCAAGAGCGGGGACGTGTTCGCGCGCTTCCAGGAAAACCAGACGATCCGGGCGTTCCTGACGGAGTCCACCGTGACCACCGCGCTCAATCTGCTGATGATCTTCATCTACTTCACGATCATGTTCCTCTACAACGTGAAGATGACGCTGGTGCTGATCGCGTTCGTGATCCCGATCATGGCGCTCACCGCGCTCGCGACGCCGAAGCTGAAAGGCTATGCGCGCGAGGTGTTCGCCGCGTCCACCGATGCGAAGTCGCTGCTGATGGAGACGCTCGGCGGCGTCGAGACCGTGAAGGGCATGGGCATCGAGCGCTCGGTACGGCTGAAGTGGGAGCGCAAGTATGCGAAGGCGCTCGACGTCCAGTACCGCGCGCAGGCATTCAACATCCTGGTCGCGCTGGGCAGCCAGCTGCTGAATGCGGCGACCACCATCGTGATCCTGTGGGTCGGCGCGAACCTCGTGCTCGCCCATGAACTCAGCATCGGGCAACTGATCGCCTTCAATGCGTTCATGGGCAGCGTGCTGGCGCCGCTGATGGGGCTCGTCGGCATGTGGAGCCTGATGAACGACGCGGCGGTGGCGATGGAACGGCTCGGCGACGTCCTCGACCTCGAACCCGAGCAGCAGCCGTCCGGACTGGCCTCGCGCGTGCTGCTGCCCGACCTGCAGGGCGACATCGGCTTCGAGGGCGTGTATTTCCGCTACGGCGGCAACGAAACGCCTTACGTGCTCGAGAACATCAACTGCACGATCAAGCGCGGCGAGATGGTGGCCATCGTCGGGCGCAGCGGTTCGGGGAAAACCACGCTGGCGAAGCTGCTGGTGGGATTCTATGCGCCCACGGACGGCAAGATCGTGGTCGACGGATACGACATGAGCGCGATCGACAAGGCGTACTACCGCCAGCAGATCGGCTATGTGATGCAGTCCAATCTGGTGTTTTCCGGCTCGATTGCCGAGAACATCGCCTGCGGCGACACGAGCCCCGACTGGCGCCGCATGGAGGAGGTCGCCCGGATGGCCGACGCGCACGCCTTCATCAGCAAATTGCCGCTCGGCTACGAGCAGGTGGTGGGCGAGCGCGGCGTGGGCCTGTCGGGCGGCCAGATCCAGCGGCTCTGCATCGCGCGCGCGCTGTATCACGACCCGCGCCTGCTCGTGTTCGACGAGGCGACGTCGTCGCTCGACACGCAGTCGGAGAGCAACATCCTCGCGAACATGCACGAGATTCTGCAAGGGCGCACGGCGGTGATCATCGCGCACCGGCTCAGCACCATCATGCGGGCCGACAAGATCCTCGTGCTGTACGAAGGCGCGATCGTCGAACAGGGCTCGCACGACGAGCTGGTCGCCCTTCAGGGCATGTATTACCAGCTCGTGCAGAAACAGCTGGGCGCATCATGAAACTCTTCGACCCGCACGGATTCGGCAACTCCGCGGTCTCGTATGCCGGCCTGCTCGAGAAGATCGAGATCCTGCGCTCGATGCTGCGCTGGGCGCCCAAGCTCGAGCGTGTCGACATCGAGAAGCTGCTCAATCAGGCGAACGTGCTGCGCGACGAAGTCATGCAGATGTCGCGCAAGGAGCGCTTCGTCGAGGCCGCCGTGGCCGCGCCGCAGGCGTCCGACGCAGCCGATTCGGCCGACGCGCCGGAGGCGCCCGCGCCCGCGGTGCAACGACGGCGGCAGGCGTTGATCGAGCGCAGCTTCATTTTCGAGGGCATTTTCGGCGACAACCCCAAGCTGCTCGCCGCGCTCGAAATCGCCGAGAAGGCCGCGCCGACCGATCTGCCGGTGCTGATCGACGGCGAGAGCGGGACCGGCAAGGAGCTGATGGCGAAAGTCATCCACGCGAACGGGGCGCGCGCCGACCGGCCCTACATCTCGGTGAACTGCGGCGCGATTCCCGACAACCTGCTCGAATCCGAGCTGTTCGGCCATCGGCGCGGCGCGTTCACCGGCGCGTCGAACGATCGCAAGGGCAAGTTCGAGAGCGCGCACACCGGCACGATCTTCCTCGACGAAATCGGCGAATTGCCGCTGTCGGGCCAGGTCAAGCTGCTGCGCGTGCTGGAATCGCACGAGATCCAGCGGGTCGGCTCGGACGAGCCGATCAGCGTCGACACGCGCATCGTCGCCGCCACTAACAAGAACTTGCGGCAATTGAGCGAGCAGGGGCTCTTTCGCGAGGACCTGTTCTATCGCCTGAGCGTCATTCATCTGACCTTGCCCGCGCTGCGCGAGCGTCGCGACGAAATCCCGCTCTTGCTCGCGTACTTCGGCGACGAGGCGGCAGGGGCGCTGAAGCGCAGGCCACTCAAGACGACGCCGAAGCTGCGCGACTTCCTGCTGACGTACGCGTATCCGGGCAACATCCGCGAACTGCGCAACCTCGTCTACCGTCTGTCGTGCCTGGCCGGCGAGGTCGCGGATATCGAGCACCTGCCCGAGGACATCCGGCCGAAAACCGGGTCGGCCGCCGTTCGCGCGATCGATGACGGCGCGTCGGGCAGGCCGATGTCGCTCAGCGACGCGAAGCGTGCGGCAAGCGACGAGGCGGAGCGTGCGTTTCTCGAACGCGGGTTGCAGGAGACCGGCGGCACCGTGGCCGAACTGGCGCGCCGTTGCGAGATGAACCGGTCGCACCTGCAGATGCTGCTCAAGAAGCACGGCATCCGTTCGAAAGCGTTCCGTCATCAGGACCCCGCGACGCCCGACAAGGACGCGTAGGCGTCGCGCGATCGTTCAGCGTCGCACGGAAGGATTGGCGAGCGTTCGGTCCGACGCATCGGGATCGGACGCGCGGATCACGACCGCGGTGACGTTGTCCCGGCCGCCCGCGCGCAACGCGAGGGCGACGAGCTCGTCCGTTGCGCGCGCGCAATCGCCGCAGGCGAGGGCGGCCGAGATGTCGGCTTCGTCGAGCTCGTTGCTCAGGCCGTCGCTGCACAGCAGAAACATGTCGCCGTCGCATACGTCGATGCGTCGTTCGTCGAGCTGCAGCTGCTCGGCGGCGCCGACCGCGCGCGTGATCACGTGCTGCGACGGGTGATGGCGCGCCTGCTGTGCGCTCAGGTGGCCCTGCGCCTGCAGTTCCGCGACGTGGCTGTGATCGAGCGTGAGCTGCGTCAGGCGCGCGTCGCGGTACAGGTAGATCCGGCTGTCGCCGGCCCACAGCCAGCCGCATTGGCGGCCGCTCGCCAGCAGCACCGCCACCGTGCTGCCGATCATGCGCACGCCGCGCCGGGCGGCCGATTCGCGCAATTGCGCGTTGACGGCATCGAGCGCGGTACGCGCCGCCGCGATGAAGTCCGCCAGCGTGGCCGGGGCGGCCAGCCGATCCAGCGCCTGCACGATCATCCGGCTCGCGAGGTCGCCGGCCGAATGTCCGCCCATGCCGTCCGCAACGGCCCACAGGCCACGGTGCGGCAACGCGAGGCAATCGTCTTCGTTGATCTCGCGAACCCGGCCCACGTCGGTGCGTGACGCCGAAGTCCATTGCAGTTCTGCGCTCACGGCGCGCCATTCCTTTTCGTTCAGGGCGGGTTCATGCCGATCAGGGCTTGTGAACGCGCGTTGCCGGCCGGCTTGAAACCGGCGCTAGACGAGCCGGTTCCTGCCGTCCGCGCCGACCCCGACCACGATGTTCGCGCCAGGCGCCGAGTTCGCGACGTCGATGTTCTGGATCTGGTTGAGAACCTGGTTCGCGTAGAACGTGTTGTACGTCTGATAGAGGTTGACGACCGGCCCGAACGCAGGCGCCGGCGGCGTGTAGGGCTGGATCCAGCCGAATACCCACGGCGCGCCTGCGCCGCGGATGAACGACATCGTCTTGCGGTCGATGTCGCGCTGCATGTGAAGGTCGGTAATTGCGAGCGTGGTCATGATGCATCTCCGAATGGGGCTTGCCGACGAACCGGGTACCCGATACGTGCAAACCTCGTGCCATGCGTGACACGACCCGCGTGCGTGGCCCGGGCGCGGGCGTCGATCCGCCCGGGCGCCACGCGCGGCAAGGCAAGGCGCGATCGACACGCGTTGCTTGCATCCTAGTGCGTCGCGGCCTCGTCCCGCAATGGTTGTACGCGAGCCAACAGTCGGGGCCACGAACGTGGTCGCGAAACCGACACCTGCTCCGGCACATGCAGACGGCGGTCGGGCGCGCCAACTGGTGCTGCCGCACCAACAAAATCCCCGGCAAACGGTTGGCCGCGCGGCGACAGCGCGGTGCGCGGTTCGCCGGGCGTTTCCCGCCAGGCCTTGCACGGCGGGCGCCGCGACGAGTGGCACGCTTGATGCAGGTTAGTTGGCAACCGGCTGACCCATGAGCAACACGGGCGGCCGCCAACCTGCAGACGGAGCCCGTCATGGAACGCGACCTTCAACCAGTGAACAGCATTGCGGACGCAAGCGCGCAGGCAGCTTCGCTGTCCGGCGGCGTCGATGCACTGCCGCTCGGCGCGCACCTGGTTTCCGATCGCGGCGCCTACAGCCATCACGGCATCTACGTCGGCGACGGGCGCGTCGTCCACTACGCGGGGCTGTGCACGTCGCTGCATCGCGGCCCGATCGAGGAAGTCACGCTCGAACGCTTCGCCGCCGGTCACGCGGTGCGCGTCGTGCCGCATCCGTACGCCGTCTATGCGGGACGCACCGCAGTGCTGCGCGCGCGCTCGCGTCTGGGCGAAAACCGCTATCGCCTGCTCACGAACAACTGCGAGCACTTCTGCACGTGGTGCGTGGAAGGGACGGGCCACAGCGAGCAGGTTCGCACCTGCGTCATGCATCCGCGGACGGCCGTCCGGTTCGCGCTGTCCGTCTGCCGCGCGCTGCTCGCGGCGCGGCGCGCGGGCGGACGAGGTGCCGTGGCCGCCATCGCCGCCGCATGAGCGACGTCCCGGCGCGTTCGACATCGTCATCAGGGGGCTCAAATGAACGGAACCGAATCCTCGCTGCGCATGCAGGTCGACAAGTGGCTCGCGCCGAGCGCGCGCGTGCCGGCGCGCATCGTGCGCTTCAGCCGCCTGCCGGTGCAACGGCGGCGCTTCGTCTGCGTCGAGGCCGTGCATCCGGCCGGCACGATCGCGATCTTCTTCTTTCGTCACGACGACGGCTCGTGGTGCGTGTTCCCGCCGGCCGATCGGCGGCCCGCGATGATGTCGCAGGCGGCCTGACCGTGCGTGCGCGGCCGGATGGTGTGCTGTCAGCGCAACAGGGTCGGGCGCGCCGGGGACGCCGCCGCTTCGGCCGCCGGTGCATGTTTCAGTGCAGCCCCGCGGGCGTCGGTGTGCAGATAGGGGAAAGGCTGCGGCGCGAGCATCGTCTGATGCGCACGGACCCGCGCGCCACCGCTGATGGCGGCCATCGCCTGGCGGTCGAGGTCGACGCTTTCGGGAAGATCGTTGATGACGAGCACGCCCATGGTTGACTCCGCGAAATCGGATGGAAGAGGGGCAGCCATGCAGCATCGTGCGATGTGCCGACGTACCGGGAATCTGTCCAGTATAGGTTCGCCGCACGACCGCGCGCGCTGGAAAATCGACCGGGCAGCGCGGGCGCGCGTGGACGGCGAAAACCGGAAGCCGGTTCGCGATCGATCGACGTGAATTCTAGTTCCGGCACCGATTGCACAGGGCGTGACCGCAGACTAGTATGATTTGTTAGACGTCCTGTCAGAAGGCCTGCGGCCGGTGCGGCGCGCAACCGAATTCGTCTGATGATGACGTGGCAGCGTGCGCAGGTTCGATGGTGTCCGGTGCATCAACGACATGTCGCGCTGCACGGGTACGTCGTGGACGGTCCTTGCCCTGGCGGCGCCGCGGAACGCCGAAGCGGGTCGGCAAGCTGAAGCTGAGTAGACGGCATACGAATGATGAGCTTTGCGCAGCTGATTCAGACATTCCAGAGCGGGACGCTGTCGCAGGAAGCGTTCTTCTCGGAGATCGACCGTGTGCTGGCGACCGATCAGGTCGATTGCGCGCGGTTGCGCGAAGTGCTCGACCAGACGCAAACCACGCAGCCGTTGTCGGACGATATCTATGCGGAAGTGCTGAAACGACTCGAGCGGTGTCGCGACAGAACGGCATCCGCGGGCGACGCGACCCGGATCCAGGAGAGCCCGCTTCGGCCGGACGCGCGTCCGGGCATCGCGCCCGGGCCGTCGGGCGACGCACTGTCCGTCGACGGCGAGCGCGTGAAAGGCATCGGCGATACGCTGAACGGGCGCTTCGTGCTGGAGGAGTGCCTGGGCGTCGGCGGCATGGGTACCGTGTACAAGGCGCTCGACCTGCGCAAGCTGGAGGCGTCGGATCGCAAGCCGCACATCGCGATCAAGGTGCTCAATGTGCAGTTTCGCGGCCAGCCGACCTCGCTGATCGCGCTTCAGCGTGAGGCCCGCAAGGCGCAGACGCTCGCTCATCGCAACATCGTCACCGTCTACGACTTCGATCGCGACGGTCCGCTCGTCTACCTCACGATGGAGTATCTGTCGGGCCGGCCGCTCAGCAAGGTGCTGCGCGCGCCGGACTTCAAGGGCATGCCGCTCGATGCCGCGTTGCCGATCATCGCCGGCATGGGCCAGGCGCTCGCCTACGCGCACGAGCGCGGCTTCGTTCACTGCGATTTCAAGCCCGCCAACGTGTTCCTGACCGACCGCGGTGAGGTGAAGGTGATCGACTTCGGGATTGCGCGCGCATTCCAGCGGCGCGACGAGGATCCCGACGTGACCGTGTTCGACCCGGCGAGCCTCGGCGGCATCACGCCGGCCTATGCGAGCCCGGAGATGTTCGAGCATCTCGAGCCGGATCCGCGCGACGACGTCTACGCGCTCGCCTGCGTCACCTACGAATTGCTGACCGGGCACCATCCGTTCAATCGGCTGTCGGCCACCCAGGCGCGTCACGACCACTTGCGGCCCGAGCGTCATCCCGGTCTCGATCGCCCGCAATGGCGAACCTTGAGCGCCGCGTTGTCGTTCGACCGTGCGGCGCGCACGCCCAGCGTCAACCAGTTCCTGGAAGGCATGGGCGTGCTCAAGCCACCCGCCCGGGCATCGGGCGTACGCGTGGGGGTGGCCGTGGGCGCTTGCACGGCGGCGGCGATCGCCGTGCTCTGGTACGGCTACCAGGCGCTTTCGCGCAGCGGTGACGGGCGCCCTGCAACGGATACGGTTGCGCACGCGACTGCCGGCGGCGGGAATGGCGCGACGGCGAGCGCCGGTGCCGGCAGCGCGCCCGCGGCCGCCGCGAACGCCGTGCCCGCTGCTGCCAGCGCGCCGCCGCCGGCAGCACCGGCACCGACACCCGCACCGGCGATCTCGCTGGCGGCCGTGACGGCTGCGCTGGCGCGCGTACCGTGTTCGGCGCTGGTTGCGTCGGTGCAGGATCGCGTGCTGCAGGTGCGCGGTTATACGGAAGCCGGTGTCGGCATCGGCCGCGTGCGCAGCGCACTCGGCGGCCTGGCGGGCGGGCAGGCGGCGAGGCTCGACGTGCGTCCGGTCGATGCCCGCGATTGCGAGGTCGTGAGCGCGCTGGCCCCGTACTGGCGATCGAATCAGGCATCGTCACACGCCGCGTCGCTCCGTACGCGAGCGCCGGACGCGCATCTCGCGGAAGGCAGCCCGCTCGTCATCGACATCACGACACCCGGTTACGAGTCGTACGTGAACGTCGATTACTACGTGCTGAACGGCAGCGTCGTGCATCTCGTGCCGAGCAGCCGCGAACGCGACAACCAGGCGCCGCCGAATTACGCCGCGACGATCGGCAGCATGGGCGAGTGGGTGATCGGCCCGCCGTTCGGCACCGAGATGATCGTGCTCCTCGTCACGCCCGCGCCGCTGTTCGACGGGTTACGGCCTTCATCCGAACCGCGCGCCGCCTATCTCGCGGCAATCGAGCGGCAATTGAAGCTGTTCGAGGCCAAATACGGCGAGGGGCGCATTGCCGCCGATTTCATCCAGATCACGACGCATGCCAACGGCCACTGATCGGGCCGATGCGCCGGTCAGCGGCCCAGCGCTTGCGCCGCCTGGTGAATGGCGCGGCGGATGCGGGGAAACGTGCCGCACCGGCATGCGATGTTCTTCATGGCTTCGTCGATCTGGTGGTCGTCGGGGCGAGGGCAGCGCATCAGCAGCGCCGTGGCGGCAATCAGCTGGGCGCTCTGGCAATAGCCGCATTGCACGACGTCGACGGCAATCCACGCGTTCTTCAGCGCCCGCGCTTCGACGCCGTCCAGCCCTTCGATGGTGGTGATGCGCGCGCCGTTCAGCGTACCGACCGGCAGCTGGCAGGCGGGCACGGCCTGATCGTTCAGGAGCACCGTGCACGCACCGCAGACGCCGACACCGCAGCCGAACTTCGTGCCGGTCAGCTTCCGTTCGCACCGAATCACCCAGAGCAGCGGCGTGTCGGGCTCGGTATCGAGGTCAGCGGTTTCCCCGTTGATACGGACTGACACCATCGGTCGTCTCCTTGCCCGGGCGGGCTCGGCTTGATGAGCGGCAGCGTGCGATGACGCACACCCGTGAGCGCATACAGCGCATTCGCCACGGCCGCCGCGATCGGCGGCGTGCCCGCTTCGCCGACACCGTGCGGCTCGGTCCCGCCGGCCAGGACTTGCGTGACGATCTCGGGGCAAGTCTCCATGTTGACCAGCGGATAGCTGTCGAAATACTGCTGCGCGACTTGCCCGTTCTCGATCGTGATCGCCTGCTCCAGCGCGGCCGACAATCCGAAGATGATCCCGCTCTCCATCTGCTGCTCGACCAGGTTCGGATTCACGGCCAGCCCGCAGTCGATCACGCAGAACACGCGCGTCACGCGAAAGCCGTCACCGTCCTGCCGGACTTCGGCGACTTGCGCGACCACGCTGCCGAACGATTCGTGCATCGCCACGCCGCGTGCGCGCCGCGCGCCGGTCTCGTCACGCCACGCGAGCGGCGAACGCCAGCCGGATAGCGCGACGAGCGCCCGCAACACGGCCACGTGGCGCTGATGCGCCGGCTGCTTCAGCATGTCGAGGCGAAACTGGATCGGGTCCTTGCGTGCCAGCACCGCCATCTCGTCGATGAAGCTCTCGACGAAGAATGCCTGATGCGAGTGTCCGACGGAGCGCCAATAGCCAACCGGAACCGGGAGCGTCACCGTATTGTGCTGGACGAGAATGTTCGCGCATTCATAGGGCAGGTCGAATGCGCCTTCCGCCGTGGTGGCGTCGGGCAGCCATTTCGCGGCGAGGCCCGGCATGCCGAAGGTGCGCGGCATCGCCTGCGCGCTGATCGACTGGCTTGCCGACACGCCTTTCCAGGCAACCAGCCTGCCGCTCGCATCGATGGCGCCGCTGTATCTCGCCACGCAGGCCGGGCGGTAGAAGTCGTGCGTCATGTCCTGCGGGCGCGACCAGATCGTCTGGACGGGCCGCCCCTTCGCATGAAGCGCGATGGCGGCCGCCTGCGTGATGAAGTCGACTTCGAGCCGCCTGCCGAAGGCCCCGCCGATCAATTGCTGGTTCACGACCACCTTGTCTTCGTCCAGGCCCAGCAGCGCCGCGACTGCCCGGCGTGCCACCATCGGAACCTGCGTGCCGCACCAGATCGTTGCCGCGTCGTCGTCGACCCGCACCGTGCAATTCATCGGTTCCAGCGGCCCGTGAGCCAGGTACGGCACTTCGTACTGCGCGACGAACGGCTTCGCGCGGCCCAGCGCCGCATCGGCGTCGCCGGCGGCGTAGAACACGTGGCGCCCGTCGTCACCGTCGAGGGCGCGCGTCAATGCCGCGCGGACGTCCGCGGTATTCACGCCCGCAGCCGGCCCGTGATCCCATGTGACCGGCAACCCGCACAACGTCCGCATGGCGATGAAGGGATTGTCGGCAATGACGGCAACGCCTCCCGTTCCGCCGTGGTATGGCGCGATCGTGAAGACGCCGGTCACGCCCTTCAGGCCGGCGACCGTGGACCGGTTGACCGCCAGCGCCGTTCCGCCGAGTGTCGGGCACATCGTGACGCTCGCGTACAGGAGCTTGTCCGGAAGCACGTCGATGCCATAGCGCGCGCTGCCGTCGAGCTTCGCGTGCGCCTCGATGCGGCCCAGCCGTTTCCCGACCAGCGTGAACGTCTTCGGGTCCTTCAGAGCGACATGTGCCGGGCGCGGCACGTCCCGCGCGCGCTCGACAAGTTCGCCGTACGTCGCCGAGCGCCCCGACCGATGCAGCACCACGCCGGCTTTCGTCTCGCATTCGGCGACGGGCACCTGCCAAAGCTGCGCCGCGGCGCTGCGCAACATGATGCGGGCCGTGGCGCCCGCTTCGCGCATGGGCCCCCACAGATCGATCATGTTCGTCGATCCGCCCGTTACCATCGAACCCAGATAGCGTGCGCCGTGGCGCACCACGGCCGCCGCGCCGCGCGCGAGCAGGCTGTCGTCATCGGGACGAAACGGCAGGCCGTCGGCCAGTGATTCGCGGTCCTTGTAGATCGTGTCGAGCGGGGACATGACGATGCGCACGCGCGACCAGTCCGCATCCAGCTCTTCGGCCAGCAACATGGCCGCGCCGGTATGTATCCCCTGGCCCATTTCGGATTTGCTCATGACGATCGTCACGTCGTTAGCGGAACTGATCATCACCCAGCCGTTCAGCGGCACATCGACGCGCGACATCGCCAGCTGCGCGGGTATGGCCAGCCGGTCGTCGCGGCGCCACCACGCCCAGCCGATCACCAGCGTGCCCGCCACGCCCGCACTGCCCAGCACGAAGGTTCTGCGCGTCAACATGAGGTGGCCGCCGACATGTGTTGATCGAGTCACGGCGCCGCCGGCGAATCACGCCACGCGCCTCCGGCATTCAATGTTTCGAACACAATCCGACATTTCATTGCAGCTGCAATCACCTATATTAGTCACTGATCTCGGCAACCGAGAACCTGAATGTGAGGTTCGTTTGAAACAAGCGCTGAAGAGGCGGCCTGCCGCGACCGGATCGACATGCGTGGGGTTCCCGGACGCGAAGCGCATCGAGCCGGCCGCTTCGAACGCACCACCGCCGGAGGCCGTCGATGCTCGTCGATGAGGTTCACGCGTTGCTGCTCGGGTTGCCGGCGCCATGGCGAGCAGCGTTCGAACGTCACGGTCTCGACCTGTCCGATTCGGGCACGCCCGAGGAGACGGCGAAGCGACTGAGCCGGCCGCTGCCGATCGACTGGGACGATCCGCGCATTCACGATCTCTGCCCGGACACCACGCGGGCGATCGAGCCCGGCGACCCGGCACGCAGCCTGGTCTATCACCTGCTCGCGCTGTCCACGTGCCCGGCGCCGGATGCCGGCGTGCGCCTCGAGGCAATCGACTTGCTGGAGAACTACATCGATGCGCTGGCGCCGTTGCCGCCCGACTGGCAGACGCTGGACATCGCGGTGCTGGCTTACCAGTACCGGCCCGCGCGCCGTACCGGACATCAGCAGCATGCGGACCTCGTGTTCTCGCGACTCGGCATTGCCCGTAACGGCGACGTCGACGCAAGCTACGACGAGCAGACCCGCAGCTTCGTGCCGCACGTGCCGGACGGGATCGAGCATGTCCGCGCGATGCCGGCGCGCTATGGCGCGTTTCTCGTGCGCCGGGTCACCGGCCCCGGCACGCTCGCGCTGATCGAGGGCAGGCAAGCGGGCGACGATCGGCGCACCTTCATCGAACCGGTGCGCAAGCTGTTTCCCGATGAATGCCTGCCCGGACGCCGGTTGACGCTGCAATATGGCCACTGCCATCGCGGCGAGAAGCTGAAGCGGGCCGTCGAGGCGCGCTGGGGCGTGCGGCCGTCGCCATCCGGCGATCTGGGCGGCGCACCGTATGCGATCTGCTCCGAGGACGCCGGCACGGCACCGCCTGCCGGCGCGAGCACCCCGGCAGTCGCACTGAAGCGTTCGGGCGCGGCCGTACTCCTGATCCCGGCCGCGCGGCCGCTGATCGAGCCGGTGAACGCCGCCAACTTCGGCGTGCACGGCTTCGGCGTGCCGGCTCGATGGCGGCTGGCCCCGCTCGCCAACCGGCGCTTCACGACGATGAGAATCATCACGAATCTGTGGAAGCTGGTGCTGGCCGCCGTCGACGACGTGCGGCAGCACTATTTTCCGCATTTCGCGCCCGCCTGGCTTCGATTTCCCGAACCCCGCAACGCACCGGAGTTCATCAACATCCGGCACAAGGCGCATGAGGACGGCTCCTGCACGGATATGCGCGCGCATCCCGTCGACCGACAGGCATTCCTCGGGGAAGTCGGCAAAGGCGGCTATCGCGCGCAGCTGTTTCTGGATCACTGCAGCGAAGGCGTCGTGACGATCCGTATCGCCGAGTTGGCGGGACACGCGGTACACCCGGCCTATTCGGTCGTTGCCGCGCCGGATTTCTACCCGTATGCCGACCAGGCGGAATTGCAGCGCTGGTTCAAGGACCGTCGGATCGATCCGAAGTCGCAGTTCAGGAGCGGCTCGCCGATATCGCTCAGCGCCGAGCGCCTGCCGGCCAATCCCCATCACGTCGATCCGTTCAGCCATACGCAGGCGTTTTCGCCGCGTGACGAGACGGTCGCCGTCGCGTTCAGCCGGGCGGCACGCTCGGCGCGGCGGCGGGACCGGGACGTGCAGATGCCGCGCATGACCTCGTTTCTGTCGGACGCGTCTTCGGGCGTGTTTGCGCCCGGCTGGGACGTCACCTATGCGGGCAACCGGCGCGGCATCTTCCTCGCCACCTTCGGGCTGGGCAGCCCGTTCGCCGAAGATATCAAGCTATGCGCGGCCTCCAACAGCTTCTGGCCCGCCGTGAGCCCTGATGCGTCCAGAACCTTCAACCGGAGCGACGCGCCGACCGCGATCCCGATGCTCGACCATGAACTCGGCCTGCATCCGTGTCATCCGCTGGTCACGCGCGGTGACGAGTCGAACACGCGGCGCGGATGGGACGGCGAATACGGCCCGTACCTGACGCCCGACGGCAGTGTGGATTACGCGGACATCGAACGCTCGGACTACGTCGCCAACGCGCTGCACGGCGAGATGCTGTACGGCGCGTTCGAGCATGTCGATTCGGCCGAGCTGATCCGGCGCATCGGTGCATTGCGCCATGCGGTCGCCGCATGCGACCACGGACAAACGCCGTCGCATACGAAGCTGTGGCTGGTATCCGCGCGGGCACTTCGCGAAGCCGACGCTGCGGACGCGCCAGGCGTTGCCGCGCGCTATCGCTTTCTTTTCGTTCTGCCTGCTGCCGATGCGACGCCGGCGCAGCACATGCCGGGACGGCTGCGCGTGCGCTACGGTGAGGCGATCCGTTGCGATGCGACCGAGGCCCGGGTGATCGGGCACGTGCTGCGCAGCGCACCGGGGCCGGACGCGCTCGGGCTTTACTGAAGGGAACCGCGATGAATGCGATCGACGTGCTCGTGGTCGGCGACGGGCCTGCCGGATGCGCTGCCGCGATCGCGGCAGCAAGAGCGGGCGGCAACGTGTGGATGCTGGGCCACGGGCGTTCGCGGGCGGCCCCGGAATGCGTGTCCGGCGCCGCGCTCGCGCTGCTCGATCGGCTGGCGCCGAGCCTCGCGCGGCAACCGCATACATGGCTCGATGATGTGGCCGATGCGCAGCGGGGACGTGCGGTCATCCGCAGCCGGCTCGACGACGGCCTGCGTGCCGAAGCGCTGGCTGCCGGCGTTCGCTATGCGCGTGCGCCCGCCGGCGGGGTTCTCGCGCGTGTCGAACACGGCGCGGTCACGGGCATCACGCACGGCGACGGCGATGTCGGCGCAAGCACCGTGATCGATGCAACCGGCGTCAACGGGTGGCTGCGTCGCGCGATGCGGCTCGAGGTGACGACCGACTCTTCGCTGTTCTGGCTTCGCCGCGGCTACGCGCGCGGGCCAGGCACGCACCCCGGCACCTACTGGAACATCGCGCGCGGCGGCTGGCTGTGGATGAGGGCGACGTCCACGTTCCGGATCTGGACGTCGCTCTCGACGCTGCGCGATGGCGAGATCGCGTGGCCGGCGGACACGACACCCGTCGGACCGGTGTGGCGCGAGGGCAGACGCTGGCAGTGCGTGCGCCGGACCGCGGGCCCGGGCTATATCGTGTGCGGCGATGCGGCGGGTTATCTCGACCCCGCGACAGGAGACGGTTTGCGTTTCGCCATCGCTTCCGGCCTGCGCGCGGGCGCAATGGCCGTCGACGTTTCGCGTCATCCCGGACGGGCAAGCATGCTGGCCGCGCTGTACTGCGACTGGGTGACACACAGCTACGAGCGCAGCAGATCCGTGTTGGCACGGAGTTACGCGCGTGCGGGGCTCGATCTCGGATGGCGCGACGCAGTCCGCTGCGCGGCAGTGGATGCGGCATGAAGGCCGGTTGCGCTTTCGACCATGCAAAGAAGCCCGCCAGCGGGACCTGGCGGGCTTGAAACGCCGCGGGACGAACCCGCGGCGGGCTGAGGAACTTCGGTACGACTCGATCGAAACACTACTGCGACTGCAAGCATCGCGAAACTTACAAGCCCAGCTTCGCGATGACCTGGCCGCCGAGGTTGTTGATCGAGTTGGTCACGCTGGTGAGATCCTGGTGGGTCGATGCATCGACCTGCGTCACCGGCGCCGTGATGGTATTGGCGCTGGCGAACGAGAATCCGCCGCCGGTCACGATGTTGTTGATACCTGCGTTCTGGAACACGCTACCCCCGCTGACGGAAGCCATTTCCTTGCGGCTGAGTTCGTGGGCGTGGGACAGATCGTTGATCATCAGTGCGGACATGGTCAATCTCCTTGAGTGTGCTGCGGTTTGGAAAGAGCACGTTTCGTTGCGCTCGCAGCTATCAATGCACGGCGCGTGCCAGGCTCTGTCCATGCGCGCGGGAAACACATCCAACCTCATGAAAACAAACGAAATTCAATCCGCTCGACGCCATTTCACCGGGTTCGCCGGGCAAGATCGGAGCACGGCAGTGTCGGGTTCTTCCAGACGGTTTCCGCGGCTGCTGTTCTATCCCGGCCAACAGGAACGGGACATGACGCTGGCGATTCGCATCGAAGGCATCGACGGGCAGCCGCAGCGTGTGCGCGCCCGCGCAGGAAAGCCATCGAGGCGATGCTGCGCCGACGGTCGGCGGCAACCGGCATTGGCGCAAAGATCGTCACGAGGTACTTCGGATCACTGAATTTATCGCGTACCATCCGGAATGGCGCAACGCATCGGGGCTGCCGCGCCGACGGCCAACGGGGCATCGATGCGACCACGCGGCACCATGACTGGCGCCGCGGCGCCATCCGCCTCGACGAGGCGAAGCGGATCCGCATGCAGGGAAGGGAGGTCGAAGGCGCGGCGGGATCAGCCCGGCCGCTGATGGACGCGGGCGGTGCTGCCGACGGTGCGTCGGCCCGTCTGCCCGTTCATGCCGGCTTCGTTTTTATCATGCAGGGAAGCCCGCCAGGGAACACGGCCTGGCGGGCTTTGAACGCCGCGAGGACAACCCCGCGGCGGGCTGGAGCGTTTCGGTCGACGCTGTCGGACACGGTTGCCGCTGAGCGGACATCCGGCGCAGCTTAGAGGCCCAGCTTTCCGACGACCAGGCCGCCGAGGTTGTTGATCGAATTGGTCACGCTGGTGAGATCCAGGTGGGTCGATGCATCGACCTGGGTGACCGGGGCCGTGATGGTATTGGGGCTCGCGAACGAGAAGCCGCCGCCGGTTGCGATGTTGTTGATTCCGTAGTTCTGGAACACGCTACCACCGCGGACGGAAGCCATTTCCTTGCGGCTGAGTTCGTGGGCGCGGGACAGGTCGCTGATCATCAGTGCGGACATGATAAATCTCCTAAGTTTGCTGCGGTTTTGGAAGAGAGCACGTTTTCGTTGCGCTCGCAGCTACAAACGCATGGGGCGTGCCAGCCCGCATCACGGCTGCGCGATGAGCACTTAACCTAATGAAAACAAAGGACATTTCATCCGGCTTCCGATAATTCGCCGCGTGCACAGAGCAAGCTCGCGGAAAGACGATGTCGGGTGTTGCCAAACAATTTGCCGGGCAACTGTTTCGCGTCATCCAACACGAAGGCGGCCTGGCTGCCCGCATCGGCTTCGCTCGGTCCGGCCTCGCGATGCCGCCGGAAATCCGCGGATGCTTCGGGTCGTCCGTATCGGAACCGCGGCGCACCTGCGTCAGGAGATCGTCGTCATGAGCGCGCTTGAATACGATGTCGTCGTGGTCGGCAGTGGCTTCGGGGGCGCGGTGGCGGCCTGCCGCCTCGCGGAAGCGGGATGGAGGGTGCTGGTGCTGGAGCGTGGCCGGCGCTGGACGCCGAAGACGTATCCGCGCGACGAGACCGACCCGTGGCTCTGGAACCAGCAGAACCCGCAACGCTTCCACGGCTGGGCCGACCTGCGTGTTTTTTCCGACATGTCGGTGGTGACTGCCGCGGGCGTCGGCGGCGGGTCGCTGATCTACGCCAACGTCTCGGTCGAGGCCAAACCCGACGCGTTCGAGCATGGCTGGCCGCCGGAGATCACGTACGAGGCGCTCGAGCCTTATTACCAGCGCGTGGGCTGGATGCTGTCGGTCCAGGAGGTGCCCGACAACCAGATCAGCGAACGCACCCGCTTGTTGCGCGACGCGGCCGACGCCTGCGGCTGGGGCGATCGGTATCGCAAGTTGCCGCTCGCCGTGTCGTTTTCGTCGACTTACGATCCGTCCTTGCCCGACGCGCGCGACGACCGGCATTCCGTCAGGCACGTCAACGTGCACGGGGTATCGCAAGGCACGTGCGTACACTGCGGCAATTGCGACATCGGATGCCAGGTGTCGGCGAAGAACACGCTCGATCTCAACTATCTGGCCGTGGCCGAGCGCCATGGCGCAACGATCCTGCCGCTGCACGTCGTGCACAAGCTCGAACCGCTCGGCCAGGGATGGCGCGTGCATTTCAACGTCATCGATCCGGCCGCGGGCAGTTTCATGCCCGGATCCGTCACGGCGACCAGGGTGATCGTCAGCGCCGGATCGATCGGCAGCACCGAGCTGCTGCTGCGCTGTCGCGACGCGCATCGCACGCTGCCGAATCTGTCGCCGCGGCTCGGCTGGGGCTGGGCCTTCAACGGCGACTTCGTGACGCCCGCCTTCTACGGCAGCCGGAAGATCTCGCCGTCGCACGGCGTCACCATTTCCGCCGCGATCGATTTGCTTGACGGGACCGCCGACGAAGGTCAGCCCTTGTTCGTCGAGGATGGCGGCGTGCCCAATCTTGCGCATGATTTCGTGCGCCGCCACCTGCAGCGTTCGCACGGCACGGCGATGCGCACGTTCTGGCGAGCCTTCGCGCGCCATTTCGATTGCGACGACCCGGTCGAGAACATGATGCCCTGGTTCGGCCAGGCGATCGATCCGGGAGACGGGCGCATGCGTCTCGGTCGCTGCTGGTTTGCGCCGTGGCGTCGCGTGTTGCGGCTCGACTGGTCGTACACGCGATCGCAGGCGGTGGTCGATGCGATGGTCGACACGCACCGGCGCCTGTCGGCTGCCACGGGCGGCGAACCCTTCGTCCCTCCGACGTGGAGCGACTTCCACAGGCTGATCACCCCGCATCCGCTCGGTGGTTGCAACATGGGGCTCACGCGCGCGGACGGCGTGGTAAACGCGGACGGAAAAGTATTCGGTTACGACGGGCTCTACGTGATGGACGGTGCGACGATCCCGCGTGCGCTCGGGCTGAATCCGTCGCGCACGATCGCCGCATTGGCCGAGCGCAACGTCGCCGTGTTGCTTGGCCGGCGTTAAGCGAAGGTGTTCCGGATCGGCAACGATTGACGGGGCATCCTGATCGTCACAATGGATCGCGTGGAAACGCGCGCCGAACGCATCGGGATCGGGGCGAATATCGATATGATTTCCACGCGCGTACCGTTCGGCGGTCCTGCCTTTGCGAATCGGCAGGTATTGCAGGAGGCAAACACCTATTGTTCGTTGCAAGACGGAGCGATATTGCTTCATCACGAGCAACCGGGTAAATCTGTGCTGCACGGTGGCTGCGGCGAGACGGAGATTGCGTTTGATCGTCTGCAGGCAGGAGAACCGATGCTCAAGCGCCCGGCATCAAGGGCGATGCGACAAATGGCGTTGTGTCGAACCAAGTCGAGGTCACCAAGGTCAGGGAGAGTCCAAATGGGACAGTGCCGTCGCAACTATGCGCGCTTCGTCGTCGCCAGCTCGATCGCCGGTCTGGTCATTCTGGCAGGCGCGGGCCACGCGCACGCCGAGGACAATCCTGCGAGCTCGCCGGCCGGCTTCAAGCCAGCGGAAAGAAAGATCGATGTCTATGCGGTGTATGGCGACGGACGCGCGACCGAGGGTGGCGACATGCATTGGCGTGCGTACGAAGTCGGCTTCGGCGACGTCCTGAACGACTACTTCTCCGTCTATCTCGCGTATCTGAACGAGGGCCATCCGCTGAATCACCACCGCGATGGCTTCGCCGCGCTGGGTTCGTTTCGTTGGCCGCTCGGCAATCGCTTCGCGCTCGAATTGTCGGCCGGGCCGTATTTCAGCATGGACACGACACACGTCGACAATCAGCCGCGCAACGACAAGCGATGGGGGGTGCGTGCGTCTGCAGCGGTGCGGTATTACGTCGTTCCCGACCGCTTCTTCCTCAAGGTGCAGTACAACCACGTGCAGATGATCGGCGGATTCAACTCCGACGCGGTGCTCTTCGGCATCGGCTCGGATTTTGGCGGCGATCCGGGACCGGCGTTTTCGGACGGCAAGACGCAGGTCGGCGTGTGGGCCGGAACGTCGCAGACGAACCGTCCGCAAGTGCCGATCGAAAAGGGCTACATGGTCGAAGTCAAGCGGCCGCTCGGCAATGCGTGGGCCTATTCGGCGAGCTTCATCTACGAGGGCAACAACGGCGTCGCCGGCCGCAGAGGCGTGGCAGCGCAAATCTGGTACGTCGCGCCGATCAGGAGCAAATGGACGCTTTCGGCAGGCGTAGGTCCGTACCTGTCGCGTGATCGGGACGATGCCTCGAGCACAACGAGGCTCAACGCGTTGCTCAGCGCACAGGTGACGTATCAGGTCACGCCCGATTGGGCGGCGAGCTTGCGCTTCAATCGCGTCGCAACCGGCAACGACAAGGATCAGGACATGTTCATGGTCGGCGTGGCACGCAATTTCTAGGGCTTGTTTTCAAGCGCAGGCGCATTCTGTTCACAGAGCGTTGCTCGACAAGGCAAAGAACCCGGCGGTCAGCGAGTGGTACGGCGGCACGGGCAGCGCGCTCGAGCACGGGTGGCGCCTCGACGTTCCCGCGATATGAATCGAGACGCATGCCCATGCGCGGGCCGGTGCGGCCGTCACCCATATCGTGAACGCAGGCGGCGCTGCGTTGCGATCAAGACTCACCAATGCGCATGACTTTCACACCGTCCGCCGATCCCAAGTCGATCGGCTGTCCCTGTCGCCGCGTTTGCCTTCAGGGAGATAAGACTCCGGAAATTCGAGTATCGCGGCGCAACGGGACGACCGGCGAATGAATTCGGGGTCAGGATGCCGGCTCATGGCTCGATCGCCGCGTACAATACGCACGAGCGCCCGTGCAAGGTCTCGCGAGCACGAATAGGCTGCCGAATATCCATCAGGCGCTTGGACGAAACCGGCTTCACCGGTCGATATCGCGAGCCCGTGCGGTCGCCTTCGAGCGCGCTTCGGGTAGCCGGCTGCCAACCTGATAGAGTGCATGGCCACGAACAGGCCCGGCCCGTTGCGGAACTGCGCCCCGATCCATGTGACGCCCCAACGATTGGCGCCCGACAGGCGACGTCCAGCTACAGCATCAGGAGAAAATCAATGTCACGGCAAGAGCCGACCCATCGGGAGCAGCCACACTCGTCCACCACGGTGAAGAGCGATCTGCCGTTTCCGGTTGTGGGCATCGGGGCATCCGCTGGCGGCACGACGGCCTTGCAGACCTTCTTCGAGAGCGCGCCGACGGGCATGGACATGGCGTTCGTGGTCATCGTCCATTTGGCACCGGCACAAGTCAGCCATATGGACAACGTCCTGCAGCACACGACGGGTATGCCGGTGCATCAGGTCACGACCACGGTAGCGATCGAAAAAAACCATATCTACGTGATCGCGCCCGGCATGCAGCTGGAGATGTCCGACGGTTGCCTTCGCTGTAGCCCGCTGAGCTCCGCCGAAGGTGCCGCGCTCTCGATCGACCACTTTTTCCGGACGCTGGCGGACGCTCACGACTCGCGCGCGATCGGCATCGTGCTGTCCGGTACCGGCTCGGACGGCGCGGCGGGCTTGAGCCGTATCAAGGAGGCGGGCGGCATCACGCTCGCCCAGACGCCGGACGATGCGGAGTACGCGGAGATGCCGCAGCATGCGATCTCGACGGCGCGCGTCGATATCGTGCTGCCGGCGGCCGAGATGCCGCAAAAATTGCTGGACCTCTGGGCGAATGCGCGGCGCATCGAGCAACAGACCCTCGAACTCACGCAGATGCAGCAAATCGGCGATCGGCCCGGCGCCAATGATCCCGAACGGGCGCTGTCGGACATCCTGATGCACCTGCGGGTACGCACCGGCCACGATTTCAGGCTGTACAAGCGGGCGACGGTGCTGCGACGTATCGAGCGGCGCATGCAGGTGAACGGCCAGCGCGACATGCTCGCGTACCGCGACTTCCTGCGGACCGCGCCGGACGAGGCCAACGCGCTGCTGGCCGACATGCTGATCGGCGTGACCCAGTTTTTCCGCGATCGCGAGGCCTTCGACTTCCTCGAACGCGAGGTGATCGCCCAGTTGTTCGCGCCGGAATCCGCCGAGGAGCAGGTCCGGGTCTGGGTGGCCGGATGCGCGACGGGGGAAGAGGCGTACTCGATCTCGCTGCTGCTCGCGCGGGCACGCGAGGCGTCGATGTCGAGCCAGGCGATCCAGGTATTTGCCACCGATATCGACGAAGCCGCGATCGTCCGCGCACGCACGGGCTCCTACCCGCTGTCGATCGCGACGGACGTGCCTGCGCCGCTGCTGCAGCGCTACTTCACGCGCGAGGGCGCGCACTACGTGATTGCCAAGGCCGTGCGCGAGCGCATCCTGTTCGCCGCCCACAGCCTGCTGCGCGATCCGCCGTTCTCGCACCTCGACCTGATCTCGTGCCGCAACGTGCTGATCTACCTGGAGCGCGCGGTGCAGCGGCAGATCCTCGAGTTGTTTCATTTCGCGTTGCGTCCGAACGGCTATCTGTTCCTCGGCACCGCGGAATCGGCCGACGCAGCCGACGATCTGTTTACGGTCGTCGACAAGAAGCGGCGGATCTACCAGGCGCGCGTCGTCACGCATCGCGCGAAACCGGTCACCGGCTTCCCGCCGCTTTTCCAGGTCGAATCCGGCGGGGACGAGCGTTCCGCGCCTCAACCGCCGATGCGGGTTCCGGCCAGCCCGGCCCAGCGCAACTTCTCCTATTCGGAGCTTCATCAGCGTGCGCTGGAAACGTATTCACCGCCGAGCGTCATCATCGACAAGGAATCCAACGTGGTTCACCTGTCGGACAACGCCGGGCGATTCCTGCGGCATGTCGGCGGGGAGCTGTCCAGCAACATCATGACGCTGGTGCTGCCGGACCTGCGGCTCGACTTGCGCACGGCCATTTTCCGCGCGCTGCAAACGGGCACGAGCGTCGAGGCGCGGCGCGTCAAGTGGACGCACGAGGCCCGCGTGTCGTGGATCAACATGACGGTCAGGCCGTTTCACGACAAGGTCGCCAATTCGGAATTCCTGCTGATCGTGTTCGACGAGGTGGCCGGCCGCATGACCGAGGAGGATCAGGCGGAAGCGAGCGGACAGGATCCGGTGCTCGCGCAGCTCGAACAGGAGTTGCAGCACAGCCGCGAGCAACTGGCGACGATCATCGAACAGTATGAAACGTCGGTCGAGGAACTGAAGGCGTCGAACGAGGAGCTGCAGGCGATCAACGAGGAACTGCGCTCGACGAGCGAGGAACTCGAAAGCAGCAAGGAAGAACTGCAGTCGGTCAACGAAGAGCTGACCACGGCGAACGCCGAAATGCAGGCGCGCATCGAGGACACGGCAAAGGCGAACGACGACCTTCACAACATCATCGCGTCGAGCGAAATCGCCACCGTCTTCGTCGACAAGGAAATCCGCGTCAAGCGCTTCACGCCGAACGCGACGGCGATCTTCAACCTGATCGATACGGACCTCGGCCGGTCGCTGTTCCATATTACGCACGCGCTGCGATATCCGACGCTCGCGGACGACGTCCGCCAGTCGTTCCAATCGCTGCGCCTGATCGAACGCGAAATCGAGAGCGAGACGGGACGGTGGTACCTGATGCGGCTGCTGCCTTATCGCACCGCGGACGATCACATCGACGGCGCCGTGATCACGCTCATCGACATCACCGACCGGCACCACGCGGAAGAAGCGGCACGCGCGGGCGAGCAACGCCTGCGGCTGGTCGCGCAGTCGACCAAGGACTACGCGATCATCATCCAGGACAACAACGGATCGATCGTCAGCTGGAATGCCGGCGCCGAACGCATCTTCGGCTATACGGAGGACGAGATGATCGGTCAGGACGTGGAGCTGATCTACGAACCGAACGACCGGCAGGCGCTCGTGCCGGCGCGCGAGCGCGACATCGCGACCCGGGAAGGGCGCGCCGACGACGAGCGCTGGCACCGCACCAAGGACGGGCGCCGCATCTTCTGCAGCGGCGTCGTCACGCCGATTTCGGACACCTCGTTCAGCGGGTTCGCGAAGATCGTCCGCGATCTGACGTCGCGCAAGCAGAGCGAGGATGCGAACCGGGAAGCGCTCGCGCGGGAACAGGCCGCACGCGAGCAGGCCCTGAGCTCGAACCAGCTGAAGGACGAGTTCATCGCGGTGCTGTCGCACGAGCTGCGACATCCGCTCAACCTGATCGGCGTCAAGTCGGAGATGCTGCCGCGCCTTCCCGAGACGCGCGACATTCCCGCCGTGCGCGAGGCGGCCGATTCGATCCGCCAGGCCGTACGCGCGCAGGCCCAGATCATCGACGACCTGCTCGACCTGTCGCGCATCCAGACCGGAAAGCTGGCACTCGACGTATCGCGGGTCGACCTGACGGCCATCTTGCGCACGATCGCGGATACGTGCGAGGCCGACGCGCACGCGCGCGGGCTGGTTCTGAAAACGGAGTTGCCGGCCGGTCCGGCCATCGCGCTCGCCGATCCGGTGAGATGCGAGCAGATATTCTGGAACCTGATGTCCAATGCGCTGAAGTTCACGCCGCCGCATGGGCAGATCGTGGTGCAGTTGACGCACGAAGGGCGGATGCTGCGCGTCGACGTCGTCGACAACGGCCAGGGCATCGATCGCGAGATGCTTCCGCATGTATTCGACATGTTTCGGCAGGCGCCGCGCGACAGGGCTCGCGGTGGCCTCGGCATCGGTCTGGCGCTCGTGCGGCAACTCGTCGAGATGCACGGCGGCCGGATTTCGGCGGCTTCCGATGGTCAGGGGCAAGGCACGCGGATGACGGTATGGCTGCCGGCCGCGGCGGACGAGCGCGCGGTGTCCGCCACCGGCGGTGACGTGTCGGAGCGGAGCATCGCCGGCCTGCGCGTGCTGCTCGTCGAGGATGACCAGGAGACGGCGCTGTCGCTCACTGCGCTGCTGGAGTTGGCGGGCGCGGTGGTCAGCACCGCCGAAACCGCCGCCTCGGCACTGGAGCTGCTGCCGACGACACCGATCGACGCGATCGTGTCCGACATCGGGCTACCGGACATGGACGGCTACGAGTTGCTTCGCAGGATCAAGGCCGACCCCCGGTGGGCGAACCTGAAGGTCGTCGCGTTGACCGGCCGTAACCGCCAGGACGACGTCGACGCTGCCGCAGACGCCGGATTCGATGCGCATCTCGCCAAACCGCTGGATTTCGGGATGCTGCTTGCCGCATTGACCGACCTTCAGTGAAGTCGCGCGCCTGTTCAATGCGCGTGTGACGGGAGGGCAGCGGACGACGGTCCGCTGTCGTCCATCTGCATGCATTCGTCCCCGCGTCGAGGTCGTCTATTCGAGCGTCGGTCGGCGCTTCGTACCGCCTGCTCGTACGGGGTTCATTCGGCGGCATCCCGTATCGGGCACTAATCTTGCTGCACCATCCGCATAGGAGGTGCCATGAACCACCGAGACATTGTTGTCATCGCCTCGTCCCGCGGTGGCCTCTCGGTACTCCGGACGCTGGTGGCGGGCGTTGCCGCGGATCTCCCGGTGCCGATTTGCATCGTGCAGCACATCGGCCGGCATCGGACGATCCTGCCGGAGCTGCTGACGCGATGGGGTCCCTTGCTGGCAAGCCAGGCGATGCATGGGGAACGCCCCCAGCAGGGAAGGATTTACATCGCGCCGCCGGATCGGCACATGATTCTACGCGGCGGGATCTTCTTGTTGCTCGATACCGCTGCCGAAAACTACACCCGTCCGGCCGCCGATCCGCTGTTTCGATCGGCGGCACGTGAATACGGTGCCGGGGTGGTCGGCGTGGTGCTCAGCGGCGATCTGGACGACGGCGCAGCCGGACTGGCCGCAATCCGGGCCCGCGACGGCTACGGGATCGTTCAGGACCCCGATGAGTGCGACGCGCCTTCCATGCCGCGCAGCGCGCTTGCCGCAGCGGGCGCCGATGCGATCGCCCGGGCCGACGAACTGCCGCGGACCATTCATGCAGCGGTCTACGGTGCCCGTGTGGAGGAGAAGGACAAGATGGCAGAGTTGCGTGATCTGGACGAAGAGGCCCGGCTTGCGGAGCGCGGCCTCGTGACGCCACAGCTTCTTGATGCGATCGGCGAACGCTCCGCGCTCACATGCCCCAGTTGCCACGGCGTGTTGTGGCGCATGAGCGACGATCGCCCGTTGCGCTATCGGTGCCATACCGGGCACGCGTTCTCCGTGCTTTCGCTGGAGGACGCGCAGGCGCAGAAAGCGGAAGACACGATATGGGCGGCGATCCGGGCGGTTCACGAGCGCATGATCTTTGCGCTCGAGCGCCAGAAATGGGCCCGACAGAGCGGCAACGCCGAGGACGTTGCAATCGAGCAGGCCCGCATCGATGAGAACGAGCAACTCGCGGAGGTCCTGCGCAATGCCGTGGGGGCGACGATGCACCGGAGCGA
Source organism: Burkholderia sp. BCC1985 (assembly GCF_905339915.1). NCBI lineage: Bacteria > Pseudomonadati > Pseudomonadota > Betaproteobacteria > Burkholderiales > Burkholderiaceae > Burkholderia > Burkholderia sp. BCC1985. The sequence continues at coordinate 261,661 of NZ_CAJPGY010000004.1, forward strand.
AACGCAGTAAGCGGACGCTGATTGGAAACGCGGCAGACGACGTATGTTTCAGGGTGGCCTTGATGGCAACGCGTGGGCAAGGACAACCTGTCGTCAGGCGATATCCACGTGAAGACGCGCCACGGCGACGTCGTGCTGACGGGCAGTGTGCCGGACCTGCAGCAGCGCACGCTCGCCGTCAATACGGTGAAGCAGGTCGATGGCGTGCAGCACGCCCACGACCAGCTCACGATCCGGCCCAGATGACGGCGCACGTTTCCATGCTGCTCTCCTGCGACGATGCAACCGCCGCGTGTCAGCGCTGGCGTCCGTCGTGCCCAGGAACATTCGGTGCCAGCTCGTCTTCAGGCATATCGGACCCGAACTCGTCATCGACGCTCCAGTGAGGCACGCTGCTGTAGTAGTCGCGGATCGGTCCGGCCCATTGCGGATCGACCAGAGCCGGCCAATGGTCCTTGTCGAATCCCGGTGCGCTGCGAACCTGTTCGATTGACACCGACAACACGAAGCACTTGTGTGCAGCGTCAAGCGTGAGCTCGTTCCATGGAATTGCGAGCAGCTTGTCGCCAATCCCGAGCAGGCCGCCGCTCGACAGCACCGCATAGGCGACTCGACCGGAGCCGACATCGAGCATGATCGCCTTGATCCTGCCGGCGTGGTCGCCGTCCGCGGTGAGCACTTTGTCGCCTTCGAGCGTACTGGCGGCCATGAAGTCGGGGCCAGGGCCGCGCGCAGTTTCACGTTCCTTGCGAATGATGCGGGTTCCGTGGTGGTCGGTGGTGTTCATGGTGATCCTACTGGCTGGCGCGAATGTCGACTCTGTCGGGCAGCGTTTCGCGCGGGTGAGTTTCCAAATCGGCGGGACGCGTCGCGCATCGTCGACATGCTGCTCCGAACGATACGCATGCGTGCCGCCGTGATACGCCTGCGGCGGCGTCGAATGTATGGCGCGCCGGCCTGGGGCCAACGCGTCGTCGCCGGCGTGGTGGGGTTTGGTCGTGTCGGATGCTCCTTCGGGACACGCGTTCGCCAGCGCAACGGACATTCCCGCGGCGGCGTGGCTATGCCGCTTGCGGCAGCCCCTCCCGTCACATCACGACGCCAGCGCGGCGGCCGGGCGGGGGAGCGAGCCTGCGGGCCGCGACATGGCAATGCCGTGCAACGCCCGCAACGGCGGCGTCGACAATGCAGGAGGGCGCTACGACTTGGCCGAAACCGACACATCCGGTCCACTACGAAGTCAACGTTCGCGGCGGTGGATTCGATACGGCGAGGGACCGCTTTCAGGTTTGGAAGCACGAGCCGCCGGTTTCGCGGCCCGACAGGCTGATGTTCGAGGGCAAGAGGGAGGTGCGGTGGCTCGGGAATGCAGGCTTCGACGATACCGAAGCCGTGCGTCGGGCGTTGCAGTCGGCGAGCCGTCCGCAGGACGATTTCGCACTCGCCGAGTGGGAAAAGCAGTTGGACGATCGTGGTTCTTCGACCGGAACAATCGACAAGTCAAACAGGCACGCTCGATCGAATCCGACGCCGACGAGCGCGCGTGAAGCCCCGCAGATGCCCGCAAATGCACAGTCGATCCGGGTGTGGTCCGCGATGGAAAATGTCCGTTTGGTCGCGTGATGTGCGGCGACAGGCCGCGGCACTGCCGGCCAAATTATCGTTTCGCCGCGCGCTGCTCCTGCTCGATCGCGCGCCTGGCGCTCTTCGACACCGCGGCCGCCGCCACATCGACGGTGCTTTGCGCGACTTCGACCGCCTGCTGCCCGGTTTTCCCTAGCGTCAGATAAAACTCGTTGGCGGCATCGATCGCGGAGTTCAAGGCAGCGACAGCCGCCTCGGAGCCGCTCGGCGCGTGTTTCGTCGCGTTTTCCACGAAAGTCTGGACACGACGAACATACGTGTCGCTTCCCTCCTGCGCGGCCTTGAGCATCGACGTCTGGGCCGACGACACGATTCCCCAGAATTCGCTGCTGTAGGACTGAACGTTCTCGGCCATCGGCGCGACGGTCGCGCTCTGGATCGCCAACCAGTCTTGCGGATTGACGATCGCGTTCTGTCCGATCTCCAACGCGCTCTTCAGCGTCGACCGCGTGAAGCGCGCGTGGAGTTCAGCCAGTTTCCCGACGCCATCGACCATCGTGCCGGCCAGATCGAAAAAAGTGTCGAGATTGGCGCGCTGCGCGCCGGAAACCAATTCATGGGTTTGCATGATCAACAATCTCCTGAATTGAATGAACTACCGTGGATGTTCACCTGCTCGGCGCGCGGACGTTGGCCACGTCACGGCTTTTCGCCTGTCGCGCCTGGCCGCCATGACCCGGTCGGTCAGCGAAGGCTGGTCAATGTGCCCGCATCACTGCACGAAGCAGTAATTCGCCGTCATCCGTCACCGAGGGACGCCGCACGCCGGAAGCGAGCCGCTCGAGTATGACGAGTTGCTGCTCGAGCAGCGTATCGAGTTCCTCGCGTTCCATGTCGATCTGGTCTGGCGACGACTTGATCAGCATGAGCGCCGCCAATTCGTGAGGGCTCAGCATTTTTGTCTCCTGGAATTTGAAATAGGCGTTTTTACCGATCCACTGAGTGTCGGTCGTGACGACCGCAAACCGGGACTACGTCGCGCGCTTTGGCGCGATCATTTTCGCCTGGAGCACGTGACGTGATCCGTGACATCACCGGCCAGCGTCAGCCGCGGACCTGAGCGTACGCGTGCGAATGGACCGACCGCGTCGCGTGCGCCGCCCGCCCCCGATGCAGGCTCGGCTCCCGGATTCGAGATCACCGTCAAATGAAACGGCGCGACTCTCATTTCGAGATGCGGGTCGCCGAGCATGGCGGCGAGGTCGGCGATGCGCATCGGATGGGCGCCGATAACGTCGACCGTCATCGATTCCATGCGGGTCGTCCGATCGACTTCAACTCTCCAACGACACACTTTCATGCCGTTTTTTGCGAGGCATTGCCAGACCGCGATGACCTTCAGCTTGCCGAAGTCAGCACGAATCGAAAGCCTTTGAACAACCATCGCGATTTCCCTGTAAGGAGCTCGTCCGAGCCGGGATGGGACCGTACGTAGCATAGGCCAGGGACGATCGCGAGTACACGACGTAAACATGTCCGTATGTTGAGCATTACGGACAGCTGCGCCGACTGCAGGCAAGAGCGATTTCTCGCTCGTCGATACGTTCGAGCGTGAGAATGCGACGCCTTCGGTTGTCGACAGCGAACAAGGAGAGACGCGGTGGGGCCGGCACCTTGTCGCGACCCGATGGTCGGCGAGATCGCGCACTGAGACTGAGCATGCGGCGCGAAAACTGCGCGTGCTCCCTGTTGTCGCCAACGACGTGGATGTGCGAAGCCCGAATCCAATGGATACGTTTCCATCAGGCACATTCATGACCGTTTTTCGTTGCAATATCCCGCGCATCGGAGATGTCAGTTTCGGTAACTGTCTGCGCAGCCGTTTCGGATACGTGAGATGTGTGACGATCGATGTGGCGGGCGTACCACCGCGGGAAAAAATACTCGCCGGGGCGGTGCGGCGACCCTGCGTCGCGGCAGGGGGAAGAGGCGGGCGGCGGCCCGGCGCGCGCGGCATGGCGGCATGCGGCAAAAATCTTGCAGTCGCTGCTTCTCGAAGGATAATAGAAGTTTACTGCGCATCTTGGTGCAAGCGGGCCAGGAGCCTGCCTGACCCTGGCCGCGAATACCTATTCTTCCGAAGGATCAGCAGCGATGTCGAAAAGACGCGGCCACACTCTCCCGAGCCAGGCAAATCATCCGATCGTCGGTATCGGCGCGTCGGCGGGCGGGTTGAGTGCGCTCCTTGAATTTTTCGAAGCGCTGCCGGCGCGCACGTCGATGGCGTTTGTCGTGGTCGTGCATTTGGCGCCTGATCACGAAAGCAACATGGCTTCGCTGCTGCAGAAGGCAACCAGCATGCCCGTGCTCCAGGTGACGAGCGCCACGCCCATTCAGCCGGATCATGTCTATCTGATCGCACCCTCGCTCGTGCTGACGATGGTCGACGACTATTTGCGCGTCGCCCCCAATCAGCCTGAAGAAGGGGGGCGCAAGGCCGCGATCGATCTGTTTTTCCGGACACTGGCGGAAGCCCACCGCGAACGCGCAATCGGCATCGTGCTGTCCGGCGCCGGCTCGGACGGGTCCGTCGGGCTGTCGAGAGTCAAGGAGATGGGCGGCATCACGCTTGCCCAGGACCCGGCGGAGGCGGAATACGATAGCATGCCGTGCAGCGCGATTGCGACCGGCATGGTCGACTTCGTGGCCACCGCGGCGGAGATGCCGCAGCGGCTAATGGACCTGTGGCTGACTGCAAAGGAAATACATCTGCCGGCGGTCGAAAACGAGGAACACCTCTACGATCTGGGCAACGAGGCGGCAGAACGGGCGCTGCGCGAGATCATGATCATCCTGCGCACGCGCACCGCGCACGATTTTCGCCATTACAAGCGGGCGACCGTTCTGCGACGGATCGAGCGCCGCATGCAGGTCAACGGCATCACCGATCTGCAGGCGTACCGCGACCACCTCCACCTGCACCCGGAGGAAACCCAGGCGCTGCTGCAGGACATGCTGATCAGCGTCACGAACTTCTTCCGCGACAAGGAGGCATTCGACGTGCTGGAGCGGGATGTCCTGCCCGGTATCTTCGATGGGCGAGACGAGCAGGACCGCGTCCGCGTATGGTCGGTCGGATGCGCCACCGGCGAAGAAGCCTATTCGCTGGCGATGCTGCTGCAGGATCGATCGCTGAAGTCGCCCGAGGGCAATTCGTTCCAGGTCTTCGCGACCGATATCGACGAGCGGGCGATCTCCTTCGCGCGTGCCGGCCTCTATCCCGATTCGATTCTCGCCGACGTGACGCCGGGCCGCGTACGCCAGTTCTTTACAAGAGATACCGCGCACTATCGGGTCAAGAAGGAACTGCGCGAGCACATGCTGTTTGCGCATCACAACGTGTTGAGCGATCCACCGTTCTCGCGGCTCGATCTGATTTGCTGCCGTAACTTGCTGATTTATCTGGATCGGGAAGCCCAGATTGAAATTCTGAAGATGTTTCATTTCGCGCTGCGTCCGGGCGGCGTGCTGTTTCTCGGCAGCTCCGAATCGGCCGACAGCGTCAGTTCGATGTTCACCGTCATCGACAAGCGCAACCGCATCTACCGTGCGAACGTGGCGGTGCGCGGCGATACGCTCGTGCCGGCGTCGATTTCCAGCACCCTGAGCGCACGGCCGATCGTTTCGACGGTGCAGCCGCCGGGACGCCGCCGCCTCTCCTTTGGCGACTTGCATCAGCGTCTTGTCGAGCAACATGCACCGCCCAGCGTGCTCGTCAGCCGCGATTCCGAAATCGTTCACTTGTCCGACCGCGCAGGGTCTTCCTGCAGTACTCGGGGGGCGAACCGTCTCACAACATCATCGCGGTGGTGCGCCCCGAGCTGCGGCTCGAACTGCGCACCGCGATCTACCAGGCGTTGCACACGAATCGCAGTGTGGAAGCGCGACGTGTGAGGATAGAGCGCGAGGCACGTTCGTATTTCGTCAACATGACGGCGCGTCCCGTGCACGATCCCGAGGCCAATGCGGATTTCGTGCTGGTGTTGTTCGATGAAGTCGAAGACAGCATGAGCGGATCGGAAACGTCGACGGCCGACGCGCAAAAAGATCCGATCATCAACCAGCTCGAGCGCGAGTTGCAGCGCACGAAAGAGCAGCTTCAGTCGACCATCGAGCAGTCGGAAACGTCGACGGAAGAGCTGAAGGCCTCCAACGAAGAACTTCAGGCCATCAACGAAGAACTGCGTTCGGCGACAGAGGAGCTCGAAACCAGCAAGGAAGAGCTTCAGTCGATCAACGAGGAATTGACCACCGTCAATGCCGAGCTGAAATCGAAGGTGGAGGAAACCGGCAAGATCAACGACGACTTGCACAACCTGATTGCCGCGAACGACATCGGCACGATCTTCGTCGATCGCAATATCTGCATCAAGCGTTACACGCCGCGTGCGACCGATGTCTTCAGCATCATTCCTTCCGATATCGGACGATCGTTGCTGGATATCACGCATCGGCTCGAATACCCGAAGCTCGCCGACGATGCAGCGGAGGCGTTCGATTCGCTGCGCCTGATCGAGCGGGAGCTGAAGAGCAACGATGGGCGCTGGTATCTCGCGCGCTTCGTTCCCTACCGGACGACGGAAGATCGCATCGACGGCGCGGTGCTGTCGTTCGTCGACATCACGGACCGTCGTCACGCGGAAGACCGGCTGCGCGAAGGCGAACGGCGCATGCGTATCGTGGCCGAAGGCACCAAGGACTACGCGATCATCACGTTCGACGACGACGGCCTCATCACGAGCTGGAATGCCGGTGCGAAGCGGATCTTCGGGTACACGGAAGCGGAAATGATCGGGCAGTCCGCCGATATCCTTTCGACCGAGGAGGACCGTGTCAATAACGTTGCCCGGCGCGAATTCGCGGAGGCTCGACTGAATGGGCGCACCGAGGAGGAGCGCTGGCATCAGCGCAAGGACGGCACGCACTTCTTTGCGAGCGGCGTGCTGGCGCGTCTGGATGAACCGGGTGTGAGCGGATTTGCGAAAATCGCTCGTGACCTCGGGGAATTCGCCGAGTCCGCAACGGCCGCCCGCGCCGCAAAGCCCGAACTCGTCCGAGAAGCCAGCGAGCGGGATACGCAGCGGCGGCGCGACGAATTCCTTGCCGTGGTATCCTACGAACTCAAGCATCCGCTCAATCTGATTTCGGCGAGCGCGGAACTGATTGCGCGCGCGCCGGAAACGCGGCAGAACCTGAACCTCTTGCGTGCAACCGACACGATCCGGCGCACCGTGATGGGTCAAGCCCAGATCATCGACGATTTACTCGATATCTCGCGCGTACGGACCGGCAAGCTGTCGGTGGTGCGGACGCCCGTCGACCTGCGCGAGGTCGTCCGTCGTGTCACCGACGCCGTTCAGGCCGAAGCGAACCAGCGCAGCCTCGCGCTCAACGTCACCATGACGGGCTCGCCCGTCATCATCCACGCTGACATCACGCGGATCGAACAGACGGTCTGGAACCTGATCAGCAATGCGCTGAAATTCACGCAGCGCGGTTCGGTGGATGTCTCGCTGCAGGTCAACGAACATGCCGAGGCCGTGCTGCGTGTGGCAGATACCGGCAGCGGCATCGAGCCGTCGCTGTTGCCGCACATCTTCGACATGTTCCAGCAAAGCCGGGACTCGAACGCACGCCGTGCCGGCCTCGGCATCGGCCTTGCGCTGGTCAGGGATCTCGTGAGCCTGCATGGCGGCGCGGTACGGGCGGAATCGGAAGGTGTCGGCCGCGGTGCGACATTCACTATCACGCTCCCGACTCATCGCGCTGTCGCAGTTACGAGTCCTGCCAGCGGACCCATGGCGGAATCGTTGCACGGTCTGCATATCCTGATGGTCGATGACGACGCTACAACCGTCGAAACCTTCAAGGTCCTGCTGGAAAGCGATGGCGCGATCGTCCAGACGGCGACCAGCGGAGAAGAGGCGTTGTCCCTGCTCGACGGCCAGATACCGGACCTCGTCCTGTCCGATATCGGCATGCCGGGCATGGGTGGGTTGGCGTTCATCGCGAAACTACGCGAAGCGCCGGCGCTCAGATCGGTGACCTGTATCGCGCTCAGCGGCTTTGGCCAGGAGGCCGACGTGAAGGAGGCCACGAATGCCGGCTTCGATGCGCATCTGCTGAAACCGGTGGCGCTGGACGACTTGCTGTCCGTTCTTGCGCGTTCGCGTCGTTGATGCCCGCTCCAGGACACCGTCGTGGCTCGCACTTATTTCTACCTCAACAAACCAGTCGATCGTCAGGATCCGGAAAAGGAGTTGTTCGAGCTCGACAAGGCCGGTTACACCGTCGTGCTCAGCCGCACCGCGATCGAACATGTGCACCCGTACGTCGCGGCAGCTGGTCGGCCGGAACTGAAGGGTCTCTTGCGGCGTGTTGCTCCCGGCGATTCTCTGGTGGTACTCGAACTTTCCGCGCTCGGGTGCAGCGCGCGCGATGTACTTTCGACGTTGATGGCATGTCGCGACAAAGGAATTTCCGTCCTGTGCGTCGAGCTCGGCAACGTGGATCTCGCAGGCCGTCCCGAACGGCAAGCGGTCAAAACGCTGCGCGCGATCGTCCAGATGGAAATCGCGACGAGAAGCCAACGCAGCCAGAACGGCCTGAAGTTCGCGCAGGAACGCGGACAGCATACTGGCCGGCCAGCCTCGCTGTCGCGCCACGATCAGGAGCGCGTCATGCGTTCGCTCGACAAAGGCCTGTCGGTCAGCGAGGTCGCACGTAAATTCGGCACCTCGCGTCAAACCGTCATGCGGATACGGGCGTCTTCCGCGACTGCCGCTACGGAAGATTGACGGTCGCGCAAGCGCGTTGCGCAGCGTGACGGGCCCGGTCGCGGCGATCCGCGATTTCAACAAGCCCGAGGACGCGCTCGCCGTTCAATGCCGGCTGCTGCCGCGATAGCTTTCCACTTCCGCGTCGTACGCGGCGAGAAACGCCTTGCCGAATACCGACGCGAAATCGTCTTCGATCGCGAACACCGTGTCGCGATGCGTCGCCGCGTAGCGGTCCCACATCCTCGCCTTGTACAGCGCGGGCACGCGCTTCTCGTACCAGCGCATCGCATCGTCGCGCTCACGCAGCCGTTGCGGCGAAAAGCGCGTCAGCAGGTCCATCAGCGCGGCGCGCATGCCGGCGACCATGCCGATCTGGTGCGCGTGCAGATCCTGGAACGCGTCGCTGACCGCGCTCTGCGGCGACATGAAGCCGGGCAGCGGCAGCCCGAACATCTGGCGCAGCACGGCGCCGCCGTCCGGCAGCAGCTTCAGCGGATTGTTCTCGCGATCGAGCAGCATCGTCATGTGCGCCTTCACCTCCCGCTTCAGGATGCTGCGCGACGACAGCAGCTCGACCGTGCCGTTCGCGAACAGCGCCAGCAACTGCCCCGCGATGTACAGCTGTTCGGCCGACCATTGACGCGACCCGGCGGCGGTATCGAGTCCGGCGCCTGCGAAGAACGCGTTCAGCAATTCATCGGGCGTCGGCACGCGGTTCGCCGGCGGTGCGGGCTCGTCGATGGGACGTGGCTCGGCATGCGCCGTCGCCGGTTGCACACGCACGTGCTGCGTCCACTCGGGCGCATGATCGGCTTGCGTCGCGGACGACGCGCCGCGATCCGCCTTGCCGCGTTCGGGCGGAGACGCCGAACCCGATCCACCGATATCGGGCGACGACGGTACAAACAAGTCGAGCGGGTCGGTCGATAACTGATTCAGATCGCGTTGCGATGGCACCGGCGGCGCGGCGCGGCTCGCGGGCTGCGCCGCCTCCCTGCGCGCCGCCGTGCCGGATCGCATGCCGGTGTCCGCTGCTTTGCCGCGCGGAGCGAGGCGATCCTGCAGCAGGCCCCACAACCGGTTGCCGGTCGTCTTCGCGTCGACGTGTGCGTGTGCGGCGGTTCCCGGCGTGCCCCGCAGGTCGGCGCGCGCGCTGGAAGCAGCGGTGGGCATGTCGACGACCGGCGCGTCATGTCCGTCGTCACGCTCGGCACGCAGCACGTAGGGTCCGATGCGGATGATGTCGCCGGTATTGAGCGGGCGCTCCTGTGCGTAGCCGACGGGCTCGCGGTTCACCTCGATCGTCGACACGCTGCTCAGGTTCTTCAGCAGGCACGCATCGTCACCGACCTGCAGCAGGGCCTGCAGCCGGGAAATCTGCCGGGTGTCGTCGCGCAGCACGAGATGGTTGTCGGTCGCCCGGCCGATGGTGCCGCCGGGCGGGTGGAACACGACGGCGTCGTAGGAGTCGCTTTCGACCGGCTCGCCAGCATGTTCGATCACGATCAGTTGCATGTCACACGTCGCTCGGTAAGGAAACGCTCGCGGGGATTCCGGTTCGGTCAGGACGACGACGCATGTCTGCGGCGCGCGAACTCGAACGCGGGCCCCCAGACCGGATGTCCCTTCTCGGCCGGGGACAAGTCGAAGCGCGGGTTGAGGTCGAGAATCTTCGAGAACTCGGCGCGGCACTGCGCGATGCGGTTCGTCACGCAATAGCTGAACGCGAGCAGCTTGTGCGCGGCGACCTGCGTGTCGGTATCGGCCCCGTCGATCTCCTTCGCTCGGCTCAGGATCGCGATCGTGCGTCCGTAGTCGCCGGCGCCATACGCCGCGCGCGCGCTGTCGACCGCGGCGCGCGCCGCCGACTGCGTGGGCGACGTGCTGCATCCGCCGATTCCCAGCAGCAAGGCGCCGAGGAAAATCACGATCGATGAACGGCCTTTCATTTTGAAATGAAATATTTGCGTTATTGGAAGGTGGCGCACAAGCGCTGTTGGATTCTAGTGCCAATCAGGGGCGGTGATGTCGCCGTTACGTTTTGTTTCAACTTGGGAATTGCGTTCGAGTTGCCACTCAAATCGATTCCGGGTTTTCGACTTGTTAATCCATAAAATCGATTCTATAGTTCGCTGTGCTTTTTTGGGATTCGTCAGTTGTTTGCCCGGCGCCGGTCAATGATCGTAAAGACCGGCCTGCCGTTCGGGCAACGCAAACAGCGTGACACGACCCGCAGGGCGTCGCCACCCATCGCCGACGGCCGTCAGGCTTGGGTTCAGCGTCCATACAGCAAGTGTCCATGCAATAGAACCGGGCCGCCGTGGCGAACCGGCCGGATTAACACGCCTTTTCAAAATGACAGAAATCAATTCATCGCCATCTCCCCAATTTCGATTCCGTCCCGTAATTGGAGATTTGACCCGTCTTTTTACCAGAATAAATTGCCGAATGAAATTTGAGTGGAAGGATATGCAGGCCACGTAATTACCGGTCAATTAATCGTCCCCTTTTAATTCGATGCGTCGATTTCGCGTACGGAAATCGACGGGGGGATTATTGCGCTGCGAGGGTGAAATATGCGCTGGCGGTCGAGCGGGTTCATCGTATTGGGATGTGCATTGCTGTTGCCCGGATGCGGCGCCACCGAGCGTGCCGCCGCGGTGCCGTATGCGATCACGGTCGACGTGGCGCCCGACGTCAATCCGGACCTCAACCGCAAGCCTTCGCCGATCGTACTGAAGGTGTTCCAGCTGCGCGCGGCATCGGCGTTCGACGGCGCCGACTTCTTCTCGCTCCAGGACAAACCCGAGAATATCCTCGGCGCGGACCTGCTCGGCACCGACCGCGTGATCCTGCGCCCGGGCGAGTCGCGCACGCTGCATTACCGCGGCAACGTCGAGGCCGGCGCGATCGGCGTGATCGCCGAATACCGGATGCTCGACAAGAACCGCTGGCGCCTGACGGTGCCGCTGCCGCGCGCGAAGCCGCTGAACGTATACAAGTTCTGGCAGACGTCGCCCGGCGAGTTGAAGCTGTCGATCGCGGTCAGGAACGGCGGTCTCGCGCTGAACGACACGCGGGGGCGCCCATGACCGAACCGACGACGTCCGCGACGCCCGTCGCCGCACTGCGCCAGCGCGTGGTGTGGACCGAAGGGATGTTCCTTCGGCCGCAGCATTTCCAGCAGCTCGAGCGGCACTGGGAGCGCTACGTCGCGCTGCGCTGCCTGCCGCTGCAGGGCTTCTACTGGGGCTTCGACACCCTCGAGATCGACCGGGAGCAGCTCGCGCTCGGCAAGGTCGCGCTACGCGCGGCGGCGGGCGTGATGCGCGACGGCACGCCGTTCGACCTGACGCATCCCGACGATCTGCCCGAGCCGCTCGATGTGCCGCCCGATGCGAAGGATCAGCTCGTCGTGCTCGCACTGCCGCTGTGGCGCGGCGGCGGCGAGGAGGTGTCGTTCGGCGTGGACGCAGGCGGTAACGGCGGCGCGGACGTCGCGCGCTACGTCGTGCGCGAATACGAAGTGGCCGATGCGAACGCGGTCGCGCTCGGCCCCGCACTGCTCCAAACGGGGCGCCTGAACGTCCGGCTGATGCTCGACACCGAGCTGACCGGCGACTGGCATGCGCTCGGCGTCGTGCGGATCGTCGAGCGGCGCACCGACGCGCGGCTGCTCGTCGACGACGGCTACATTCCGCCGCGCCTGGTCGCGCAGCGCGATGCGGCGTTGCTCGCATACACGCGCGAGCTGCACGGATTGCTGACGCAGCGCAGCGACGCGCTGGCTGAGCGACTGTCGGAGCCGGGGCGCGGCGGCGTATCGGAAGTCGCGGATTTCCTGCTGCTGCAACTGGTGAACCGCTACCTGGCGCTGACCTGGCACGCGCAGCAGGACGTCGCGACGCATCCGGAGGCGCTGTTCCGCGACTGGCTGAAGCTCGCATGCGACCTCAGCACGTTCACGGCGGCCGGCCGGCGCCCGCAATCGCTCGTCGTCTACGTGCACGACGACCTGCGCACGAGCTTCGCCGAATTGATGACGGAGCTGCGCCGGTCGCTGTCGACGGTGCTGGAGCAAAACGCGATCCAGATCGAGCTGCGCGACGCGGGCAACGGCATCCGGGTCGCGACGCTCGCCGATCCCGCGCTGCGCGACACGGCCGGCTTCGTGCTGGCCGTGCGCGCGGACGTGCCGGCCGACAGCCTGCGCGCGCGGTTTCCCGCGCAGGCGAAGCTCGGCCCGGTCGAGCGGATCCGCGACCTGGTGCAGTTGCAGCTGCCGGGCATCACGATGCGCCAGTTGCCGGTCGCGCCGCGGCAGATCCCGTATCACGCGGGTCATACGTACTTCGAGATCGACAAGGGCAGCGACCTGTGGAAGCAGCTGGCGCGCTCCGGCGGTCTCGCATTTCATTTCGCCGGCGAATTTCCGGGGCTCTCGATGGAGTTCTGGGCGATTCGCGGGTGAGGGCGGGGCAGCGCGATGAATTCTTCCTCCGATTCGATTTCCGCCGGCGCAGGCGGATTCGTGCCGCCGAATCCGGGCGGCATGCATCCGCCGGCCGCGGCCGGTGCGGCCGGGCCGACGGCCACGCAGCCGCGCCCGGGACGCTGGGCCGCGAGCGGCACGAACCCGCTCGTCGCGGCCGCGAACCCGCTGCTCAATCTCGTGCCCCAGATCCGCTCGACCGTCCATCATCCGAATCCGGCGTGGCTGCGCGAGCATCTCGTCGTCGAGATCCGTCAGTTCGAGGCGCGCGCGCAGGAAGCCGGCGTGCCGTCGGAGGCGATCATCGGTGCGCGCTACTGCCTGTGCACGGCGCTCGACGAAGCAGCCGCGCTGACGCCGTGGGGCGGCAGCGTGTGGTCGTCGCACAGCCTGCTCGTCTCGTTCCACAACGAAACCTGGGGCGGCGAGAAGTTCTTCCACCTGCTCGAACGCCTGTCCCAGCAGCCGCGCCAGCACCTCGACCTGCTGGAGCTGCAGTATTTCTGTCTCGCGCTCGGCTTCGAGGGCCGCTATCGGGTGCTCGACAACGGTCATGCCGAGCTCGACGCGCTGCGCTGGCAACTGGCTCACACGATCCGCTCGGTGCGCGGCGAATTCGAGCCCGCGCTGTCGCCGCACTGGCGCGACGTCGTCACGCGCGACGTGTCGCGTCGCTTCATCGTGCCGCTCTGGGTCTGCGCGGCGCTTGCGCTGCTGATCGGCTTCGGCACGTTCGTCGGGCTGCGCATCGCGCTGGCCGGACATTCGGACCGGCTGTTCGCGTCGATCGACGCGCTGCACGTGCCGAAGCTGCAGCCTGCCCAGGCATCGCCGCGCGCGGCGCCGGCGCCGCGCGTCGCGAAGTTCCTGGCGCCCGAGATCGCGGCCGGCCTCGTGTCGGTGCGCGACGACGCCGATCGCAGCGTGATCGTGCTGCGCGGCGACGGGCTGTTCAAGTCCGGCTCGACGTCGGTGATCGACCGTTACGCGCCGGTGCTCGCACGCGTCGCGGATGCGCTCGACCAGGTGCCCGGCAACGTGCGCGTGACCGGCTATACCGACGACACGCCTGTGCATACGACACGCTTCGCGTCGAACTGGGACCTGTCGCGCGAGCGCGCGGAGGCCGTGCGCGGCATGATCGCCGCGCGCCTCGACCATCCGGAGCGACTCGCGGCCGAGGGGCGCGGCACGCTCGATCCGGTCGCGCCGAACGATACGCCCGCGAATCGCGCGCTGAACCGGCGCGTCGAGATCACGCTGCTGCCGGCGCCCGGCAGTGCCGCCGTCGGCGCGACGCAGGGAGCGCACTGACATGAACCAGGCCGTCGCACGTTTCGTCAGGCCGTTGCCGTCGCGGGAGATCTGGACCTTCGCCGGTCTCGTCGTGCTCGCGTGTTTCGTGTGGCTCGCCGGGCCGCTGTTCGCGTTCGCCGAGATTCGGCCGCTCGAGAGCGGCTGGGCGCGCGCGGTGACGATCGCGGTGCTGTTCGCCGCGTGGGGCGCACGCGTGGTGTGGCGAAGCTGGCACGCGAGCCGCCTGAACGCGCAGTTGCTGAACCAGTTGCGCGAGGCCGCGCCCGGGCCGGCCAACCCCGACGATCCGGCCAAGGCCCAGCTCGACGAGCTGCGCAGCCGCTTCGACGAGGCCGCGGCGCTGCTGAAGAAAGTCCGCTTCGGGCAGGCGGACACCGCGCGCAAGGGGCTGGCGCGCTGGTTCGACCGGATGTCGCGCCAGTATCTGTACCAGCTCCCGTGGTACGTGTTCATCGGTGCGCCCGGCTCGGGCAAGACGACCGCGCTCGTCAATTCCGGGCTCAGTTTTCCGCTGGCCGAGCAGTTCGGCCGTGCCGCGATTCGCGGCGTGGGCGGCACCCGGCACTGCGACTGGTGGTTCACGAACGACGCGGTGCTGATCGACACGGCCGGCCGCTACACGACCCATGAAGGCAACCGCGCACTCGACGAAGCCGAGTGGAAAGGCTTCGTCGAGCTGCTGAAGAAGTACCGCACGCGCCAGCCGCTGAACGGTGCGATGCTGACGATCAGCGTCGCCGATCTGGTCGGCGCGTCGGAAGCCGAGCGCACGCAGCACGCGATGGTGCTGCGCAAGCGGCTGCTCGAGCTGCGCGCCCAGCTCGGCATCCGGTTTCCCGTCTACCTGCTCGTGACGAAGGCCGACCTGCTGGCCGGCTTCGCCGAGTATTTCGGCGGCTTCGGCCGCGCGGAATGCGCGCAGGTGTGGGGCTTCACGTTCCCGCTCGCGCAGAGCGAGGCGCCGGGCTTCGACCTGCGCGCCGCGTTCGACCGCGAATACCGGCTGCTGCACCAGCGGCTGAACGACGGGCTGCCCGAACTGCTCGCGACGCAGACCGATGCGCGCCAGCGCGAGATGGCGTACCTGCTGCCGCAGCAGGTCGCCGACTTGCAGGACATGCTCGGCCAGTTCGTCGCCGAAGTGTTTTCCGTGTCGAGCTTCGAACCGATGCCGATGCTGCGCGGCGTGTACCTGACGAGCGGCACGCAGGAAGGCACCGCGTTCGACCGCGTAATGAGCGGCATCAAGCGCTTCCTGAAGATCGAGGGCGTGCCGCCGGTTGCCCAGGTCGGCTCGACAGGGCGCAGCTTCTTCCTGAAGTCGCTGCTGCAGGAGCACATCTTCCGCGAAGCCGCGCTCGCCGGCAGCGACCTGCGCTGGCATCAGAAGCGGCGCGTGTTGCAGATCGCCGGCTATGCGCTGCTCGCGCTCGTGAGCGTGGTCGTGCTGGCTGCCTGGCTGCGCAGCTATGCGAACAATCGCGCGTATCTCGACCGGATCGCGCAGCAGGTACCCGCTGTCGATGCGCAGATCGCCGGCGCGAAGTTCTCGGATGCGACCGACATCGCGCGGCTGCTGCCGGTGCTCGATGCGCTCGGCGGGCTTGCGAATGCCGGCGGCGTCGACCGCTCGCATCCACCGCTCGCGTACCGCTGGGGGCTGTTTCAGGGCGAGAAGATCGACGAGGCCGTCGACGCCGTGTACCGGCGCGCGCTCGACGACGTGCTGCTGCCGATCGCCGCGCGCCGGATGGAGGCCGCGCTGGGCGATGCACGGCCGGACGAAACCGACTACGCGTATGCGGCGCTGAAGGCCTACCTGATGCTGTACGACAGCGCGCATTACGATCCTGCGTTCGTGCAGGCCGTCGTCGACCTGGAAATGGAGCGCTCGCTGCCGCCCGATTTCTCGCCGGCCGAACGCTCGGCGCTGCGCGCGCATCTTGCCGCGCTGTTCGGCAACCGGGTGGCCGTGTCGCCGTATCCGATGAACGAGCGGCTCGTGGCCGACGTACGCGACCGGCTGCGGCAGGTGCCATTCTCGCAGCGGCTGTATCGCCAGCTCACGCGCACGCTGCGGCCGGCGACGTCCGCGTTCGATTTCAGCGTCGCGCGCGCGGTGGGGCCCGACGCGTCGCTCGTGTTCCGCCGCCAGAGCGGCAAGCCGCTGTCGGAAGGCGTGCCGGGTCTGTATACGCGCAACGGCTATCGGAACGCGTTCGCGCCGCGCCTCGCGGGCGAGGTCGACGCATACGGGCGCGAGGAGGTATGGGTGCTGAATCTCGGGCTGTCCGAGATCCCCGGGCCGAACGACGCCGCCGCATGGGCGCGCGACATCCGCCAGCTGTACCTGAACGACTATCTGAAGATCTGGGACGACTATCTCGCCGACCTCAAGCTGCAGCGCACGGCGACGCTCGCGCAGAGCATCCAGGTCGCGCGCACGCTGTCGTCGGCGGATTCGCCGCTCACCCGGCTGATGATCGCGCTCGCGCGCGACACGGCGCTCGGCGATGCGCCGGGCGGCGCGCGCAATCTCGCGTCGCGCGCGCAGGACAAGGTCGACGAGGCGCGCAACTCGCTGTCGCAGATCTTCGCGGGGCAGGGCGCGAGCGACGCGAATCCGTCAGCCGCGGCGCCCGCGAGCCCCGAGCAGGTGGTCGACAGCCACTTCGCCGGACTGCGCGCGTTCGCGCCGGGCAGCGGCGACCAGGCGCAGGCGTTCGACGCGGTGCTGAAGTCGATCGACGCGCTCTATACGTACCTGACGGCCACCGACGATGCGCTGCGCAGCGGCGCCCAGCCGCCGCCGTCCGACGCGCCCGCGCGGCTGCGCGCGCAGGCCGGCCGGCTGCCCACGCCGTTCCGTGAAGTGCTCGACGACCTGTCGAACGTCGCGAACGGCAGCGTCGCGACCGTCGAGCAGCGCAGCGTCGCGCAGCGGGCCGGCGCGAACGTCGGCGATTTCTGCCGGCAGGCGATCGCGGGTCGCTACCCGTTCGCGCGCGGATCGTCGCGCGACGTCGCCCCGGCGGATTTCGCGCAGATGTTCGCGCCGGGCGGCCTGATGGACGATTTCTACCAGAAGAACCTGCAGTCGATCGTCGATACGACGTCGCACCCGTGGCGTTTCGCGAACCGCAATGCGGACGCCGATCCGGCGGCCGCCGCGATGCTTTCGTCGTTCGAGAAGGCCGCGGTGATTCGCGACGTGTATTTCGGCGGCGGCGCACGCACCGCGCAATTGAAGGTGCAGATCCAGCCGCTCGAAATGGATCCGTCGCTCACGGAGATGGTGCTCGACGTCGACGGCCAGATCGTCCGTTATGCGCACGGCCCGCTCGTGCAGAGCGCGGTCGACTGGCCGGGCACGCGCGGCAGCAACCAGGTGCGCCTGCAGGTGTCGGGGCAGGCCGGCGCGACCGACGGCTTCACGACGGGCGGGCCGTGGGCGCTGCACCGGCTGTTCGACCGCGCGGCCGTGTCGGCCGGGCGCGGGTCGGACCAGATGGTCGCGCGCTTCACCGTCGACGGCAAACCGCTCGTGCTGCAGGTGAATGCGGGCAGTATCCGCAATCCGTTCAGGCTGCCCCAGATGGAGTCCTTTACATGCCCTCCGAAGCAATGAGCCGCCTCCCGCCGCTCGCGCGCGCCGACGGCGACGCCCCGGCCTGGTACGGAAAGATTCCCGGCGCCGGCGACTTCGTGAACAGCCGGCTGCCGCATGCGCTCGTGCAGTGGTGGGAACGCTGGCTTCAGCAGGGGATGGCCGCGATGCGCCAGCGCGGCCCGGACGAGATCGCGCGCCACTACACGGTCGCGCCGGTCTGGAATTTCCTGGTGCCGGCAGGCGCCGGCGCGTCGTGCGTACAGGCGGGTTGTCTCGCGCCGAGCTGCGACCGCGTCGGGCGTTACTACCCGGTGATCGTCACGCTGGCGATGCCGGCGGCCGATTACTGGAGCGGGCTGCCGGACGCCGCCGACGCGTTCTACTGGCAGATCGGCCATGCACTGCTCGACGCGATCCGGCATGCGCGCGCGACGGTCGATCTCGAGGAGACGCTCGACCGCGTGCGGCTCGCACCGGGCGACGGGCGGACAGCGGACGTGGTAGACGGGATCACGGCGACGCTGCCGGAGCGGCCGGCGCTCGCCGCATGGCCCGGGCTGTCCGGCTATTTCGATCCGCACGGCGGGACGAGCTTCTGGTGGACCAATCGCGCCGACGGCTCGCCGCTGCGCACGCATGCGCATACGGGCGCGCCCGACAACGCGCTGTTCCTGACACTGTTCGGCGGTCGCTGACGGTGCCGGCCGGCGGTCGGAGGCAGGCAACGCAAGCAATACGGATGCGGTATCGCGAGGTAGACATGAAGGACCCTTCATCGAGAGACAACGAGCACGACACGGCGACCCGCGGCGACGCACCCGAATTCACGGTGCGGCCGCTGCCGCTCGGTCATCGCCTGGGCGAGCTGCAGCTCGACGAGGTGCTGGGCATCGGCGGTTTCGGCATCGTCTATCGCGCGTTCGACCGCACGTTGCGGCGCGCGGTCGCGATCAAGGAATACATGCCGTCGATGCTCGCGACGCGCGGCGGCGACTACACGGTGTCGCTGCGCTCCGAACGGTTCGCCCAGGCGTTCGACGCGGGACGCGGCGCGTTCCTCAACGAGGCGCGCCTGCTCGCGCAATTCGACCATCCGGGACTCGTGAAGGTGCTGCACTTCTGGGAGAGCCACGGCACCGCATACATGGTGATGCCGTTCTACGAGGGGCGCACGCTCAAGCAGCTGCTCGACGGCGGTGTGCGGATGAGCGAGACGCAATTGCGCAACATCGTCGGCGCGCTGCTCGGCGCGCTCGACACGCTGCATCGCGCGCAGTGCTTCCATCGCGACGTTGCGCTCGACAACGTGCTGATCCGCCCGAACGGCAGCGCGATCCTGCTCGACTTCGGCGCGGCGCGCAAGCGGATCGGCGATCTCGTCGACGACGGCGCGATGATGATCAAGCCCGGCTACGCGCCGATCGAGCAATACACCGACGACCCCGCGTTCAGCCAGGGGCCATGGACCGATCTCTACGCGCTCGGCGCGGTGATGCACGCGTTGATCACCGGTGAACTGCCGCCCGCGGCCGTCGTGCGCAGCATCAAGGACACGTACCGGCCGCTCGCGTCGCGCGAGTTGCCGGCCGGCGAGGTGTACAGCCCGGCGTTCCTCGCGGCGATCGATCATGCGTTGCAGTTGCGGATCCCGGATCGGCCGGAGTCGGTCGCGGCGTTCGCGGCGGAACTCGGGTTGCGCGATCTCGACCGGCCGGGCGGCGGGTATGGTGCGGCCGTTGTGTCGCCGGCGGCCGATGCCGGGGGCGGCGGAGCAGGGAAGGCTGCTTCCGGCGTTTCGGGTGCGGCTGCGGGAGCGCTGGCTTCACAGGCGTCGTCCGCTTCTTCAACTGCTTCGTCATCCGTATCGCAGGCGTTGTCGCCCTCCGCGAAAACGGGGCTGTCCGATGGAAGTGACGATGATGAGAAGCATGCAAAGGAAGCGTCACACGACGACCAGTTGGCTTCGAAGACCGAAATGCATGGCGATGCCGGCATGCGATCGGCAAGCGCCGGGGCGGACAGTGGGCAAGGCCGTGCAACGGATACAGGGAACCTGAACGGAACGGCACTGCCGATTGCTGGCGCTGCTGGCGCTGCTGGCGCTGCTGGCGCCTCCACATCCACGCCCTCGCCGGGCGCAGCGCCTCCGATCCACCCGCCGCGCCGCCCATCGTTCATCGCGGCGGGCAACCGGCGCACGAAGACCTACGTGGGTGGCGCGCTGGCAGCACTGATCGTCGTCGGCATCGCCGCGACCTATCTGTCGCGTCCCGCGAAAGTCGCGGGCGAACCGGAAGCCGGCGCAAGCCAGCCGCCGGCCGGCGTCGCGTCCTCGGCCGGCGCGTCGGATGCGATGCTCGCGCAGCGTGGCCCGACGCCGATCGTCGTGCCGCCGTCGAGCATGCCGGGCGGATCGTCCGCGCAGGTGCCGCCGCCATCGCTGGCCGCCGCGCCGGCCAGCACGCCCGCCGCGGTGGCTGCCGTTTCCGCGCCGCAGGTCGCGACGACCGCCAAGGACATCGCGGGCGTCACGCCGTCGCAAGCGGGTTCGAGCGCGACCATCGCGCCGGCCGGCAGCCTCGACGCATCCGAGCGCGTCGTCAACGTGCCGCCGTCGGAGGCTGCTGCGTCGCCGTCGGCCGCACCGGTGCCAGCACCGGTGCCCGCGCCGGCGTCGCCATCGCCATCGGAAGCGGCGACAGCCGTCGCGGCGATCAACGCGCCGGCCGTCGAGCAGCGCCCGCCGAAACAGGAGACCGTCCAGGTCCGTTTCAACGTGCGTCCGTGGGGCGACGTGTACGTGAACGGCGCACGGCGCGGCGCGAGCCCGCCGCTGCGCTCGGTGTCGCTGACACCGGGCGTCTATCAGATCGAGATCCGCAACGGCTCGCTGCCGCCGTTGCACCGCACCGTGGCGATCGACTTCGGCAGCAAACCGGTCAACATCGACTATGCATTCGAATGACGTCAGCCAGGCGGCGCCGGCCGCCGCCGCATTGTCCTCGCCGTCGCCCGGTTTGCCGGCCGCGACGCCGCGCGCCGGGTTGATCGGCCGGTTGCTGGCGGCGGTCTCGCCCGAAGCCCCGTGCGGTCCGAACCTCGAATACGACGCCGACTACCTGCAGCTTCAGGCGCGGGCGACACCGCGCGCCGAGCAGCAATACGGCGACACCGTGATTCCGGCCGAGACGCCCGACTGGCGCGCGGTCGAGCGCCTCGCACTCGCGCTGGGCGAGCGGACGAAGGACTTGCGTGTCGCCGCGTATCTCGCGCGCAGCTGGACCGAGCAGCACGGCATTCCGGGCTACGCGGACGGGCTCGCGGTCGTCGCCGGCCTGATCGAGCGCTGGTGGGACGACCTGCATCCGCGCCTCGACGCCGATGGCGAACCGGATCCGACATTGCGAATGAACGCGCTCGCCGATGTCGCCGGCGCGCACGAATGCGCGCGCGCGGCGCGGCGCCAGCCGCTGTTCGACGGCGGCCCGAGCGTGCGCGACGCCGAACGCGCGCTCGACGGCCGCGACGATACGGGCGACCCGGCCGCAGGCAGCCGCGACGGCCTGGTCGCCGCGCTGTCGACCGCACGCGACGACGGCCGTGCGCCGATCGACGCGGTGCGCGCGGTGCTGGGTGCGCTGGAAGCGATCCGCACGCACGTCACGGACCGGCTCGGCAGCGAATGGTCGCCCGATGCGAGCGACACGGAAAAGGCGTTGCAACGCATCGTGCGCGAAATGCCGGAGCCGGCACCGCTGCAAGCGGCACGGCCGGCGGACGGTTCGATTCCGGCAACGCCGGCCGCATCCGGCGCCGCGCACGCCGCGTCCGCGCCGGCCGCGTTGCCGCACGGAGAGGCCTGGCGCGATGCCGAGGTCGCGAGCCGCGACGACGTGCGGCTCGGCCTCGACAAGATGTGCCGCTATTTCGAACTGCACGAGCCGAGCCACCCGGCGCCGCTGCTGCTGCGGCGCGCGCAGCGGCTGCTCGCGCTCGACTTCTACGAAATCATCCGGGACCTCGCTCCGGAGAGTTTGCCGAAGCTGGACCTGCTGAGCGGCGAGCGGAGCGAATGAGGCAAGCCGCCCGGCGGCGGCGACGTACACGCAATCTGATCGATGTGAAGGAGCGGACGATGACGGACAGAACCAAGGCGGCAGGCAGCGGACAGAAGTTCATCGCGCGCAATCGGGCGCCGCGCGTGCAGATCGAGTACGACGTCGAGACCTACGGCGCCGAGCGCAAGGTGCAGCTGCCGTTCGTGATGGGCGTCATCGCGGACCTGGCGGGCAAGCGTGCCGAGCCGCTGCCGGATTTACCGGAGCGCAAGTTCCTCGAGATCGACGTCGACAACTTCGACGAGCGGATGAAGTCGGTCGCGCCGCGCCTCGCGTTCCAGGTGCCCAACACGCTGACGGGCGAAGGGATGCTCAACGTCGACATGACGTTCGAGCAGATCGACGATTTCTCGCCGGCGGCGATCGCGCGCAACGTCGACGCGCTGCGCCGGCTGCTGGAGGCGCGCACCGAGCTGTCGAACCTGCTGTCGTACATGGACGGCAAGCACGGCGCCGAGCAGCTGATCGAGCGCGCGATCAACGATCCCGACCTGCTGAAGACGCTCGTGCGCGAACCGCGCGCCGACGCGCAGGCCGGCGACGCGACCCAACCGGAGGCCCGCGATGAATGACCCCGTCCAGTCCCGCGCAGAAACTCGCAACACCCGCGACGCCGCGCCGCCGGCCGTCGCGCACGGCGAGTTCGCCGCGCTGCTGCAGAAGGAGTTCAAGCCGAAGACCGCCGAGGCGCGCGAGTCGGTCGAGCGCGCAGTGCGCACGCTCGCGCAGCAGGCGCTCGAACATACGGTCGGCATGACGACCGACGCATACGGCAGCGTGAAGCAGATCATTGCGGAGATCGACCGGAAGCTGTCCGAACAGATCAACCAGATCCTGCATCACGACGAATTCCAGACGCTCGAAGGCGCATGGCGCGGCCTGCATTACCTCGTCACGCACACCGAGACCGACGAGCTGCTGAAGATCAAGGCCTTGCCGGCGTCGCGCAACGAGGTCGCGCGGATGCTCAAGCGCTACAAGGGCGTCGCGTGGGACCAGAGCCCGCTGTTCCGCAAGATCTACGAGGAGGAATACGGGCAGTTCGGCGGCGAGCCGTTCGGCTGCCTCGTCGGCGACTTCTACTTCAATCACAGCCCGCCGGACGTCGAGATGCTCGGCGAGCTGTCGAAGATCGCGGCGGCCGCGCACGCGCCGTTCATCGCGGGCGCGTCGCCGGAACTGATGCAGATGGATTCGTGGCAGGAGCTGTCGAATCCGCGCGACCTCACCAAGATCTTCCAGAACACCGAATACGCGGGCTGGCGCAGCCTGCGACAGTCGGAGGATTCGCGCTACGTCGGCCTCGCGATGCCGCGTTTTCTCGCGCGGCTGCCGTATGGCGCACGCACCAATCCGGTCGACGAATTCGACTTCGAGGAAGACACCGACGCCGCGAATCACGACCGCTACACGTGGGCGAACTCGGCTTACGCGATGGCCGCGAACATCAACCGCTCGTTCAAGCTGTACGGCTGGTGCTCGTCGATTCGCGGCGTCGAGTCGGGCGGGGCCGTCGAAGGGCTGCCGAGCCACACGTTCCCGACCGACGACGGCGGCGTCGACCAGAAATGCCCGACCGAGATCGCGATCAGCGACCGCCGCGAGGCCGAGCTCGCGAAGAACGGCTTCATGCCGTTCGTGCACCGGAAGAACTCGGATTTCGCGGCGTTCATCGGCGCGCAGTCCCTGTACCAGCCGGCCGAATATCACGACCCGGACGCGACCGCGAACGCGCGGTTGTCCGGCCGCCTGCCTTATCTGTTCGCGTGCTGCCGCTTCGCGCACTACCTGAAATGCATCGTGCGCGACAAGATCGGCTCGTTCCGCGAGCGCGACGACATGGAGCGCTGGCTCAACGACTGGATCATGAACTACGTCGACGGCGACCCCGTGAACTCGTCCCAGGAAACCAAGGCGCGCAAGCCGCTGGCCGCCGCGCAGGTGGTCGTCGACGAGGTCGAGGACAACCCCGGCTACTACACGTCGAAATTCTTCCTGCGACCGCATTACCAGCTCGAAGGGCTCACCGTGTCGCTGCGGCTCATCTCGCGCCTGCCATCGGCGAAGGCGGCGAACGAGTGAGCGGCACGCGCATTCGATACGGCATTCAACCCGGCATTCAACCTGATTTCGCACCGAAACGGAGACGGCAATGGGCGTGGCAATGTTTATGAAGGTGGACGGCGTGACCGGCGAATCGGCGGACGCGCAGCACAAGGGCTGGACCGACATCGAATCGTTCACGTGGGGCGCGAGCCAGCCGGGCGCGATGGCGAGCGGCAGCGGCGGCAACGCGGGCAAGGCGAGTTTCAACGATCTCGTCGTGGCTGCGTACATGGACAAGGGCGCGCCGGCGATCGTCAAGAACTGCGCGAGCGGCAAGCACTTGCCGAAGGTCGAGATCTCCGCGTGCAAGACCGGCGGCACGCAGGTCGAGTTCATGCGCGTGACGCTGCAGGAAGTGCTCGTCACGTCCGCGCAGGTCGCGGGCATCGACCCTGGCGACGCGGCCGACCGGCTGATGATGCACTACGGCTTCCAGGCCGCGAAGGTGAAGAAGCAGTACTGGCAGCAGAACGACAACGGCGGCAAGGGCGCCGAGGTGTCGGTCGGCTGGAACATCAAGGAAAACACCGAGATGTGACGGTGGAGCGATGACGATGGACGACCCGCAAGCCCGCGCCGGCCGGCACGCCGGTGTGCGCGACCGGCTGCAGCCCGCGCTGCTCGACCGGCTGACCGACGACGCGCCGCAGCGCACGGCCGATCCGCCCGGCACGCAAGGGATCGGCGCCGAGCGCCTGCGCGCGGCCGTGCTGCGCGATCTCGCGTGGCTGCTCAATACGCGCAACGCCGAGGACGGCTTCGTCGACTGGGCCGCGTTCGCGCATGCGCAGGCCTCGGTGCTCAACTACGGGATGCGGCCGCTCGTCGGCAAGCCGATGTCGGGCGTCGAGCGCATGTCGGTCGAGGCGTCGATCCGCGACGCGATCGTGCGCTTCGAGCCGCGCATCGCGCCGGACAGCGTCGAGGTTCGCAGCGTCGCCGATGCATCGGACGGGCGCGCCGGCGAACGGCGTCACAACGTGCTGCTGTTCGAGATTCGCGGCACGCTGTGGTCGATCCCGCATCCGGTCGAATTCGTGCTGCGCTCCGACCTCGATCTCGAGACGGGCGCGATGTCGCTGCGGCCGGCGGCGGGAAACTGACACGATGGATACGCGCCTGCTCGACTACTACAACCGCGAACTCGCATACCTGCGCGAGCTCGGCGACGAATTCGCGCAGCAGTTTCCGAAGGTCGCCGCGCGGCTGCGGCTCACCGAATCGGGGCCGCCCGATCCGTACGTCGAACGGCTGCTCGAAGGCTTCAGCTTCCTCACCGCGCGCGTGCAGCTGAAGATGGATGCCGAGTTTCCGCGCTTCACGCAGGCGCTGCTGGACGCCGTGTATCCGGGCTATCTGGCGCCGTTGCCGTCGATGGCGATCGTTCGGTTCGCGCCGATGCTGAACGAAGGCAGCGTCGCGCAGGGCTGGCGGCTGCCGGCCGGCACCGCGCTGCGCGCGCGGGCCGCCGCGTCCGAGCAGACCGCGTGCGAATTCCGTACCGCGCACGACTTGACGCTGTGGCCGCTCGAGCTGACCGATGCGGCCGTCACCGGCGCGCCGTCGTGGCTGCCGCGCGGCGCCGTGCCGGCACGCCAGGACGTGCGCGGCGCGCTGCGCATCCGGCTCAAGGCGCGCGGCGGCGCAAGGCTGTCGCAACTGCCGCTCGAGCGGCTGACCTTTCATCTCGCGGGCCCGGAACGCGACGCGCTGCACCTGCTCGAACTGATCGCCGCGCACTCGCTCGGCGCCGTCTGCCACGACCCGGGGCAGCCGCCGAGGTGGCTGCACACGCTCGACGCCGATGCGATCGTCCATGAGGGCTTCGATCCGGCGCAGGCGATCCTGCCCGACGACGGGCGCAGCTTCCACGGCTACCGGCTGCTGCGTGAGTATTTCGCGTTTCCGGCGCGCTTCCTGTTCTTCAGCATCGGCGGGCTGCGCGCCGCGCTCGCGCGCGCCACCGGCGACGAATGCGAGCTGACCGTGCTGTTCGATCGCCACGACGCCGCGCTCGAGGCAGCTGTCGATGCGCCGCATCTGGCGCTGAACTGTACACCGGCCGTGAACCTGTTCGCACGTCGCGGCGACCGCATCCTGTTGCAGCCGGGCGCGCGCGAGCATCATGTCGTCGTCGACCGCAGCCGGCCGCTCGATCACGAGGTCTATGCCGTGCAGCGGCTTGCGAGCGAGCAGCGCGACGATGGCCGGTCGCGCGAATTCCGGCCGTTCCATGCGTCGTTCGCGCGCGACGACGGCAACTACGGCGCGTACTACACGGTGCGGCGCGAGCCTCGGCTGGTGTCCGCGCAGGCACGCGCGAACGGCACGCGCACCGGCTACGTCGGCAGCGAAACCTACGTATCGCTCGTCGACAGCCAGTGCGCGCCGTACGACGAGACGATGCGCTACCTGTCCGTCGACACGCTGTGCACGAACCGCGATCTCGCGCTGCTGCCGCCGCCGGGCGACGCGAACGCATTCACGCTGCGCATCTCGGCGCCCGTCGAGCGCATCGTCGCGATTCGCGGCCCGTCGCGGCCGCGCCCGCCGATCGCCGACGCACAGACGGCCTGGCGGCTCGTTCGCCATCTCGGGCTCGCCCGCCAGACGCTGACCGATCTCGACGACGACGAGGGCGCGCATGCGCTGCGCGAGCTGCTCGGCCTGCACGCCGACCCGGCCGATGCCGCGATGCGCCGGCAGATCGACGGCGTGCGGCGCGTCGCGTTCTCGCCGGTGTTCCGGCGGCTGCCGGCGCTCGGCCCGCTGATGTTCGGACGCGGCGTGCAGGTCGACGTGACCGTCGACGATCATGCGTTCTCCGGCGACAGCCCGTTCCTGCTCGGCGCGGTGCTCGAACAGTTCTTCGCGCGGCATGTTTCGATCAATGCGTTCGCCGAATGCGTGCTGACCAGCGTGCAGCGCGGCACGCTCGCGCACTGGCCTGCGCGCATCGGCAGACGGCCAGCGATATGAAACACGGCACGCCGCCCGGCGCTCGATCGGCCGTCGAATCCGCCCGCCGCGATGCGTGGTGGGCGCGACTACGCGCCGCGCCGCATGGTTACGACCTGTTCCAGGCGTTGCGCTGGCTCGACGCGCTGTCGTCCGGCCGCGCACCGCTCGGCCATGCCGCGCGGCCGCGCGACGAACCGGTGCGGCTCGGGCAACAGCCGTCGCTTGCGTTCGCGTCGTCGATGGTGGCCGGCGCATACGACGGATACGACGGGGACGGCGGCGCCACGCGGCCGCGCATCGCGATCCACGGTTTCGGATTGTTCGGACCGAACGGTCCGCTGCCGACCCACCTGACCGAATACGCGCACGAGCGCGCGGCCCAGCACGACGACCCGACCTTCGCCGCGTTCGCGGACCTGTTTCATCACCGGCTGATCCTGCTGTTCTACCGCGCATGGGCCGACGCGCAACCGACGGTGAGCCTCGATCGTCCCGGGCTCGCACGGTTCGACGCGTATGTCGCGAGCCTCATCGGGCGCACCGCGCATGACGACAGGCCGGCCGCGCAGGCGGATGCGGAACGCACGGCCGCCGACACGCTCGCGCCGCATGCGCTTTATTTCCACGCGGGTCATCTCGTGCGGCACACGCGCAACCCGGAAGGGCTCGTGCAGATCCTGCGACGCCATTTCGGCGTCGACGCGCGCATCGTCGAGCACGTGCCGCGCTGGGTCGCGATCGAGCGCTCGCAGCGCTGCGTGATCCGTGCGACGCGGCCGACCCTGCGCGTCGGCGGCGTCGCGCTCGGCATCGCGGTGCGCGACGCGCAATCCCATTTCCGGATCGTGCTCGGGCCGCTATCGCTCGACGCGTACCGGCGCTTCCTGCCGGGCGGCCCGCACGCGCGGCAGCTCGCGCACTGGGTGCGCGAATACGTCGGCATCGAGTTCGACTGGGACGTCCAGCTCGAACTGGCGGCCGACGCGGTGCCCGCGATCGCGCTCGGCGTGCCGCAGGGCCTCGGCCGTACCGCGTGGCTCGGGCAACGGCTCGACGCGGGGCCCGCGCGCGATCTCGTCGTCCGTTACGACGCGCGCCGTGGCGGCCCGCCGCGCACCGGCGCCGCTCCTCATCGCGAAACCGCCTAAACGGGAACCGTCATGTCCGATATCGGCCGCGTCAACCTGTTCGGAAAGCTCGACCCGCTCCTCTACGAGACGCTCGAGCAGGCGACCGGATTCTGCCGGCTGCGCGGCAATCCGTACGTGGAACTCGCGCACTGGTTCAAGCAGCTCCTGCAGCGGCCCGACGGCGACCTGCAGCGCGTGCTGCGCCGGTTCGAGATCGACGAGGCCGCGATCGAGCGCGGCCTCGTCGCGTCGCTCGATCGGCTGCCGCGTGGCGCGGGATCGGTGTCGGACCTGTCCGTGCACATCGACGACGCGGTCGAGCGTGCGTGGGTCTATGCGACCTTGAAATACGACGCGACGCGGATTCGCGGCGCGGTCCTGCTGCTCGCGATCCTGAAGACGCCGCAGTTGCGCAACGTGTTGTACGCGATCGCACGCGAGTTCGAGCGCATCGTGCCCGACGTGCTCGCCGACGAACTTGCATCGATCGTCGACGGTTCGCCCGAGGCGCAACCGGCTGCGCGTGGCGACTCGGGCCTTGACGCCGGCGCCGACGCCGCCGCGATGCGCGGTGTGCCAGCCGCGGAAGGCTCGGCCCTGGCGCGCTTCGCCGTCGACCTGACCGCCCGAGCGCGGGCAGGCGAGATCGACCCCGTCGTCGGCCGCGACGCGGAGATCCGCCAGATCGTCGACATCCTGCTGCGGCGCCGGCAGAACAACCCGCTGCTGGTCGGCGAGGCCGGCGTCGGCAAGACCGCTGTCGCGGAAGGCTTTGCGCTGCGCATCGCCGCCGGCGACGTGCCGCCGTCTCTGCGAGACGTCGCGCTGTGCCTGCTCGACATCGGGCTGCTGCAGGCCGGCGCGAGCGTGAAGGGTGAATTCGAGACCCGCCTGCGCGGCGTGATCGACGAAGCGATGTCGTCCGAGCGGCCGACGATCCTTTTCATCGACGAAGTCCATACGCTCGTCGGCGCGGGCGGGGCGGCCGGCACCGGCGACGCCGCGAACCTGCTGAAACCGGCGCTCGCGCGCGGCCTGCTGCGCACCATCGGCGCGACCACCTGGTCCGAGTACAAGCAGTACATCGAGAAGGATCCCGCGCTGACGCGGCGCTTCCAGCTCGTGCATGTTCTCGAACCCGAGGAGGCCGCCGCCGTGACGATGCTGCGCGGCCTCGCCGCGAAACTCGAAGCCCACCACCGCGTGCTGATGCTCGACGATGCGCTGCAGGCCGCCGTGACGTTGTCGCATCGGTATATTCCCGCGCGGCAGTTGCCGGACAAGGCGATCAGCCTGCTCGACACGGCCTGCGCGCGCGTCGCCGTCAGCCAGCACGCGGTGCCCGCGCCGATCGAGGACGCGCGCCGACGCATCGACGGCCTGCGCGTCGAGCGGGAACGGATCGCGCGCGAGTGCGCGCTCGGCAGCGGCGACACCGCGCGGCGCGACGCGATCGATGCCGAGCTTGCCGCCGTGCAGGCGGAACTCGATCGGCTCGATACGCGCTGGCAAGCCGAGCGCGACGCATTGGCCTCGATCGTCGAATCGCGCGCCGCGCTGCTCGACGACGCGCCGTCGCGCGCGCTCACCAGCGACGCACGCGCCGATGTCCTGTCGCGCCTCACAGCCGCGCAGCAGGCGCTGGCCGAGATGCAAGGCGACGCACCGCTCGTGCTGCCCGCCGTCGACACGCATGCGGTCGCCGCCGTCGTCGCCGACTGGACCGGCATCCCGCTCGGCCGGATGGTGCGCGACGAGACGCAGGCCGTGCTCAAGCTCGCCGAAACGCTCGGCGAACGTGTCGTCGGCCAGCACCATGCGGTCGAACTGATCGCCCAACGGATTCAGACCGCACGTGCGAAGCTCGACGACCCGACCAAACCGCACGGCGTGTTCCTGCTGTGCGGGCCGTCCGGCGTCGGCAAGACCGAGACCGCGCTCGCGCTGGCCGACACGCTGTATGGCGGCGAGCGCAACGCGATCACGATCAACATGAGCGAGTTCCAGGAGGCGCACACGGTATCGACGCTGAAGGGCGCGCCGCCCGGCTACGTCGGCTACGGGCAGGGCGGGGTGCTCACCGAGGCCGTGCGCCGGCGGCCGTACAGCGTCGTGCTGCTCGACGAGATCGAGAAGGCGCACCGCGACGTGCACGAGATGTTCTTCCAGGTGTTCGACAAGGGCTGGATGGAAGATGGCGAAGGGCGCGACATCGACTTCCGGCATACCGTGATCCTGCTGACGTCGAACGTCGGCGCCGATCGCGTGATGCAGCTGTGCCGCGACCCCGAGCGCCTGCCCGACATGCAGACGCTTGCCGATGCGCTGCGCGCGCCGCTGCTCGACGTGTTCCCCGCCGCGCTGCTCGGCCGGCTGACCGTCGTGCCGTACTACCCGCTGACCGATGCGACGCTCGCACGCATCGTCGAGTTGCAGTTGCGGCGCTTCGAGAAGCGGATCGATCTGCATCACGGCATCCGGCTGCGCTGCACCGATTCGGCGACCGCGCTGATCGTCGAGCGCTGCCGGACGATCGAATCCGGCGGCCGCATGGTCGACGCGATCCTCACGCATACCGTGATGCCGCGCATCGGCCGCGCGATCCTCGAGGCCACGCTCGAAGGCCGCGCGCTGGCTTCGATCGAGGTGAGCGCGGCCGGCGGCGAATTCGCTTACCGGTTCGACGAGGAGGGAACGACGTGAATCGCGTATTCACACTCGACAGCCTGCACGGCGACGACCTGAAATTCCATACGCTCGACGGCAGCGACGAACTCGGCCGCCTGTTCGAATTCCGGATCGACGCGCTGGCGGACAGCCATAGCCTGTCGCTGAAGGACATGCTCGGCAAGCCCGTGACCGTGCGGATCGAGCAGCAGGACCTGGCGACGCGTTACTTGAACGGCATCGTCGCGCGCGCGATGCTCGGCGGCCGGCGCGCCGAGCGGCACTATGGCTACGAGCTGATCGTGCGGCCGTGGCTGTGGCTTGCGACGCGCCGCTCCGATTGCCGAATTTTCCAGAATCGCACCGTGCCCGACATCGTGCGGGAGGTGCTCGCGCCTTACGGTTTCCCCATCGAGAACAAGCTCACCGATGCGTACGTGCCGCGCGAGTTCTGCGTGCAGTACAACGAGACCGACACCGCGTTCGTGATGCGATTGATGGAGTTCGAGGGCATCTATTTTTATTTCCGGCACGCGGCCGACAGTCATACGCTCGTGCTGTGCGATGCGATGTCGTCGCACGTCGCGTTGCCCGGCTACGAAACGATCCCGTACATCGCGCAGGATCGCACCGCGATCGCCGACGAGGAGCACGTCGACGGCTGGCTGCCCGCGCAGGAGGTGAGCGTCGGCAAGCATCAGACCGCCGACTACGACTATACGAAACCGCGTGCGGATCTTTCGTCGCAGAAGGTCGATCCGCGTGGGCATGATCACGACAGTTTTGCGTCGTTCGAATGGCCGGGCGGGTATCGCGACGATGCGCCTGGTGCGCATTACAGCCGCGTGAGACTCGAGGAGCAGCAGGCCGAGCATGAGCGGGCGAGTGCGGATACCGACGTGCGCGGTGCCGCGCCCGGGTATCTGTTCACGCTTGCACATTGTCCGCGCGCCGATCAGAACCGCGAGTACCTGATCGTGCGGTGTCGATACCGTTTCCAGGAGAACGCGTATGCGAGCGATCAGGGCGCGGAGGCTGTCGTGCATCGAACGACGATGCTCGTGCAGCCGTCGAGCCTGCCTTATCGATCGCCGCGTGAAACGCCGCGCCCGCGGACGAACGGGCCGCAGACGGCAACCGTTGTCGGACCGCCCGGCGAGGAGATCTGGACCGACCAGTACGGGCGCGTGAAGCTGCAGTTTCGCTGGGACCGGTATGGGCAGAGCGACCAGGATTCGTCGTGCTGGGTGCGGGTGTCGAGCCCTTGGGCGGGCGGTGGATTCGGTGGCGTGCAGATCCCGCGCGTCGGCGATGAGGTCGTTGTCGATTTTCTTAATGGTGATCCGGATGAGCCGATCGTGACGGGGCGGGTTTACAACGGCGAGAAGATGCCGCCGTGGGGGTTACCGGGCAGTGCGACGCAGAGCGGGTTGCTGTCGCGCTCGTCGCCCGGCGGGACAACCGACCATGCGAACGCGTTCCGGTTCGAGGACAAGAAGGGCGCCGAGCAACTGTGGATGCACGCTGAGCGCAATTTCGATGCGGAGACGGAGGTCGATCATTCGCTGTCCGTCGGGAACAACCACACGCATACGGTCGGAAACGACGAGACGATGCAGGTGAAGAACAACCGGCAACGGAGTGTCGGGCAGGACGAGACGGTGAATATCGGCAAGAACCGGGTCGCGCAGATCGGGGTGGATGAGACGCATGGGGTGGGGGGGAATCGCACGCGAACGGTCGGCAAGAACGAAACCGTGACGATCGCCGCGAATCGCGACGCGACCATTGGTGGAATACATACCGAGACGGTTGCGAAAGCCAAGACTGAAACGATCGGCGAAGGCAAGACGCTGAATGTCGGACAGATGTATCAAACGACTTCGCAGGACATGAAGACGCTGGTTGCGTCGTCGCATACCGAGGAAATCGGTGCACGTACATCGACGATTGCGAACGCCCATACGCACACGGTCGGCGGCGAACACACCGTCAACGTCGGCGCGAACCAGACGACGAACGTGCAGCATCAGGTCACCGTCAACGCCGGCGATCAGCTTTCGCTCGTCTGCGGGATGTCCAGCATCGTGATGAAGCGCGACGGCACGATCACGATCCAGGGCGTCAACGTCGCATCGACCGGCTCCCAAAGCCATAGCGTGCGCGGAACGACGGTCACGTCGTCGGCCACGGGCGAGCACACGGTCGAAGGCACGATCCTGAAACTGAATCCATAACGGAGGCTCGCACGAATGCAGAACTGGCAGCCGACCAATCCGGTGGAACGCAGGTTCATGGATGCGCACACGGACTGGATGCGTTTTGCGAAGGATCGCGATGCGCGATTGATGATCTGGCAGACCGACGAAAAGGATGCGGAGCTCGTGCGGCTGTATTTCCAGGTTCAGGATGAGACGTCGTGTGCGGTAAGGACGATGCGCGCGTCGTTCGTCAATGAAGCGGGCTATGCAAGGGCGTTGACGGACGAGCTTATTGCGTTCTACGACAGCCGGCGCGAGGGGGCCGCCGCGCAGGGCGTACGTGCAGACTGGCAGCCTCCGTATGACGATGGCAAGAATCCGGTGCTGTATCTGTTCGCGGTTGCGGACAGCCTGATGCACCACCACCCGGATATTTTTCCGGCGATGGTTTTCGTGCTGGAGCCGGCGAAAGTGCGGGATGACGCGGCATGGGTACGATGGATCGACGATTTGCTGTCGATTATCGCGGTCGCGCCGCAGCTTGCCGAGCGCGTGCGTTTTGTCGTGCCGCGTACTGAGATCGCGCCGTTTGCTGCGTTGATGCAACGGCATCGTGCCGCGGTGCGGGTCGTGCACGGCAAGTATTCGATGGCGAGCGTGGCACGTGAGTTGCTGGCGGAGTCGGGCGAGCGCGGGCCGAGCGGTGAATTTCGACGGCATTTCGTGTTGCTGACCGAGATCATCGAACGCGGCAATCCGACTCGGCTGGAGGAAGTGCGCGCGGCTGCGCTGAAGGTTGCTGAGCGCGAGCAGTGGTTCGATCAGTGCGTTGTCGTGCATCTCATTGCGGGGGCGGCGTATCTGAAGTGGCGGGATCGGGAGCGGGCGATCGACGCGTATCGGAGCGCGGCCAGCAGCGGGATGCGCGCAGTTGAGGCAGGGCATCCGGCCGGACACAAGCTCGTCGCGAACGGATTGTTCGGCGAGGCGAGCGTGCATTTGACGCATAAGGACTATGCGCACTCAGCTTATTGCTACGAGCGTGCGGTCGCGTCGACCACGGCGGCGAAGGATGGACTGATGACGGTCGAGGCGTGGCGGATGAGCGCCGTGTGCTGGGAGCGGGCAGGGGAGCGCGAACATGCGCTGGAGGCCGGATTCAATGCGCTCGATGCGGGATTGATGATCGACGAGCCGATGCGGGCGAACAGCAATCTGTCGATGGTCGTCGAGTGGATGGTGTCGCAGCTGGGTGCTCGGGACCGGCGGCGCAACGCGTTGAGCGAGAAAGTCGCGGCGTTGCGTGGTGGGCGCTGAGCGTGAACGAGGGCTGAAATCGTGGCACTCCCGGCCGTCAAGCATCTCGATCCAGTCGTTGGCGTCGACGTTCATTCGGTACTGGTCACACCCGGTACGCCACCTGTGTTCCTGCCGCACCCTCATGTCGGGTTCATGCTCGATCTGCGTGAGTACGTTCAAGCCGCAAAAGCCGTGGTCGGCTGCATAGCAATGATCATCGTGCAGGAGAAGGTGACCGAATACATCGAAGACCATCCCGAAGATGTGGAGAAGCTGGCGCATCTGGCCGATGAGGCGAACCGGCAGATCAATGACTTGATGGGTGGCGGCAAGCTGCCGGACTTCAAGGACGACCCCAACGTCGCTGAGGGGATGCGGCTGGCGAAAGAGGCCAACCAGATCAAGAACCGCATAAGCGATGATCTTGGTTCGAACGTCGGGTCGGGAGGAAGTAGCGGCAGGCCGATTTTTGTGAACGGGATGATGCGGGCCACGGCCGGGACGCATGCGTATCACGTACCGGGGTTGCATTTCCCGCTTGGAGAATCGTTTGCTCCGCCGCCCGAGGAGGTTGAACCGTCGAACGACGGGGAATCGTTCATGGGCAGCAAGACGGTGCTCGCCAACAACGATCCGATGTCGTACATGGCGTTGGAGGCGTTGAGTTGCTGGTCGGTCGGGATGGAGCCGCCTCCGCATAACAGCGCGCATACGGATCGGACTTATCCGTCGATGCCGAGTTCGGCGATGTTGCCGATTCCGGCAGGGAGGCCGGTTTTTGTGGGCGGGCCGCCGATCATGAATATGGCCGCTGCGGCGAAGGGTTTGTTCAAGGCATTTCAGGGATCGAAGTGGGCGAAGGCGCTGGCGGACAGGCTGCATTTGAAGTCGGGGTTCTTGCGATGCAAAGTGTTGAAAGCGGAACCGGTGGACGTAACGACAGGCGAAGTGGTCGTGCAGCAGAGCGACTTTACAGTGTCCGGCCGGCTGCCGATCGTGTGGGACCGCTATTACGCGAGTCATGATAGCTATGCGGGCGCGGTGGGCGTCGGCTGGCAGACGCCGGCCGATATCCGGATCGAGCTAATGCGCAACGAAGACGGAATCGGTGCGGTCGCGCATTTTCCGGATCACACGACCGCGTTCAACGTTGTACCAGCTGACGACGGCTGGCCGGCACGTACCTATGACTGGCAGCACGGGCATGCAGTGTATGCCGACGATGGACGGATGGTGCTGCGCACGCGCGAGGGAATCGAATACGGCTTCGTGCTGCCTTCCCGTTGGCGAGACGCCGCTGCGGCGCTCGATGGCGATTCGCGGCTCACGCTGCCGATTGATCGCATGGCAGATCTCAACGGCAATGCGTGGGTATTCGAGCGTGACGTGTATGGGGGGCTCGTGCGTCTCGTCGAATGGACACGTGATGGACAGACTGAGCGCCTGATCGAATGCGGGATAGGCGGCGGCCTGCGTGCCGGGTTGTTGACGTCACTGACGCTGATCGACGCAGACGGAAACGCGCATCCACTCGTGAGCTACGAGCATGATCGCGAGCGCAATCTGGTAGCAGCTATAGACGCGATGGTGCATCCGCATCATTTCGAATACGCGGCCGGACATCGGATGGTGAGCCACACGAGCGCGCGGGGCGTGTCGTTTTACTACAGCTACCAGCAGGGTGACGACGGTATGTGGCGTGTCGATCATGCATGGGGTGACAATGGCCTGTTCGAATATCGCTTCGCCTACGATCGCGCCCGCATGGAAACGCGCGTCACCAATTCGCTCGGACATACGACGATCATGCAGATGAACGAGCGCGGGATGCCGGTAGCGGAGATTGATCCGCTGGGCGGCGTGACGAGTTACCAGTACGACGCGCAAGGGCGCACCAACGCGAAAACCGATCCGGCGCGACGCACCACCAGGTGGGAATACGACACCTACGGCAATCTGCTCATGCAGACCCTGCCGGGTGGGAGTGTACTGCGCGTCGAGTACAACGGCGACCACAGGCAGGTGTGGGGGACGGAGCCCGGGGGCGGGCAATGGCGCTATACGTGGGACAAACGAGGCAACCTGCTGACTCAGACGGCGCCATCGCCAGCCAACGTCCACTGTTACGAATACGACCACTACGGCCAGCTCATCGGGCATACCGGGCCAGGCGGTGTGGTGATGCGCTTCGGTTACGACCGGGATGGCCATCTTGCGGTGCTGACGGATGCGCTCGGACATCGCACAGAGTACACGCACGACGCGCGTGGAAACCTGGTGAAGATCGTCAACGCGCTCGGGCAGGTGAGTCGTTACGAATACGACCGCAACAGCAATCTGACACGCGCCATCGAACCAGGCGGGCGCGAGGCCCACTGTGCCTATGATGCCGATGGCAATCTGGTGCGCTATCGTGATCCGGCCGGCAATGTGACCCAATTGACCTATTCGGCGCTGGGGCAGGTAAGCATGAGACAGACGCCTGACGGAAACGTCGTCGAATTCCGCCGCGATACCGAGGAACAACTAGTCGGTGTGGTCAACGAGCGCGGCGAACTCTACGAACTCAAGCGCGACGGGTTGGGTAGAATTGTCGAGGAAGTCGATTACTGGGGCCAACCGAGACGCTACGAGTACGGCCCGCTCGGCGAACTGCGGCGCAGCATCGACCCACTGGGGCAAGCGATTGTCTACCAGACGGACACGCTTGGACGCATCTTGCAAAAGCAAGTGCCGGACCCTCGGCAACCCGACGGTACCCGCACCGAAACATTCTCGTACGATCGACGTGGCAAGTTAATCATCGCGGCAAATCCGGACAGCCGTGTCGAACTGCGTTACGACGACGCAGGCCGTCTCGTTGAAGAGCAGCAGGGTGACGACTTCGCGATTACCTACCGGTACGACGCGGCTGGCCGGCGCATCGAGCGACGCACGCAGCTCGAAACGGGCCGCGAAACAGTCACACACATCGTGCGCTATGGCTACGACGCGCTCGGTGCGGTCGCCTCGATTCAAATCGACGATGCGGCGCCGGTCACAATCGAACGCGATACCCTCGGACGGGTCCGCGTCGAACACTTGAATGAGGTCCTGCGGCGCGAGTTGACCTACACGCCGGATGGACAATTGGCCCGGCAAGCGCTGCTGGCCGGCACCGGCGTCGTGTTTGCCACGGAATACGCCTATGACGCCAACGGCCAAATGACCGAAAAAAGGGACTCCCGACTCGGAACTGAACGCTTCGAGTACGACCCGGTGGGCAAGCTGACTGGCCACCTCGATCCGACTGGCGTGCTGCACCGGTTCCTGTACGATCCGGCGGGCGATTTATTGAAGACACGGATCCATCAGGGCAGCGAGGGAAGTCGGACCGCCTTATTTGACAGGGAGTTGCAAACTGATACATGGTTCCGCGAGGGTGAGTATGATGGTTGCCATTACACATTCGACTCGATCGGCAACCTCTTGCGTAAGCAGGACGCGCAAGAGGACCTGCTGTTGCGCTGGGATAGCGACGGGCTGCTAATTGAATCGTTGATGGTGCGCTCGGCGGTAACCCCAGTCATCGGAAATTTGCGCATCCACACGCGTTACGAGTACGACGTCTTCCACCGGCGCACCCGGAAGGTCACGCAGATCCAGCGCCACCTTGGGGCACGGAATGGCGTAGCTCCCGGTTGGACCAATGGGGCGCGTACCTGCTGTTTTTTCTGGGAAGGCGATGCGCTGGTGGCGGAGATTGCGCGCGGCAATGCGGGCGCTCGCAGCTTGCTGGCAGACGCAGCGGTCGACGCGGACTTGAAGGGCGCGGAGGTCTCGGCTGGCATGTTGCCAGAGCCAGCTGGCGAATACCAGGACGCGAGAGAGTGGGTGTACTATCCGGGAACCTTTCGGCCGCTCGCGGGAATTCGATGCGCGCACCTGAAACAAGCATTAAATGTCGACGGAGGCGATCAGCAACCTACGGAGCCACTTGCCTCGACGCCCAGATGCGAGACGCAGCATGTGTTCTTCTATACAGATCCGAATGGGGCGGCGACCCAGCTTGCCGAGCAATCGGGAATGGTTTCCTGGATTGGGCGTTACGGGGCGTGGGGTAATGTCAGTCTTGGAATGAAGCCCCGATTTGACCAGCCGCTGCGGTTTCAAGGACAGTATTTTGACGAGGAAACCGGTCTCCATTACAACCGGAACCGATACTATGATGCTTGGCTTGGGCAATTTGTAAGCGAGGACCCTCTTCGGCTTGTAGGCGGGGGAAATCTGCATCAATATGCCCCCAATGCGCTGGCATGGATTGACCCTGTTGGTCTAGCTGCGGCCCAGGACCCAATTGCACTGTTCGATCCGAATAATCCGCTTTCCTACCATGCTATCTGGGCATATCTTCACAACCACCAGGTTCCTGGGGATGTGACAGTGGAACGTCACGCAAAGAGTTTCGCCAACAACGCGGGCGTTCTAAAATTTGAAGGTCGTTATCATGTTTTTTCAAGCTATACGACCTATGAAGGGAAAGAGAGAATTCCAATTCATGCGGAAGACTCCATGATTTCCTTCCTGGAAAATATAGCAAAACAACGCAATGTTTCTCTCAAGGATTTAGTAAAAAATGTTGAAGGGGCATACAGCATCCTTTCCCCGTGTGCCGAAAAGAACAAGTCCTGCATGCAGAAAACAACGAATGCGGGTTTAACTGTCGATTTTAGTCTTTTTCACTTAAAGGAGGGGCAGAAACTGAGGGCCGAAATATCCAAACAACTTCGATCCATGGGCATGCTGCAGTGAACGTACTTTTTGGGGCGTTTTTCTGGAGGTTTCAGAGAGCTGAGCCACTCGCAGCAGGGCTTTGCGGCCCTTGGCATTTCGCTCTACCTGCTCGTCGGGCGGACGGTGCTCGTAGCCTTCGTGGCGCTCGCCGCGCTGCACGAAAGCTGGACAATTCCGCTGTTCGCACTGACGACCATGCCGAACGACGTGCACTTCAAGGTCGGGATGATCACGGTGGTTGGCCAGACGGCGAAGAACGCGAACCTGATCGAGCCGTACGCACGCGATCTAGCCGCGCTCGGCGTGCGACTGCGAGCAGGCGGTGATCGACGCGGCCACCGCACAATTCAGGTCGATCGTGATGACGTCGATGGCGTTCCTGCTCGCGTCGCCGTGCCGCTCGTGCTGGTCAGCGGTTGGATGGTGCCAATGCAGACGGAGATATTATATTTGACATAATGCCGATTATCGATATGACTGGATTGTAGTGGCTAGATTGAAATGTCCGCTTTCGGGCCGCGTAAGCTGTCCGGCCGCCGGGTGTCCGGCGCCGGAGGCTGCGATGGCTGCAACGGAGCGGATCACGATGACGATGCGCGAGCTGGACCGATTCAAGGTCATTCAGGACGTGGCGGACGGCAAGCTCACGCCGTGGCGTGCGGCCGCGGGTCGACAGCATGTCGTTGACGAACGGCACGATGTAGCGGCTGTGCACCGCATCGGCGAGCAGCAGCGCGCCGATCTTCGTCGACGACACGATCACGTCCGCCTGG